>NZ_JBHVTT010000023.1:0-77090 GCF_042884555.1 Arthrobacter sp. NPDC058127 | reverse complement strand
CTCGCCCCGCAGCTCGCCCTGAGTGCCCTCCGCCCCGACATCATCGCCGTTCCGCTCACCGGCTCCCCGACGAGGAGGATCCTCCTCGCCCACCTCGGGAACCGGAGCCTCAGTCCCGCCGGGAAGCAGGTAGCGTCTGTGTTCCTGTCAACGGCGAAGCGTTTGCAAGCCCTCGCACCCGCAGCAGGCAACCCCAGTTCGTGAATCCCGTGCAGCCATGACTCGCAGGCTGCGGTCACCGACAGGCATGCCCGACCACAACAAGAACGACGACGGCTGAAGACCGGGGCCCTAACACCGCCACCAGCTGGTCCCCCTCGCGCAGTCCATGCATTTCCATGGCGGGAAACTGGCCCGAGGCTTCGGATGCGCGGTCGGACGTGCCAGCAGCAGGGAGGAAGGTCAAGCCAGGGGATCCCTTTCACGCGGAAAAAAGGCGGACGGGGAGGGTCAACGATGGTCTACGGCAACACGTGGACACGGTGTGGACACTGTCCACACCCCCTTTGGCAGGACAAACCGACAGGCCTAGCACTCCCTTGCCTCCAGGAGTCGCCGCCCAGGAAATCTGAGCGCCAACGTCGGTTTCGTCATGTTGTACCCGGAATCCCGGCCCATGAATAGGTGTTGGCCATCCACGACCAACCAGACAGAACCGGAACGAGGAACCGCATAACCCCACCCCAGAGCAGGCGGAGGGCCCACCAGCCCAGGGCAGCTGAACCCGCCACCCACACACCTGAATAGGCCACCGCGGCGGCCAGGCCACAGCCCGCGCCCCCAGCGTCAGAGGCACTTGTCAAGCTTTGTACACACGTTAAAGCAAAAACCCCCTCTGACGAGGGGGAATGCTGTGCCCGAGGTGGGACTCGAACCGGCTTCCAACCCTTGAAAACACTGGGAACTCACGAAAACATGCCGAGTACGGGCTAGTCCGGTCGATGTACGACCCAGTCCGACGGCAAAGTGTGTATGTTGTACACACCCCCTCTTTCCCGCTTTTGAACCCGTTCCCCGGCACGACCGAGACGTGCATGCATACCGGAACAGGTTTGCCAGTCAGGCGATCTGGATCCGCTCGTCGCCGAGTTCAACCTCGACACGAAGCCGGCCACCGACCGCTTCAACATATTTCCGCAAGGTATCGACCTGGGCGCGATCAATGTCACCGTGCTCGATGCGGGACACCCTGTTCTGGCTGACGTGCAGCCGTGCAGCCAACTCAACCTGAGTCAGATCAGAGGCCTCACGGAGCTCCCGAAGCCGGTAGGCCCGGACTTCATCGAGCAGGTGCTTCTTGTGGGCCTCCACGGCAACCCGATCAACAGGCCGCTTGGCCAGCATCTCTTCGATAGTCTTTGCCATCACGATCCTCCTTTCAGAATCCTCAGATGATCATCGAACAGATCATCCGCAATCGGAATGTTCGTCCTGTACCACTTGCTCCAGTTGCCTGCCTTGTCTCCCGCGACTAGCAAGATCGCATGCCGCTCAGGGTCAAAGGCGAACAAGATCCGTAGCTCCGACCGGCCACTCGACCCCGGCCTCAGCTCCTTCATGTTCTTATGCCGCGAACGGACCACCGTGTCAACCAGCGGACGGCCAAGCTGCGGCCCACGCTCTGCAAGAAGCTCCAACGCAGCAATCACCTGCTCGTACGAGTCCTGATCGAGCGCAAGCAACCACGACTCCACCAACTCAACGTCAACACTCCACACCGACTCCATGATACAACCCACAAGTTCTACAACTCAAGGGTTATATCCGCGAGGACAGGCCGCGAGCTCGCGCCCACGTCCGCGAGCGTTGATCGAACTGGCTGAGGCCACGCTTCATAGCGGTTTCGCTGGTGTCAGACGCCGGCCATGGCTTTGTAGGCTCCGGCGCGTTCGAGCAGATTCTCCTGGGAACGGCGGGCTTCTTCCATGAGATCTTCCGTGTCGACACCCACGAGGGAGCCGTTGCGCTTGACGAACTTTCCGCCGACGAGAACGTGGCGGACGTTTCCTTCGTGGGCTGCCAGCACGACCGAGGCGGCCGGGTCCTGGATAGGGCCGAGGTTAAGGGCGGTCGTGTCGATAAGTTGGATGTCTGCCCGCTTTCCCGGGGTGAGAGAGCCGATCTCCGCTTCCTGCCCGATGGCTTTGGCTCCTTCGATGGTGGCGTAGCCGAGAATGTCTCGCATGGTGACCGGCGGGGTCTGGGCCGCGTAGTCAGGTCCGAGGCGGGTCAGGGTTGAGCGGTGGTAGGCCCAGAGCATGCGCATTTGGGTGAACATGTCTCCGGTGCATTTGGTTTCGGTGTCCCCGCTGAGGGAGGGACGGATCCCGGTCTGAAGCATCCGGTGGAAGGGGATTTCCCCGACACCTTGGGAGTTCATTTCGCAGTGGATACCGAGGGAGACTGTTCCACCGTTGTCTGCGATGAGCTGCAGCTCGGCGTCCGTGAGGTGGTTGCAATGCACAAAGGTCATGTCCGGGCCAAGGAGCCTAGCGTCGGCGTATTGCTGCACCGCGGCGGCGTTGGCGTTGCGGGCATAGGCGCCGGTGTGGACGGAAACCCGAAGCCCGAGTTCGCGGGCGAGCCTGAGCTCGTGTTGCCACACGTCAGGTGATGCTTCTTCCGGTCCGCGCAGGACCATGGCCAGGGTGATCCGGTCTTCGATGGATCCGTCCGCGAAGTACTGATCCTTGACCCTGCGGATATCAGCCGGGTGGGGTTTGGTGCTGTTGGCGGTCCAGGAGTCATCCGGTGAGGTGGGCCAGCCGTGGCCGAAGACCGCACGGATCCCCGACTCACGCAGGCCGGCGATGGCGCCGTCTGAGTGTTCCGGGGAGTTTTGGACGTGGGACCAGTCGAAGAGGGTGGTCGTTCCGGCGCTGAGGGAGGCGTAGCTGCCGAGCTTGTTGCCGACGTAGACGTCGTTGGCTTGGAAGGCGGCACCGAGCCCTTTGAGGACTTCGGCGAAGTACACGCGCGGGTCGAGCTCTGCGTAGCTGTGCTTGATGGCGCTTTGCCAGGTGTGCCGGTGGGTGTCGATGAACCCAGGAAGAGCGAGCAGACCCGAGCCGTTGATGACTTCGTCGCCCGCGCGGTGGCCGGGCGCCGTGGCGGCGTCTTCCGCGGTGGGTTCGATGCTGGTGATTCGTCCGCCGTCGATGGTGATGGTTGCGGAGCCGAGTTCACCGATGGTTTCGTCCAGGCTGAGGACGGCGACGTTTTCGATGATGGTGCGAGAAGTTTGCTGCATGGTTGGTACCGTCACTCGTGGGTCGTGGTGGGCTGAAGGTTGTGGCTGGCCGCGGTTCCTGCGGGCAGGGCCCGGTGCAGGAAGGCTGCGATGCACTCCGCTGTTTCGGGAGTGTCGAACTCGGGTCCTTCGTGGTTGGCGCCGTCCAGGAGCTTGAGTTCGGCCTGCAGTCCGAGGCGCTGGGCCCGGTCATGGAAGTTGATTGACTGCGCGACCGGAGCCACGCCGTCGGCGGTACCGTGCATGATCAGCAGCGGCGGGGTGTTAGCGTGAAGCCGGTCCATAGGGCTAAGGCCGGCGAGGATCTCGTCGTTCAGCTCTTCTTCGGGTACTCCGGCCAGCAGGGCCTGCCGGCGTGCAGGGGTTGGCGGGGTGCCACCAAAATATGCCGGGACGGGCGAGTTTGCGATGAACGCCGGGACGGTGAAGCCGCTGTTGGGGACCGGCTTGGGGCGGGCGGAGGTTAGATCGAAGTTGGTGAAGAGTGCAACGATGGCGCCAATATCGGCATCGGTTCCGCTCTCGGCGGCCGCAGTCTTGTCGGTAAGGAGCAGCGCGCTGATGGTGGCGAGGTAGCCGCCAGCGGAGGCCCCGCCGAGGGCGATGCGTTCAGGGTCCAGGTTGTGTTCGTCGGCGTTTGCTTTGACCCAGGTGACGGCGGCTGTGATGTTGTTCAGCTGGGCCGGGAACGGGGCGTCTTGGACGAAGTCGTAGTCAATGGACGTTACGGCGATGCCGTGGGCGGCGAGGTGGTGGAGCCGGTTGGGTGTTTCATCGCGGCGGCCGGTGATCCAGGCACCGCCGTGGAGATAGATCAGGACCGGTGCCGGCTGGGAGGACTCCGGTGTGTAGAGATCCAGCTTCAAGTCCCCGGCGGCCCCATCGGCGTAGCGGAGGTTGGTGAGGACGTTTGTTTGGTGTTTCGTCATGGTTGGTTCTGTTCCCGTTCAGGTCTCGGTCCGCCCCTCCATCGCTCGGGGCTTGTTACAGGTCAACGGACGAGGTGCAGGGCCGCGGGCTTTTGAAAACGGCGCGGCACCCCGCCCGGGTCTTTAGTTCGCCGGAGCGGCTGCGGCGGAGGGCTGGAGCACGTGGCCCGTCACGGTAGCCCACAAAGATGCCAGGGGAAGCACATCCCCACGCCAGGCGACGTGCTGGTCGGGGCGGATGATCGCAAAGCGTGCCCCGTAGAGTGCTTCAAGTTCCTGGGAAGGCCGGCGCAGGACCGTGACAGGCACCTGGTCCTTCTCTGCTGCCTCAACGAGGGCGTCGAGGTTTTCGGCCTGGCCCTGGCCGAAGTCCAGGACGGTAAACCACTGGCCGAAGTTGTCGTACAGGGACGTGCCGTCGGCGAGCCAGGCGTGCGGGGCCAGGTAGCCGGGGACTGCCGAGGGAGTGTAGCTGTTCGGGGTCCGTTCCGGCCCGGTGGTTCCATCAGAGATGATCAGCGGAGAGTCAGCGTAGCTGTAACCGAGCTGGGTGCCGATGTGCCGGAACTGGGGTGCTTTTTCTTTCAGGATGACGGCGCTGAGGGCTGCGCGGACCGCATCACCGGCTTCGCCGGGTTCAGAGATGCCGGGGACGACGAGGTCAACTGCTGATTTGGAGAAGCTGCGGGTTGCTTCTTCCAGGACGCCTACGCCGATGGGGCGCCGTTCGGCGGTGAAGGTGTCCAACAGGGCCTCCGGTGCCCAGCCTTGGAGGACGGCGGCGAGTTTCCAGCCGATGTCGGCGGCGTCGGACAGGCCAAGGTTCATGCCGTGCGCGCCGTAGGTGGAGTGCTGGCGGGCTGCGTCGCCGACGACGAAGGCGCGGCCACGGCGGTAGGCCTCGGCGATGCGGGCGTGGATGACCCACGGGTCAAGGCCGATGATGCGGAACGGCACGTCGGAGCCGATGGCGATGCGGACGGCGCGTTCTGCCTGTTCGGTGGTGAAGGCGTTGACGTCTTTGAGTTTGTGCAGGCTGAGGATGAACTCACCGTCCGGTGAGGTGGTCTGCACGAATCCGGGGAATTCGTCGTTCAGGCACCAGTACTGCATGGCCGGTTCCAGGTTCAGGGCCGTGTAAAGGTCCTTGGATTCGAAGAGGATCTGCACGTTCTGGGAGATGGCGGTCTTCCCGATCATCTTGAAACCGAAAGCCCGGCGGACGATGCTGCGGCCGCCGTCGCCGCCGACGATGTAGGCACCGGTGAGGTGGCGTTCTTCGCCGTCGCGGGAACGGGCGTGGACGTGGACGCTGTCCTCGTCCTGGCTGACTTCCAGGGCTTCGTAGCCGTAGAGGGTCTCGACGTTGGGCAGGCCGGCGAGCCGTTCACGGATGCCGAATTCGACGTCGGATTGGCGGATCTGGATGGCCGGTTCCGGGTAGAGAGCAGTGTCGGTGGGAGCGGTGAAGAAAGCGTCCCCGAAGGCAGCGATCTTGTACCCGGCGAGGCTGGTGCGGAACTGCACCTGGGTGGGCCAGGTCGGGCCGAAAGCGGAATGTTCGCGGACAGTATCGGCCACGCCCCATCGGCGAAAGTGTTCGGTGCTGCGCAGGTTCACAATACGGGCGCGGGGGTGGAGACGTTCGGACAGGTCAACGACGGGGTCGACGATGGTGACCGGAATGCCGCGAAGGCCGATTTCGACGGCGACGCTGAGGCCAACGGGGCCGGCTCCGATGACGATGACCCGGCCGGTGGCCTGCGTGGCGTGTTCCATGAAAGTACCTCTCTGTACTGATACCCCCGGAGCGGATCCCGAAGGGCAGTTGATTTAACGGAAGAAGTCGACGGCGTGTGAAGATTTCTTCGCTGTGACCCCCATCTCACCATTGCGTCAAGCCATAAGTCCAAGAGATTATTTTCATGGCCGAGTATTCATGAAACTAATAACTACGAAAGTTTGGGCCATGCAGAAACGAAATTTGGGCAACGTCGATTTGAACCTACTGGTCCCCCTGCAGTCATTGCTGAGGCACCGGAATGTCAGTCGCGCCGCAGAATCCCTGGGCATGTCCCAGCCGGCCATGAGCAATAGTCTGCGTAGACTCAGGAGCCTCCTGGATGACCAGCTGCTGGTGCGGATCGGCAACAAGTACGAGCTGACCGCCCGAGCCGCCGGCCTGCAGGGGCGGGTGGATGAGCTGTTGAATTCCCTGACGAACCAGATCCTGGAACAGCCCGGCTTTGAACCGGCTGAATCAAACCGCCGCTTTGTCGTGGGCGCCTCGGCCTCCACGGCCATCACCGCGTTGCGTCCGGTCATGAAGTCGCTCGAAGCCGTCGCGCCCGGGATCTCCTTCAAGGCCATGGACCTCCCCCGGGATCCCGACTCCATCCTGGGCGGGCAGGAAGTTGACTTGATTCTCGTGCCTGAACATCTGCCCGTAGAGCATCCCCGGGAGCGGCTCTACCAGGAGGAATGGGTCATCATCGCCTCCACTGACAACCCGCTGGCCCGCACACCTTTGAAGCGTTCGACCCTGTCGGCCGCGCCTTTTGCCGTCTACGAGCAGGACGGCTTACGCGTGCACGCGATGCAGCTGCTGGCTGCAGAGGGCATCCATGTCCAGTCGCGGTTTATCTGCGACAACTTCCTGACCATGATGCACACTGTCGAGGAAAGTGAACTGCTCGCTGTCATCCAAGGCAGCATCGCCAGACGCTACGCCACCAGCAGCAACCTGGTCATTCTCGACAGCCCAGTGCCGTTCCGGCCCTTCGGCATCGACATGGTCTGGAACCCGCGGAACCTTGATGATCCGGCCATCACTTGGCTACGCGATCAGTTCCGGAGCTACCACCAGCAACCCGCCCGGACCCGAACAGGATATTCATTTGCTGAATAGCTTTCTATAACTAATATCTCTTTGATTTATGACTTGAAGGCTGGTGTGATGGAACTCACCAGCACCTAAGGGCGTATGCGGCAAAGGGGTTTTCGGACCCGCCGCGACTGGGCATGCTTGGCCGGCCTGCCAGTGCCGGTTGTGAAACCAACCCATTATGTCTTGTATCGAAGGAGATCAAGATGAGGAATCCTCAGACCTCGGAACCCACGGACGCAGCTCTTGCTGCGTCGGGTTCACCTTCCATGGTCGCGGCGCGGATTGACCGCGTCCCGACCGGCCGCTTCCACGTCAAAATAGCCTCGATCCTTGGCACGGGCACCTTCTTTGACGGCTTCGACGCCATCAGCCTTGCCGTCGTCCTGTCCATCGTGGTGTCCGCGTTCAAGATCAGCTTCGCCGAAGCCGGCCTGATCATCAGCGCCGGCTACGTGGGCCAGTTCATCGGCGCCATCTGCATCGGCCTGCTCGCCGATAGGTTCGGCCGGAAAAAGGCCTTCATTGGCGCGATGGTCATCTTCGCACTGCTCTCCATAGCCTGCGCCTTCGCGTGGTCCTCCACCAGCCTGCTGATCTTCCGCATGGTCCAGGGACTTGGCCTCGGCGCTGAAGTCCCGATCGCCGGAACACTGATCAACGAATACCTCGGCCGCAAGAGCCGCGGCCGGGTCGGTGTGCTATACCAGTCCGCGTTCTCCTGGGGCCTGTTTTTCGCCCCCTTGGTCGCTCTTGCCCTGACCTCCACGCTGGCACCGCAGCTTGCCTGGCGGGTGCTCCTGGGCATCGGCGTGATTCCGCTGCTGGTCGCCGTCTGGGCCTGGTTCGCGTTGCCCGAATCGGCCCGCTGGCTCGCCGAGCGCGGACGCCACGAGGAAGCCGACGCCTACGTGAGCAAGATGGAAACCGAAGCGACCTCCCGAGGCAAGGTCCTGGACGAACCGGAACCCCTTCCGGCCGCTGCACACAAGGCCTTCAAGGCCTCCGAGCTGTTCAGCGGACAGTACGGCCGCCGCACCATCATGCTGGCCCTCCTGTGGTTCACCGCATACTTCGTGATCTACGGCTACTCCGTCTGGCTGCCCAGCCTCTACGTCAAGGTCGGCCACCTGCCCCCGGCAAACTCACTGCTCCTGACAGTCCTGATCGGAATTGTCGTCATCCTGGTCATCAACATCAGCGCCTGGCTGGTCGAAAAGATCGGACGCAAACCGTCCCTTCTCATCGGATTCGGCGTCGCCACGGCCGCCGGCGCCTACGGGTGGGTCATGACCACGACGTTCGGGGACACCTCCTGGCAGGTCCTCTTCACCACCGGCTGCCTGATCGCCCTGGGCATCAGCGTCCCGGCCGCCGTCCTCTACATGTACACCGCCGAGCTCTACCCCACCCGCATGCGCGGCTTCGCCAGCTCCTCGGCCAGCAGCCTCGCCCGGCTCGCAAGCGTCCTGTCCCCCTTCCTGATCGGTCCCCTGCTGGACAGCGGCGGAGTCGGCACCATCTTCGCCCTGCTCGGCGGCTTCGCGCTGGTGGGTGCCCTGGTCATCGGCACCGCCGGCATCGAAACCCGCAACCGCTCACTGGAAGACATCTCCGCCTGACACAGGGCGGAACGAAAGGCACTTCACCATGAAATTGATCGGCGTACGCACCCCCGGCACCGATGACACCCGGATAGCAGTCACCGAAGGCCACGGCAAGGCAACGGTCCTGACAACCCTGCAGGGCTTCTGGGCCGACCCCGCACGCTGGCTGGCGAACGAACCGGCCGACGGGCAACTGCTCAGCACCGAAGATGTCCGGATCGTCCCACCGGTGCTCCCGGAGGCACGGGTGATCTGCATTGGCCTGAACTACCATGCCCACGCGGCCGAAGGAAGCTACAAGGACCAGGAACTCCCCCCGCACCCGACGCTGTTCGCCCGCTGGACCCAGTCACTGAGCGTGGACGGCGTGCCCGCCCCGGTACCGGCCAACGAGGCAGGACTGGACTGGGAGGGCGAAATCGCAGCCTACATCGGCCGCCCCCTGGTCGACGCGGACGCCGAAACAGCACGGAAGGCAGTCGTGGGCTATTCCACCTTCAATGACCTGACCTCCCGGGTTGCGCAGAAGCTGACCTCCCAGTGGATCCTGGGAAAGAACGGGGACAACAGTGGCCCGCTCGGCCCGCTCGTCACCGCCGATGAGGTCGGGGACCTTCGCGAGGGCCTGCGCGTGCAGACCAGGGTCAACGGCACAACGGTGCAGGACGGCAACACCAAGGACATGATCTATGACCTCGGGGAGACCCTGTCCCTGATCTCCCGCACCTTCACCCTCCGCCCGGGCGACATCATCTGCACCGGCACCCCCGAAGGAGTCGGCTACGCACGTACCCCCCAATGGCTCCTGCAACCCGGCGACGTCGTCGAAGTCGAAGTCGACAAACTCGGTGTCCTCACGACCCCCATCGTCGGCAACGACTACCGGTACGGGGCCACTCGGTGACCGCCGAATATCGGCAATACCTCTACCCGCCAGGTGATCCCCGGATCGAGGAGCTGAAAGGCCTGGACGCCTACGGCTACCGCGAAGCGGCCCGGAAGGACGCCTTCACCGGTGACCTCATCCGCGGCTGGGAGCCCTTGTACTTCCAGCCCTTCCGCGGCGTCACCAGCGACGGCAACCTCATCCAGGACCTCTACCAGCTCACCCTTGCACGGCCGGGCGAAGAAGCACCCGTTGAGGCGATGACCGCCGCCGCCACGAATCTCCTGGACCAACTGTCCGGGCAAGCCAGGGAACAGCTCTGTTACCCGGTTGATGGACCTCACTGGCAGACCTGGGCCAACCCGGAATTCATGCAGCACGACACCGGGCTGCGCCTTGAGTACCAGGACGAGCAGACCCGGGCCCTGGTCCTGGACATCGTTCAGGCCAGCCTGAGCGAATCCGGCTATGACCTGGCGCGTACGCTGATGCGCATCAACGGGTTCCTCGGCGACATGGTCGGGCTGCCGGCCCTGATGAACGATTACAGCTACAACTTCGCGCTCTACGGCCACCCCTCACACACCCAGCCCTGGGGATGGCAGCTGTTCGGCCACCACCTCGCGCTGAACTGCTTCATCGCCGGAACCCAGATGGTCATCACCCCGGTCTTCTTCGGAGCCGAACCCAACACCATCGACGAAGACCCCTTCAACGGCACCACAGTCTTCGAAGGACGGATAGAACCCGCCCGCCAGCTCATGCAGAACCTCGCCCCGGACCTGCGGGACAAAGCACAGACCTATGCACACCTTGTGGACCCGGCAATGCCCGCAGGGCGGGTGCACCCCGGCGACGAACGCCACCTCGCCGGTGCGTTCCAGGACAACCGCGTCATCCCCTACGAGGGCATCCGGCTCACCGACATGGACGACACCTCCCAGGCCCTCGTCCAGGACATCATCGAAGATTTCACCGGGTACCTCCCGGCCGGTCCCGCCGCCGCGCGCCGCCGCGAGATCAGTGACCACTACCAGGACACCTGGTTCTCCTGGATCGGCGGATACGGCGACGACGAGCCCTTCTACTACCGCATTCAAAGCCCCGTCGTCATCCTCGAACTCGACCACCACTGCGGCGTCTTCCTCAACAACACCGAACCGAAAAAGTTCCACATCCATACCCTGATGCGCACCCCCAACGGCAACGACTACGGACATGAACTGCTCCGGCAAGCGTCCACAGCCAGCGACACCACGACAACCGCTTCAGGGGGCAACAAAGAAATGGCGACACAAACATGACCATCACCCAACCCCACACACCGACGGTGGAACCCGCCACCGACGCGGACGATGAACCGGCCCAAGGGCCACTTAAAGGGCTCGTGGTTCTGGACCTGAGCAGGATCCTTTCGGGCCCGTTCGCCACAATGACACTGGCCGACCTCGGCGCGGACGTCATCAAGATTGAACAACCAGGCCTCGGCGACGACACCCGGCACTGGGGACCACCCTTCCAAGGAACCCAGGCCGCCTACTTCCTCTCCGTAAACCGGAACAAGAAAAGCCTGGCCGTCGACCTGAAAAACCCGCAAGGCTTGGCGGCAGTGAAACGCCTCGCCGCAACGGCTGACATCGTCGTCGAGAACTTCCGCCCGGGAACTGCCGCCCGCCTGGGCCTGGGCTACGACGAACTCTCCAGGGACAACCCAGGGCTGATCTACGCCTCCATCAGCGGCTACGGCCAAACCGGGCCGGATGCCCAACGGGCCGGTTACGATGCCATAGCCCAAGCCCGCAGCGGCATCATGAGCGTCACCGGCGAACCCGCCGGCCCGCCCGTCCGCGTCGGGAACAGCGCCTCCGACCTCATCGCCGGCAGCTGGGCTGTCATCGGCGTCCTCGCAGCACTCCAGGAACGCAACCGCACCGGAACCGGACAATGGGTGGACATCAGCCTGCTCGACGGCTCGGTCTCATGGCTGACCTACCTCGCCAGCGGATACCTCGCCAGCGGCGAGGTCCCCCAACGATACGGATCCGCACACCCCACCATCGCCCCCTACCAGGCCTTCGCCACATCGGACGGGTTCCTCATGCTCGCCGTCGGAAACGACGCCCTCTGGAAACGGTTCACAGACGCTGTCGACCGTCCGGACCTCAGCGGAGACGCCCGGTTCGCCACCACCCGCTGCGGGTCACCAACAGGGCAGAGCTCATCCCACTGGTCCAGGAAACACTCCGGCAGGCCACCACCCGGGAGTGGGTCCAACGCTTTGATGCCGCCGGCGTCCCTGCCGGCCCCATCCAGACCGTCGACCAGGCACTCAACGACCCCCAGGTCATCGCCCGCGGCATGATCACCGACCTCGACCACCCCGAAGCCGGGCCCCTGAAAGTCATCGGCTGCCCCATCAAACTGAACTGGACACCGGCCGCGGTGCGAACCGCGCCGCCGCTACTGGGCCAACACACCCTCGAGGTACTCAACGCCGCCGGATACAACGACACCGCCATCAAGGAAATGAAGCTATCCGGAGCCATCCAGTGACACCCGTAACCGAAATCGACAACACTGCAACGACCACTGAAAACCCGGTGGACCTGCAACTACAGGACCGAATCGCCACCATAACCATCGGGACCGGGCAGCGGTTCAACGCCCTCGGCCTGGCCGACTGGCAAGCTCTGGAAAGAGCGTGTGCCGTGATGACGGCCGATGAGTCACTCAACGGCGTGGTGATCCGTGGGCGCGGCGGGAACTTCTGTGCCGGATCCGACCTCCGGGAATGGGGAAACGCGACGGCACAGGACGTGGACGGCACGTTTGCGCAAATGGAAAGAACCATGCAGGCAATCGAGCAGTTGCCCATGCCTACCATGGCAGTCATTGAGACCATCGCCGCCGGGGCAGGGTGTCAGCTCGCCCTCGCATGCGATGTACAGATCTCTGGAGAGTCCGCGAAGATCGGCATGCCGGTATCCCGGCTAGGGATCCTCGTCCCGCCGGCATTCGCCGCCCGGCTGGCTGAACGGATCGGCCCTTCACGGGCAAAAGACCTCCTCTTCAGCGACCGAATGCTCCCGGCGCCGGATGCCGCCGCAATGGGACTCATCAGCACCGTTGTTCCGGATGAAGACCTCGACAGAACCCTCAAGGAGACCCTGACCGGATGGAATACGGTCTCTGCAGCCTCGCTCCGGACAGCAAAGTCAGCCGTGAATGCAGCCCTGAAGCAACTGACCGAGCAGTCACGGCACACAGCCGTCGCGCTTCGGGCCACGGACCGCGTGGAGTTCCCCCAACGTGTTGGTGCATTCCTGGGGCGGCACAAACGGTAGCCGGTCACCAGCAGAAAATAGGCGGCAGCCAGCCTGCCCTGACCGCGGCGGAGCGGCCTTGGCGGTCACACGGACCGCCCCGGGACCTGATCCCGGTCGGCGCGTGCGCGCTCCGGCGCAATTACCGTTGCCCGACCTCGTCGAGATCAATCCGAGCGGCGTCGGCAGTAAGGCACGGCAGGACCAGCGCAGCCCACCGTTCACGGACCGGCTCCTCCTGGTCCAAAGGAGCAGCTGAGATGAGGATGTAGATGTCGGCAACGGTGAGGTCCTGCCGGATCTGTCCGGCGGCGATTCCCTTCTCGATGAGTTCAGCCAGCGCCGACGCGGCACGGGACTCGTCGAGGTCGGCAGCAGCACCCAAGGCAGGAGCTGCGGATTTCGCGGCCTCATTGATCGCGGAGATCCGGATCACTTCGTGCAGGAACTCGACGATGACGCCCAGCGGTGAGGCGCCGCTCCGGGCGCGGTCCAGGGCGGCTTCAGCCTCATTCGTGATCTGCTCGACGTATTCCGCGAGCACGGCGCCCACCAGATCGGTCTTCGTCGGAAAGTGCCGGTAGAGGGTTCCGACTGCCACGCCGGCAGTGGCAGCGATGACCTCCATTCCCACGTCCGGGCCTTGCGCTGCGATTTCCGCCCGGGCGGCGTCGAGGATCTTCGCGCGGTTGCGTATCGCGTCGGCGCGCATCGGGCGCTGCTGGATGGTCACGAAAATTCTCCTGCCGGAACTTGCATGAAAGTGAATCTCGGTTCATTATTTAAGTGAACCAGAATTCATATTACGTCAGGAGCACGAACATGACCACCAAAACCGCACTCGTCACGGGCGCGTCTTCCGGGATCGGAGAAGCGACCGCCAGGAAGCTGCAGAACCTCGGCTTCACCGTCTACGGCGCCGCACGGCGCACCGATCGGCTGAAGAGCCTTGCCGCGGACGGCGTCCGTCCCGTGGCGATGGATGTCACCGACGATGCGTCCATGCAGTCCGGCATCGACCAGATCATCGCCGAGACCGGCCGGATCGACGTCCTGGTCAACAACGCCGGCTACGGCTCCTACGGTGCACTCGAGGACGTCGGGATCGACGAGGGTCGCCGGCAGTTCGAGGTCAATGTCTTCGGCGCGATGCGGCTCGCCCAGCTGGCGCTGCCGCACATGCGCGCCCAGCGTTCGGGCACGATCGTGAACATCACCTCGATGGGCGGGAAGATCTACACACCGCTGGGCGGCTGGTACCACGGCACGAAGTTCGCCCTCGAGGCCCTCAGTGACTGCCTCCGCCTGGAGGTCAAGCCGCTCGGCATCGACGTCGTCGTCATCGAGCCCGGCGGGATCGCGACCGAGTGGGGCGGCATTGCCGCGGACCACGTTGAAAGGACCTCCGGGACCGGCGCCTACGCCCCACAGGCCAAGGCCGTCGCGATGTCACTGCGATCGGAGGCGAACGGAAACCGCAACTCTCCGCCGTCAGTCATCGCCAACGCGATCGGAAAGGCCGTGACCGCGTCAAAACCCAAAACCCGCTACGCCGTCGGCTTCGGCGCCAAACCGCTCATCACCGCCCGCGGACTGCTCAGCGACCGCAAGTTCGACGCTCTCATCAGCCGCGCCGTCGGCATGCCGCGAAACTAAGCGAAGCGGCGAAGGCCATGCCGGGGCTGGCCGGTCAGGAACCCGCGGATCCGTCCGGCCTTGTATCGCTACTAACTTCGTCCCGGGTCCAGCCTCCGCGGCCAGAACAACTATGGCCGCTTGACGTTCGGCGGGCTGCGGGCAGGCGGAGAGGCGAATTATCTGCCCACTCGTTTGTGTAGAGCGATGACGAGGTCATGCTCGTCCGCGCCCACCAGCAGGAAGTCCCGGACTACCACCCTGCCCGCGACCACAACATGCCGTGGCCGGCGGCCCGGCGATGCCCACAACATCCCCGCAACGGGATCCGCCACGCCGGCATCGGCAATCCCGGATACATCCCACACACACAAGTCCCCTGCCGCCCCGGCCCGCAAATGGCCGAGCTCCGGACGGCCAAGGCCTCGTGCCGAGCCCTCCGTAGACATGCTGAGCACCTCGCGAGCGGAAACGGCCCGGCCCACAAGAGGAGCGATCTGCATGGCCAGCCGTGCATCGGCGAGCAGGTGGCCGGCGTCGTTTGAGCCGCCGCCGCTCGTGCCCAGACCCACGTTCACGCCGGCGTCGAGCAGTGCGGCGACCGGGGCGATTCCCCAGCCCATGGGGAGGTCACAACCTGGGGCATGGGTGGCCGTCGCGCCGGATGCGGCAATCCGGGAGATCTCCCCGGGTGTGACGTCGCACAGGTGAGCCAGAGTTACATCGTCCTCAAGCCAGCCCCAGTCCTCCAGTAGCTCCAGGGGGCGGCGGCCGTAGCGCTCCAAGGCAATCCCGACATCCACCTGCTCATTTGACTGAGTCCTGCGCCGCAGCCCGTGTCGGCGCGCCACCTCACCGAGCAGCTTGTACGTTTCAGGGCCGTCGCTGTGGACCCCGGCAGGCCCGACGGCGAGCTGCAGCATGCCGTCCCCGCTCGTGCCGCCCGTGGCGCCGGGCATGAGGGCTGCAACGATGTCCTCCGCCGATGCAGCGGCGGTCTGGGGATCGTCGCCTGCGGTTCCTCGCACAAATGCAAGGCGGGCGCCCACGCGCCGGACGGCTTCGGCGCTTGCGCTGGCTATGGCCACAGTGTCGGCCGCGTGCGGCCAGCTCAGGTGGTGGTCGGCCACGGTAGTCACCCCGCATAACAGGCCCTCCGCGGCGCCGGCAGCTGCCGCAAGGCCCGCGAGCTCCGGGTCGATGGTGGCGGTTCCGTAGGCCTTTGCCATGGTGGGCAGCCATTCGCTCATGGCCACACCGCGCGTGCCGGGAAGGGTTCGGAAGGCCGATTGAAGCAGGTGGTGGTGTGCGTTCACAAGCCCGGGTGTGACCACACAGCCGGTGGCGTCGAGCACCTCTCCGTCGGAGGGTGCGGTGACGCCCGGTGTAGGGATGGGGCCCGCTGGGACGGGCGCTGCCTCGGCCACGATCCCGGCGCTGATATGCAGCGGGCCGGTGCGTTCGTTGTTGCCGTCGATGAAGATCCGTTCGGCGTTGGTGATGGTGAGCACGGGCGACTCCCTGGATAGTGGGCGTGTGGGTGAACGTGGCGGCCGGGTCAGAGATCGAGCACGAGCCGGCTGCACGCCGCGCGCGAGACGCAGACCATCATCACGCGGTTCTCGGCTTGTTCCGCCGCTGTCAGAACGGAGTCCCGGTGGTCAGCCGTTCCGGAGACGATGGGGGTCTCACAAGTGCCGCAGGTACCTTCGCGGCAGGAGGAAAGAACAAAAGCCCCGACTTCTTCCACGGCCTCCAGGATCGTGCGGCCCTCGGTCACTGTGACGGTCACACCTGTCTGCTGGAGTTCCACCTCGAACGGTCCGTTATAGACCGGAGCGCCGTTCTCCTTCGGGGTGAAACGCTCCAGATGCACGCTCACTCCGAGGCGCCCGGCGAAAGCGTCCTCGACGGCGTCGAGCAGCCTGGCGGGGCCGCAGCTGTACACGGCAACCCGGGCATCTGGTCCTGGACGGCTGTCTTCCGCAAGCACGCCCAGCGCCAGGCGCTGACCTTCATCGGCGGCGTGGATCCGCACTCGTTCGGGATGGGTGGCGAGCAGTTCGCCCACGAACGCCATGGTCTGCCGTGAGCGCCCGGCGTAGTCCAGGGTCCAGTCGAGGCCCCGTGCGGATGCCTCACTGACCATGGGAAGGATCGGGGTGATGCCGATTCCGCCAGCCACAAAGAGGACCCGGGCCGAGGCCTCCGGCTCAAAGCGAAAATGATTGCGAGGACCGCGAACGCGCAATGTGGTGCCCACTGTGGCGGAGTCGTGCAACTGGATGGAGCCGCCCCGACCGCCGGGCTCGCGCAGGACGCCGATCCGCCAAGGCGATTCGTCGCCGCGGTCCCCGCAGAGCGAGTACTGACGTTCAATCCCGCCAGGCAACAGGACATCGAGATGTGAACCCGGCGTCCAGGAGGGAAGGGCTGAGCCGTCTGCGCTTGCGAGTTCGAAGGCCATGACGCCGGCCGCAAGCTCCCGGCATGCCGCAACGCTGACCTCGAACATCTCGACGTGTTCGGCGCTCATGACTTCCCACCCCGGTCGGCGTCCGCGCGCTCCAGGTGGACGTCGCCGGTTCTGCTGGTCAACAACTGGTCTTCCTTGACGACGATGGCGCGGTACACGCTGCCGTCCGGTGAGCTCCAGCGGTGCCGGGTGCCGCCGGGGTAGTGGATCGAGTCCCCCGCATGCAGGAACTCGGACCCGCGGTCGTCCAGTTCCACCAGCACGCTGCCGGAAATGACGAACAGGAACTCGTCCTCGTCATGCACATAGAACCTGCCGGGATCGACATTGGAATCGTGCCATTCCAAGGTCATGACTCCCCGGTTCCCTCGGGCCAGGGTGCGGGCCTCGCCCTTGCGCGTCGGCCCGCGGAGGCCTTCGTCGGCCCGGACCACATGGACGTTGCCGGGCTCGGCCGAGGACGGGCCGCGGGACTCCGCCGCGAGCATCAGCTCGATCTGGCCGATGCCTAGTGCGTGGGCGATCCGGTCCAGCGACGACATGCTCGGGCGGGCAAGGCCTCTTTCCAGTTGGCTGAGGAAGGAATGCGAGAGGTCTGTTGCTCTCGCGAGCTGAACCAGCGTGAGTCCTTTGTCCTTGCGCAGCAGACGGATGCGCTGGCCCATCAGCGCGATCTGCCTGTCAATGGCGGGCGCCCGGCCGGTGCCTTCGCCGCCGGATCCCGCCACGTCTACCGGGTTTTTCACCGTCACTCCTCTCGGTCCCCTTCAACACGATGGAACCGTCAGTTCATCCTCGCTCGTGCAGGACGCCGGCGGATTCACCGTCGGGAAATCGACTTGTTACGCGGGCGAAACACGACCACCGTATGTTGAAGCTATCAACATGTTGACTGTATCAACATTTTGCCCCACATCGAAAGCAATGGAATCGGAGGGCCTTGTGCACCAACTGCCTCGCCAGATCTCACTCCTGCGGTCAGCTACGCTGCTCGATGGAACCGTCCGGGACGTAGAGATCAACGGAGACCGCGTTGGCCAGGTCGTGGCCGCTGGGCAAGGCCGGCGGTCCGGCTCCGGAACGGAGATAGACCTCAGCGGCTTCATGCTCCTCCCGGCACCTGCCGAACCGCACGCGCACTTCGACAAGGCACTGTCCGCGGACGCCATCCGGCCTCCCCTGGGAAATCTGCGAGACGCGATCGATGCGTGGCGGCGACACGCCTCCACCATGACCGTCGACGACATCCGCGACCGGGCCCTTGAAGCCGCACTCGCGCTGCTGGCCAACGGCACCACGTCGGTGCGGTGCCACGTCGACGTCCTGCTCGGAGACAAACCGCTCCGCGGCGTCGAAGCCCTAGCTGCTGTCCGCCGGGAACTTGCAGGGCTCATGGACCTCGAACTTGTGGCCCTCGCGGGTCCCGATGTCCCGGACCAGGACATCGAAGCAGCCATCGATCTCGGCGTCGACCTCGTGGGCGGATCACCCCACCTCGCCGCAGACCCGTTTACAGATCTGCGCCGGCTGATCACGCTCGCCGAACGCCGCCGCGTCGGCGTCGACCTTCACACAGACGAGAGCCTGGACGGTGCCCTCACCATCGTCGAGTTCGCCCGGTTGGTCCGAGCGTGGCCTCCGGACAGGATGAGGACAGCAGGCCACTGCGTGCGGCTGGGAACCCTCGAAACGGAGGATCTCCACTCCGTAATCGACGAGATCCTCGAGAGCGACCTCGGAATAGTCACCCTCCCCCTCACCAACCTCTACCTTCAAGGCTGGGACCACCCGGCATCGACGCCGCGCGGCCTCACCGCGGTCCGTTCACTGCTGGACCGTGGCGCCCGATTGGGAGCCGGGGCTGACAACGTGCGAGACCCATTCAATCCAGTAGGGCGAAGTGACGCCTTCGAAACGGCCGGGCTGCTTGTCGCCGCCGCGCATCTGACACCGGCCGAGGCCTACGACGCGGTTTCGACCGGCGCCCGTTCCGTCATGGGCCTGCCCGCAGCGGGCCCGGTCGAGGACGCTAGCGCCGAACTCCTGGCCATCCGCGGCACCAGCATCTGCGATGTGGTCGCAACTGCGTCACCTGATCGGTACGTAATCCACGCCGGATTGCTTGTGGCGCACAGCGAAGTATCGCGCCGCATCGCAATTCCCGGAACCCGGGTCAATTCAATGACCCCAATCGAATCGAGGTACCCCGCATGACAGCTACACAGGCAGCAGCGCCCCCGGAAACCCGGAACGAAAGAAAGGTGCTCCTCGATTTCCAGGATGTCGAAATGACCTTCCCCAACGGGACCGTCGCCCTCTCGGGCGTCGACCTCACGGTCCACCAGGGTGAGTTCGTCACCGTCGTCGGACCTTCCGGCTGCGGCAAGAGCACGCTGCTCCGTATCGCCTCCGGACTGGAAAGCCCCTCCGACGGGACCGTCAACGTCGGCACGTCCCGGATCGGATACGTCTTCCAGGACGCCACCCTGCTTCCCTGGCGCGACGTCCAATCCAACGTCGAACTGCTGGCCGAGCTGAGGAAGGAGCCCCGGACCGTCCGCATGCAGAAGGCCCAGGAAGCCATCGAACTGGTCGGGCTCAAAGGCTTCGAACAACACCTTCCACGGCAGCTCTCCGGCGGTATGAAGATGCGTGCTTCCCTGGCCCGTTCACTTACCCTGGACCCGGAACTGTTCCTCTTCGACGAACCCTTCGGGGCACTCGATGAGATCACGCGTGAGCGTCTCAACGACGAGCTCCTTCGGCTCTTCGCCGAACGCCGCTTTGCGGGCCTGTTCATCACTCACTCCGTTTCCGAGGCCGTCTACCTTTCCACGAAGGTGGTGGTCATGTCGGGCAGGCCCGGAGCGATCCTGCGCACCTTTGACGTGCCGTTCCCTGTGCCCCGAGACCCTGACATCCGTTTCACCCCCGAGTTCGCCGCCCTGGTCGGCGACGTCTCCCACGCACTCCGAGAGGGGCACCACTGATGTCAGCCACGATCAACCCGGAGAAGGCTCCCGCAGCCAGTGCTTCCGGGGCCTCCACCAAGCAATCAACACGCGCCCTTCAG
Organism: Arthrobacter sp. NPDC058127; assembly: GCF_042884555.1. Classification (NCBI taxonomy): domain Bacteria; kingdom Bacillati; phylum Actinomycetota; class Actinomycetes; order Micrococcales; family Micrococcaceae; genus Arthrobacter; species Arthrobacter sp. NPDC058127. Next base: position 57,027 of record NZ_JBHVTT010000023.1, on the reverse strand, counting down.
CCACCCAGACCTTGGAGAGCCACATGGGTTCCGCCGGCACTCGTCTTCCTGCTGATCCTGGGGCTCTGGTATGCCGTCAGCTATTTGGTGCTGGACCAGACACGACGGTTCCTCATGCCGCCGCCGGACCAAGTGGTCACAAGAGCGTTCCTGGTGCCGGATGTCCTGAGCGAGATCCTGGCAAGCCTGGGCCAGACCGCCGCCGTCGCCCTCGCCGGTCTCGCTGCGGCGATCGTCATCGGTATGGCGTGGGGCATCGCAATGTCACAGGCCAAATGGATCGAACAATCGCTGTTTCCGTACGCCGTGATCCTGCAATGCATCCCCATCCTCGCCTTGGTGCCCCTGATCGGGTTCTGGTTCGGCTTCGAATTCTTCTCCCGGACCGTGGTCTGTGTCATGATCGCGCTCTTCCCCGTCGTCTCGAACACACTGTTCGGGCTCCAATCGGCCGACCGCTCCCAGCTGGAACTCTTCCGGCTGCAGAACGCCAGCCGCTGGACAGTTCTGACCAAGCTCCAGCTGCCCGCAGCGCTGCCTGCTGTCTTCGCAGGTATGCGCATTTCCGCAGGTCTGGCCGTCGTCGGCGCCATCGTCGGAGACTTCTTCTTCCGCCGCGGCACGCCGGGAATCGGCTCCCTGATCAGCAACTACCAATCGCGTGTGGAATCCGCCGAACTCTTCGCCGCGATCATCACCGCCTCACTGTTCGGCGTCCTCATCTTCTGGCTCTTCGGCTGGATCACCAAGCTCGTCATCGGGTCCTGGTACGACGTCGACGCCCGCTAGCTGTTCCCCCAACCGTTCCACCGCACGTTCTGCCCTTCCCCACACGAGGAGACACATGCACCGCCCAACACAACCCCACACCCCGGCCCGCGCGATTGTCCTTTCCGGCGTCGCGGCCCTCACCGCGCTCACGCTCAGCGCCTGCGGCACGTCCAACGCCACGGCACCTGCCGCAGGCGCGGCAGACCAGAGCATCGGATCGGTTGACCTTAAGGCGGCCGGCTGCCCGGCGAACGTCGTCATCCAGACCGACTGGAACCCTGAAAGCGAGCACGGGCACCTCTACCAGCTGCTCGGCCCCAACCCCAAGATCGACGCCGGCAACAAGTCCGTCTCCGGCCCCCTCTACGCCAGCGGCAAGTCCACCGGCGTCAACGTGGAGATCCGTTCCGGCGGCCCCGCCATCGGGTTCCAAAGCGTAGCGTCCCAGATGTACCAGGACCCGGCCATCACTCTGGGCTATATCAACACCGATGAAGCCGTCCAGCTGTCCGCAAAAATGCCCACAAAGGCGGTATTCGCTCCCCTGGACATCAACCCGCAAATGATCATGTGGGACCCGGACACGCACAAGGCGAAAACGATCGCCGAGCTCGGAACCGAATTGGCCGCGAGCGGCGGCGTGGTGCGCTACTTCGGCGGCTCCGCCTGGATGGAGTACCTGAAGGCGAAGGGCATCCTTTCCGACAAGGTAGTGGACGGAAGCTACGACGGAACCCCAGCCAACTTCGTCGCCGGCGGCGGCAAGGACGCCCAGCAGGGCTTCGCCAGCGCCGAACCGTACATCTACCAAAATGAAGTATCGGCATGGAAGAAGCCAGTTGCCTACCAGCTCATTCACGACACGGGATGGCAGATCTACCAGGCCGCCGTTTCCGTCCGGTCTAGCGATGAATCCAAGCTGGGTGGCTGCCTCGCCAAGCTCGTGCCTGTGCTCCAGCAGGCCGAGGTGGACTTCTTCAAGGACCCCAAGCCCGTTGAGGGCCTCATCCTTGACCTGGTCAAGGAGTACAACACGGGCTGGGTCTACTCCCAGGGCGTCGCCGACTTCTCGGTGAAGACCATGATCGACCAGAAGATTGTGGGCAACGGCAGCAACACCACACTGGGCGATTTCGACGCCGATCGCGTGAAGAAGGTCGTCGACGAATCCATCCCGCTCTTCACCAAGCTGGACAGCAACCCCAAGCCCGGGCTGAAGGCCGAAGACATCTACACCAACAAGTACATCGACACCTCAATCGGCCTGAAGTAACAGCGCAAACAGCAGCACCAGAAGAGCACCGCCGCCGGCCGCGCCCTAACAACGGCACGGCCGGCCCCGGCGTCAACCCTTTTCTTGAAGAGAGAACGATAACCATGAATGACACCTACCCCACATCAACAATCGATGCGCTGGCTGCGGAACTGCGCAGCATTCTGGGCGAACGCGGCGTCAGTACCGAACTGGCGATGCGCGAGAAGGCCTCGATCGATGGAGCAAAGCTTTCACCCGTCATCATGGAACAGCTTCCGCTCGGTCTCGCGGACTTGGTCGCCTTCCCTGCCACGGCCGATGAGATCGTCCAGGCCGTGGGGGCTGCGGTGCGCCACGGCGTCTCCATCACCCCGCGAGGCAAAGGCACCGGCAACTACGGCCAGGCAATCCCCATGCCCGGCGGCTTAGTCCTGGACCTCTCCAGGGCAAAGGCGATCCTCGGCGTCGGGGATGGTTTCGTGACCGCAGAGGCAGGGGCCACCATGATCCAGCTGGAGACAGCAGCCCGCGCCGCCGGCCAGGAACTGCTCATGTACCCGTCCACGGCCCAAAGCAGCATCGGCGGGTTCCTCTCCGGCGGTTCAGGCGGAACCGGCTCCATTGAACACGGTGTCATCTCCGAGTCGGGCTTCGTCGTAGCACTGGACGTAGTCCATGCCGTTGCCGATCCGGTAATGATCCGGGTAGAGGGCGCAGAGGCGCAAAGCTACCTTCACAACTACGGCACCGCCGGGATCATTGTCCGCGCCACCGTCAAACTCGAACCACTGCGTGAGTGGCGCGCCTTCTACGCAAGCTTCCCGGCCTTCGAGGGGGCGCTGTCCATCATCCGCGAGCTCGGGCAAGCCACACCGACCCCGCGCCTCGTCTCGGCCGACCCGCCGATGCTCGCCGCGGCACTACCAACCGATGCGGCCATCCCCGCCGGCCGAGCCAGCCTGCGCGCCATTTTGGATGTCGCGGCCTTGCCCGCAGCCACCGCCCTCGTCGAACAAACGGGCGGACGGGTGGAAGACGTCCGGGTCGGCCCGCAGGCAGTCATTAAACTCAGCATGATCTCGTACAACCATCCAGTCGAGTGGCTACAGAAAGCACAACCTGACACCTACTTCCACGTCGAAGTGGCAGGTGGTGCGCTGATCGAACGGATCGACGAAGTCCACGCGGTTTACTCCGGCGGAATGCTCCACATCGAGGCGCAGCGCGACTATCCGATCGGCATGCTCGCCGGGCGCTATGAGAGCAAAGCCCAGATGGAAGCCGGCCTGGAGCGGCTTAAAGACCTTGGAGTGCGTGTTCACAACCCACACCAGTGGTTCGTTGACTTCGAAGTCCGACGGACCAAGGACCTCGCGGCCGTGACCGACCCCTTCCGGCTCCTGAACCCCGGGAAACTCGTCCGCGACGAAAAGCAGCCACACGGCCTCATGACGGTGGAGGCCCAGAGATGACCCGCAATCTGGCAGAGCTGTCCGGCCCCGCTGCCGCTTCCATGCTCACTCCATCATCGGTGGTGGTGGTGCCTACCGGTGCGGTCGAACACCATGGTCCACACCTGCCCCTGATCACTGACTACCTCCTTGCCGACGCGGTGGGAAGCAGCGCCGTAGAACGCGCCGCCGCGGCCGGCACCGACGTCTGGATGCTGCCAACGCTGGCCTACACCAAATCGGATGAACACGCCTGGGCTCCAGGGACTGTATGGCTCAGCTGGGACGCCATGATGAAGACCGTGATTGACATCGGCCGGTCGGTGGCCTCCACTCCGGCAAGGACCCTCGTGTTCCTGAACGGGCATGGCGGAAATGTGGCGCTCTTGCAGGTCGCGTTGAGGGAGATCCGCCGCCGCTTCGGCCTCAATACATTCCTCGTAGGGGTCCATGTATCGGCTGACGGCGTCGAGCCGCCAGAGGAGGAATGCGGTCTCGGCATCCATGGCGGCCATGGCGAAACCTCGCTTATCATGCACATCCGGCCCGATTTGGTGGACATGTCGCTCGCGGAGCGAAACGTGCCCTCCCATATTGCCGACGCTGAGTACATCGGATTCCATTCCAAACCAGTCAGCTTTGGCTGGCTCTCCGACGACTTCGGCCCGAGCGGCGTGATCGGTGATCCGACGCGTGCCAACACCGCTGACGGCGCCGAAATCTTCGAGGCCGCAGTCTCGCAGGCCACCGCGGCGTTGGTGGAAATCTCGCGCTTCCGTCCGGCAAGAGAAGGCTTATGATCACCTCCTCCACGACGTTCGGCATTGATACGGCGCATCCCGATCCGGATCCAACGGACCCGCTGGCATTAGCCAAGGAATGGCTACCCGAGCACGAAGACGGGCACAGGCAGCTGGTTGTGCAGGGTGATGTCCACCGGGTTTCGGACGAGGAGGCGGCCTCCGTGTTCCAGCAACGTAGCCGCTACCTCGCTTGCTCGCCTGGGTAAACGATGACCAGACGGCCCGGATGCCGCTCGCGGAACGCCGTGACGGTTGGGAGCGGTTCGCTGAAGCGCACCCACCCGGCTCACTTCTCGCGCCGCCCAGTTGGTACGGATACAAAATTGCCCCGCGCCGGATGACATTCTGGCGCGGCGATTCCGACGGGCCCTCAAGCCGTCTTGAATACCGGTACATAGCCAACGCATGGCCACTCGACAGGTTGGCGGGCTGAACAAAGGAACAACACGCATTGACGGGGTTTCCCATCGCTGCAGGGAACCCCGCCATCTCGACAGCGACCCCACATCAGGGTTCGGCAGAACCCCGTTCCCGTTGGGTGCGCCGGGGCGGCCCCCCGCTCCGCCGGAACGCTCCCATGGGCGGAGCAACCCAGCGCAGCATCCACGTCCACAACGAAAGGAGTACATCGCTAAGACGACCAGGAGACCCTTTGGAGAAGAATCCATCCTGACCGATGCCGCAAGCCGGTGCCGAGCGCTAGCCTTGCCGAAGACATCCGGGAACTGCGGCTGCTGACGGCAGGAGTCACCCTCACCGGCCCCGTAGATACGAACGTACCTCGAAAGGTGTGAAACCGATTCTCCCCAGTTTTAGTAGGAGGTGTTAGCGGCCATGAAGAACTGCCCGTAAGCGGCCACAGAAATGCCCACTGACGGCCAGCAGAACTGCCCATCGGCGGGCATGAGATCTGCACCGGCACCACTTAGCCAAATCCGTGAATGTATTCGGAGTGTCGGCCATGTCGGAAATAGCCCACCCAGCCCGGACAAACCGGTTCAGGCGCGCGATGCGCTCACCCATTGTGATGCTCCACTTCCGGGACGTTAGCTGTTTGATCCGCTCTTTGGACCGTTTCAGGGCTTTCGGCGCGACGTGCAGCCCCACTGTCAACGGCCGGCACCTACAGCTCCAACAGGACGTTGTAACTACCTGGAAGTCATGTCGCCCAGGCCCCTTGGCTGAATGTACTCATGTAGACCGGGAACCCAGAAGCGAAGCACGCATGAGCGACAACAAAAAGCAGACTTAAGTGTGGACAATGTCCACACTGCCTTGGGCCGGACTAATGGCGTCCGGCCCCGACCCAAACGGTACAGAAGGCACGAACCGAAGGAGAAGAATTTTGAAGATATTCAACCCAGTCATGTCATCACCACAACCCTGGGAAATGAATAAGTAAAAGACCAACCGCGGCCACCAGAACAACCAGCAAGGAGACGCGTATGACCCCACCCCAGAGCAAGCGAAGGGCCCACCAGCCAGAACCCTGAACTCGCCACTCACACACCCGAATAGGCCACCGCGGCGGCCAGGCCAAAGCCCGCGAACTTAGCGTCAGAGGCACGCCACCACAAGCTTTATACACACGTTAAAGCAAAAACCCCTCTGACGAGGGTGAATGCTGTGCCCGAGGCGGGACTCGAACCGCATTCCAGGCCCCGGAAACACAAGGAACTCCCGAAAACATGGCCAATCCGGGCCAGTCCGGCCGATGTACGCCCCGATCCGAAGCGAAAAGTGTGTATGTTGTACACACCCTTAAATCTGCCCCCTGCAGGCTCCCCCACCGAGCGCACGTCAAAGAATGCCGGAAATCAGATTAGGGTCCCGTCCGCTAGGCCTACCGTTAGATCAGGTGTTTCTCGATCAGGATCGCGCTCCCCTGCAAATCGATGTCGCCGGCGGCCACGCCCACCACCAAGTCGAACCCCTCGTCGGTGTTGAAGTCGTGTCGGTAGCCGTTGATCCACAGCAAAAGGACCATCAGCGTCCACGCGGTGCGCTTATTGCCATCGATGAGCGGATGAAACCTCGCCACGGACTCAAGCAGCGCCGAAGCCTTCATGGCCAGTTGAGGGTAGGCTTCCGCGCCCATGACCGTCGTCGCGGGACGCGCCAGGGCGGCGGCGAGCAACCCGACGTCACGGACGTGAAACCCGTAACGGTCGATCACCTGCAGAGCGTCCTCGATTTCGAGGTACGAACTCACGCGTCCTCAAGTCGTTTGAGCAGATCTGCGTCATGGATCATCACGAAATCCAGACCCTCATTGATCTCCCGACGCCGGCCGTGCCGTTGCAGGACCAGCTCAGCCCCCTGGAGCAGCAGCGCGGACTTGGACGTGTGCTCCTCAGCGGCAAGCTCATCGAGACGGCGGTCGAGGTCCTCGGGAACACGCAAATTCATGGCCATTCCTCATGGTACCTCATGGTACCAAACCAGTACCAACGAGGCTTGAGAAACGGAGATTCGAACTCCTGACCTCTTCCTCACGGGAGGACACTTTTCGTTCTCTGCCTAAGGGCTTGTGGTGGCTAGAAAATCCGCGGAATCTAAGCGTTATTGGTGCGATGCCGGACCCGTGACATGTCAGCGGTTTTCATCGTTTCCGTGGGGTAAACGCGTGGCGGGCTTAGGCCGGTTTTCTGCACTTTTCAGGGAGTACGGCGGGCACCCTGGGATCGTCGCCTGCTCTGCTGGCCGCTTCCGCTAACTTCAGGAGGTGCGGTTTAGTGCGGTGGCGGAGCAGTCCGGCCTGCCGTCGATCGGGGGCAGCAAGCGCCGCGTCCCCGGCTTGCGGCGCGAAGAGGTTGCGATGTTGGCCAGCGTCTCGGTCGAGCGCTATACCAAAGTCGGGCGTGCCTCGCTAGCAGGGCTTCTCGGAAGCCGTGATCGTGTCGATCACCGCATGTCGTCATCGCCAACCGCGTCCAGCGGATCAAGGACGGCGCGCGGGCAGCCCTCAACGGTCGCCGGCGCGGACGGTTTTCGCTCCGAAAGGTGTGGTTTCCGTGGAGTGGGATCAAAACTAAACGTGAAAAAGCCCTCCCACCAAACGTTTCCGCAGGTCAAAGGGCCTTCACTGTAGAGTTGAGGAGATTCGAACTCCTAACCTCCTTCGGGGCGGGGCGCTAAGGCGACTCGACCCGCAATGGTATGCCGATCCCTAATCTTCGAGGCCGCCCGTTTGGCTCGTCAGCCGAACGAACTGTTGATGGCGGCTGTCGTCGTCGAGAATGTGGCCCTGGCGCTTGGCGATGCGGGGAATGATCCACCGGTCCTTGATCTGGACGCGGGGAAAGGCGGACGTAAACCTGTGTTCAAGATCGTCGAGTTCCTCCAGGTCGCGTAGCCAGAGAAGCACGTAAAGATTGGCCTGGCCCGTGACCGATGCACATACCCGGACTTGGTTGAGCATTTTCAGTGAGGCAACCACGCGTTCGTGGTCCGCGCGGTTGACGTCCAGCCACAGCACAGCGGCAGCAGGCCAGCCCATGATCTGTTGCGCGAAGTCAACGTGCCACCGCACCCATTTGGCGGCGAGGATCGCGTCGATGTCCCGGGAAATCACGGAGATGGACCGGCCGACCTCGGCCTGCACCTGTGCCGCCGTCCGGCGGGGATCGCCGCGCAACGCGGCAATGATGGCGTCGTATGCCGGCTTGTGCTCGACATTCTTGGCTGACGGCCGCAGCTTTTCGAGGGCATCCACCTGGCCCGGTTTGAGGACATTCAACCGCCAACTTGAGGACTCACGGTAGATGGTCCGCAGGTAGTGCGTGCGCGTGCCGATGATCCCCGGAATCGAGGAGATATGCGCGTCCACGTAGCGATCCGTCTCGACCAGGGTGGAAGCAACGAGCATCAGATAGAGATCCCGCGAACCGGACGTACAGTTCACACTGAAGACCGCAGGCTGCCGGACCAGTTCCTCAATGACCTCCCCGCGTCGGCCCGAGACGCAACGCACCTCGACCAGCGCGAACACCGCTCCCGCCGTGCCCAACGTCCCACTGTCATAGCAGCTCGCCCAAGCCAGCCTCTCTGAAAGCAGGGTGTTCCACCGTCTGGAAATGGTGGACGAATCCACGGCGAGAATCTTGCCCAATTGGGTCCAGGAGACCCGGGGATGGATCTGCAGCGCGTTAATAATTTGGAAATCCAAGGCATCAGGCATGCACAGAATCATGCACCAAGCTGGACCAATCTGCCAGATCCTTGCGCATATCGGGCGAAAAAACCCGAAACTCTGAACACTTCCCTACTCTGGGACGACCGTCTTCATTCCGCAACACCCGTCATCACTGGAGAACGAATGTTCCAACGATCACTCATCACGGCCTCTGTTTTCGCTACCGCTGCGGCCTTCGTACTCACTGGTTGCGGTGGCAGCGCCGCCACCTCTGCCGGTTCGACCGACACGGTGAATATGTCGCTCAGCACGGACCCCTCCTCTTTCGACCCTACCCTTGCCCGATCAGCGGACGACTACACGGTGGCACCCCTGCTCTTCGACACGCTACTGCGTAAGGATGACAACGGTGTCCTTGTGGGTGGGCTTGCCTCCACATGGGATGCGCGGGACGCGTCGAACTATTCGTTGACCATCCGCGGCGATGCGAAGTGTGCTGACGGGACGCCCATCACGCCGTCGATCGTCGCAAAGTCGCTCACTCGCTTCGCGGCAGCGGCAACAGGCTCGTCCGGCCGCTCCTTGGCGTTCGGCTCTTCAACAGCGACCTTCAGTCCTGACGACAAGGCCGGGACTGTTGCGGTCAAGCTCTCCAAGGGATGGTCCGACTTTCTGACCGGCCTGTCCATCCCACAGGCCGGAATTGTTTGCCCGGCGGGTCTCGCGGACCTTAAGGGACTCGCAACCGGCTCAGTCAAGGCGGCTTTTTCGGGACCTTACACCCTGGTATCGTCTCAGCCCGCATCGTCGTACGCCCTCTCACTCCGGGACGGCTACAACGCGTGGCCGAAGTTTTCAAAACCGCTCGAGGGCGTTCCCGCCAAGAGCATCGTCCTGAGGCCGATCAACGACTACTCCACGATCGCGACGCAACTCCAGGCGGGGAGCCTCGACGTCGGCGTGATGGCAGACGAGAACGTCGCGCGGTTCGATGGCAACAACAACTTCGCCATGACCAGCACGTCCAACAACACCACCTACCTGATCTTCAATGAACGGTCCGGGGCCGCCTTCGCGGGCCGCCAGGATCTTCGTAAGGCCGTTGCACAGGCCATCGATCCGAAGGCATTCAGCGATATAGTGAGCAATTCACGGGGAAAGACGACACTATCGGTCGGATCATCGCAAATACCTTGCGTCAACACCGATTCCTCGTTGGTGACCGGGATGGACGCGAGCGCTGCCGCTCAAGCCCTCAAGGGCGTCAAGATCCGGATTGTGGGCACCACCCTCATCACCAAAGGCAATGAGTACATAGCGGAGAGCCTCCGCAAGGCGGGTGCCGACGTCGCGCTCCAGTCACTCGACAATGCCAATTGGTCGAGCCTGACCTCCAAGGGCGGCACCGACTGGGATATCAACATCCAAGGCGACAACAACCTGATGGGGACCCTGCCGTCTTCGCTGCTGCGAATCATGGGTCCAGCCGCCGAAAGCGGCGGCCGCAACAAGACGGGCGTCGTCAACGACGAAGGATACGCAGCACTCACGGCAGGCATGAACGCTGTGGACACTGGCCAGCGTTGCGCCGCCTTCCAAGCGGCCCAGGCCTCACTGCTCAAGCGTGTGGACGCCGTCCCGCTTTCCACGCTGCCCACCACCACCGTCGTCGCTAAAGGATTCAGCATCCGCGCCTTCGGCGACTACATGGACGCCGCAACTCTCCGCATCACTAAATAGCACGTGAATCCCCGAAAGTAGTCCCTGATGACCGAATACACATCGGCGCAGCTGCCATCGACACAGGCAACACGCCCTCCGGGGGCCGCACCCCGGCTGACCGAGCGCCTGGCACGCACAAAATCGCCCTGGCTGAGTTTCGCCATCCGGCGGGTCGGAAGCCTTGCCGCAACGTTCCTGGCCCTCGTGGTGGCCTCATTCCTCATCGTTCAACTCATCCCCGGCGACCCGGTGTACGCCATCGCTGGAGCGAACGCGGATCTCGCGGATATTGAGCGGATCCGCCACCAGCTTGGGCTCGATCTCCCCCTGGGAGAGCGATTCGTGAGTTTCGTTGGCCATGTCCTCACGGGGGATCTCGGCACATCCTTCCAGTATGGCCAACCTGTCGGCACCATCATCATGAGCCGGCTGCCGTTCACAGCTACCATCGCAACGGCGGGCATCATCACAGTACTCATCATCGGCGTCCCCCTGGGCATCGTGATGGGAATCCTCACCCGAGGCAGCCGCCGCAGTTGGCTCGATGCGGCCTTCGGCGTGATCACAGGCTTCGTTGACTCCGTGCCGGGATACATTACGGCCTCGTTCCTCGTGGTCATGTTGGCGCTTGGCGTCGGAGTTTTCCCTGTCCTTCCTCCGGCATATGCGCCAAGGCTGGGCGCGGCATCGTTCGTGCTGCCCGTCGCAGCACTCGCTCTTGGCCCGATCTGCACCATCTCACGGGTCGTACGGAGGGAAACCGCCGTCGTCCTTGAGAACGATTACATGCGCACTGCACGAGGCTGGCGGCTCCCGGCCGCAAAGCAATACATCAAATGGGCGCTCCCCAACCTCCTGACGACGACGCTGACGTTGAGCGGGCTCATCCTTACCGGGATGATCGGCGGCGCCATCATCATCGAATCCGTTTTCGCCATCCCTGGATTGGGGACCGGCATCATCAAGGCGATCCTCGATCGTGACTATCCCGTCATCCAAGGAATGGTCATCGTCATCGGCCTCATCGCCGCTGTCATCAATTTGCTGGTGGACCTCATCCTCGGCCTGATCGACCGACGCAACCTTGGAGGCTCCCATGCACTCTCGTAGCCGCCGCTCACGCTGGAACCTCGGACTCGCCGTCGGCGTCGCGTTGTTTCTTGTGGTTCTCGTCATAGCCATCCTCGCGCCGATTGCCTTCAGCGACGCCGCCGACACGATGGGTGCACGCCACACGCCATCGGCCGGGCACCTGCTGGGAACAGATACCGCCGGTCATGACCTCCTGCTGCGGAGCCTTGTGGCGACCAGGCTAACGCTGCTGATGACCGCGGGCGCAACCGCGATAGCCGTCATCGCAGGCGTGCTCGCCGGGACGGGGGTTTGGCTCATGCCGGGCCGGCCCCGGGAGATTTGCCTCCGGGTTATCGACGGAATGGTTGCCTTCCCGGGACTCTTGCTGGCTCTCGTCGTTGCTGCCATCCTCGGCGCGGGCGGCATCTCGGCTGTCGTTGCGATCGGCGTGTCGGGCATCCCCTATTTCGCCCGTCTGACAGCAAACCTCGCTGCCAAGGTGTCGCAACAAGAGTTCATCACCACCGCGAGGCTCCTCGGCGTCAGGAACGGAAGAATGGTCATCAAGCACCTGCTGCCGAACATGGCAGAGCCCCTGCTTGTACTCTCCGCTTCAACCCTTGCCCAGACCCTTACTGCAATTTCGGCGCTGTCTTTCGTGGGACTCGGCGTCCAGTCTCCCGCTTACGACTGGGGCAAGCTCCTCAACGAATCCCTTCCCTCGCTTCTGGCGGGAAGGCCCTATGAAATGGTCGGTCCTGCGGCATTGATCATCCTGACGGGGCTCTCTGCCATTTTGATTGGCGACGGCCTGGCCGCCGCAGCAAATCCCCGCTCGTCCAGCAAACAGGTTCGGTCAACAATGAAACACTCCGGAGCGCCCGCTCCGGAAGATTCATATCTCGCCTCCGTCAGCGAACTGCGGATTTCCGCTGGTGACACACTCCTCGTCAAGGGCATCTCTTTCGGCATCAAAGACGGCGAGATCGTCGGAATCGTGGGAGAAAGTGGGTCCGGCAAAACGCTCACAGCAATGGCTCTCGCGCGGCTGCTTCCGGACGGGCTTTCGTCAACAGCCGCGCGTCTGTCCGTCGATGGACTTGACCTCCTCCGGCCCCTTCCGGCCCGTCGGATGGCTGAGACCGTGGCCCTCGTTTACCAAGATCCTGGATCCACGTTCAACCCGGCCCTTCGCATGGGAACCCAGCTCAGCGAAGTGCTCACCACTCACAAAGGCTTCACGCGGGCTAAGGCGCGGACACGCATCTTGGAATCGCTCCGCCTTGTTCATATGACGACGCCGGAACTCCGGCTTAGGCAGCATCCCCACGAATTGTCCGGCGGAATGCGCCAGCGGGCAATGATTGCGTCAGCGTTGGCCTCGGAACCGCGCCTGATCATTGCGGATGAACCCACCACGGCGCTGGACGTCACGGTCCAGGCGGACATCCTTCGTGAGCTCAAACGGATTAACAGGGACTACGGAACGTCCATGATGTTCATATCCCACGACATCGGAGTGGTTCGCGCCATCTGTGACCGCGTGATCGTGATGTATCGCGGCGAGATAGTCGAGGAGATCAAAGCATCCGACCTCAGCGTGGAACGTGCGCAGCACAGCTACACGCGTTCCTTGCTCGCAGCAACGCCGGACATCAATGCACCTTTGACAACGCGCTTAGCGGCGGTCTCCGGAGCCAGTATTGGAGGACACAATGCCTGAGGTTTCACATGCAATCGAAGTTCGCGACCTTGAGGTGAGATACGGCTCGGGAAGATCCGCGCCCCGCATCTTGCACGGGATCTCGCTGGACGTCCGTGCAGGCCGCACGGTAGGGATCGTTGGCGAGTCCGGGTCGGGAAAATCCACCTTGGCCAAGACCCTCGTGGGCGTGCTCCGCCCGTCCGCCGGAAGTGTCACTATCGGCGGCCTCAACGTTTCCTCGATACGGAGGGCACAGCGATCACAACTGAGGCGTTCCGTCCAGATGATTCCGCAGGACCCGTATTCCTCGCTGGACCCCAGGTGCACCATCGGCGAGGCCTTGGCCGAGGCCCTCGATCCCCGCCGGGCGAGCGTCCGGAAACATCGCGACGAAATCGTGCATTGGCTGGAAACCGTCAAGATGCCGGCGGACACGATCCACAGGTATCCCCACGAGTTTTCGGGGGGCCAGCGTCAGCGTGTAGCAATCGCCCGGGGGCTGATTCTTGACCCAACGGTGGTTATTGCGGACGAAATTACGTCCGCCCTGGATGTATCGGTCCAAGCCGAAATTCTCGCCCTGATTGCCCGGTTGCGCGTTGAACTTGGATTGACGATGGTTTTCATATCCCACAACCTCTCGGTAGTCCGGCAAGTCAGCGACGAAGTAGTTGTCATGTACCACGGGGAAATAGTCGAACACTCGGCAACGGCCAAGCTCTTCAACAACCCGCAGCATCCCTACACCCGGAAGCTACTGAGCTCGATCCCAGGGGTCCCTGGCTTCTCCATCGACCCGCAGCCCCGGCAAACCGGTGTCGAAATGGCGGTCCGAACATGCTGAAAGTGGACGAGGACGAACACGTTTTGCGGAGCGCCCTGACCCGGGTTTCCGGGACGCTCCTGGACGTCAGCCACGTCATCCATGCCCGACCGGAAATTCGTTTCGAGGAGCACTTCGCTTCAGGGCTGCTCAGCGACACGCTCAAGCGCGAGGGGTTCGAGGTGGAGACCGGCGTCGGGGGCTTAACGACGGCGTTCCTCGCCGAATACACCCAAGCCGGGCAGGCGCGCGGTGAAAGCGGCCCGACGCTCGCGTTCTTTTGCGAGTACGACGCACTCGAGGAAATCGGCCACGGCTGCGGCCACAACGTCATAGCAGCCGCCGGCCTCGGAGCGGCCCTCCTGGCAAAGGACTGGTTGCAGCGAAATCCACAGGTTCCAGGGCGGATCGTCGTCGTCGGGAGCCCTGGCGAAGAGGGCGGCGCCGGCAAGGCCTACCTGATCGACGGCGGATGCCTTGAAGGAATCGATGCGGCCATGATGGTGCACCCCGAAGGATTTAGCTTGTCTTCGATGGCGACGTTGGCGCGGGTTAGTCTTGATTTCCGTTTCACGGGACGGGCGGCTCATGCGGCAGTCAGTCCAGAGCGCGGATTGAATGCCCTCGATGCAGCGGTGTTGACGCTCAACGCCATCGGCCTGCTCAGGCAGCAATTGCCCCCTGACGTGCGAGTCCACGCGGTCATCACCGATGGCGGCGAGGTGCCCAACATCATCCCGGAAACGGCATCGATCCGGACGTTTGTCCGTGCCCCTGGCACCAAGGAACTCCTGGACGATTTCCTGCCCCGCATCCAGAACTGCGCCCACGGTGCCGCCCTGGCCACAGGAACCGAGGTGGAAATCCTCGCGCCGGCTCCCGCGTATGCGGCCATGAATCCGAACAGGGTCCTGGCCGAGCTGATCGAAAGGAACTTCCAACGCATCGGTAGGCGTACGGATCCGCCGCGGGCGGAGGCATTCCCCGGATCAACGGACATGGGCAACGTCAGCCAGATCATTCCGTCGATCCACCCGACTATTGAGTTAGAGCCAGGTGTTGGTATGCACACGCGCGAGGCAGCCGCCCTGGCTGGAGGAGCGGAAGGCGACCGGGCTGTCCTGGACGGTTCCCTCCTCTTGGCCATGACCGCGGTGCAATTATTCCGGTCCCCCGAATTGATGCGCGAGGTAAAGGAAAGCTTCGCGCCTGATCCCCCGACGCCGGCCGCCCACAGCGGGCTATCCCCGAAGGGAAATTAGGAATGGCGCTCACCTGGGCGAAGTTCGCCCTGAACCCCCTACAATATTTCGCGACGGCGGACGGCTGGCTTGATCCGACACTGGCGCCACCTTTGGAAGCCAGGCTCGCGCAGATTGCTGCCGCGGGTTTTACGGCGGTTCAGTCGGAGGTCCCGGCCTCGATGAGCGCCGCGGTCTACGGGGACCTGCTGGCCAAACATGGCCTAAAACCGGGGCCGGGGTACGCGGGCCTCACGGGGTCCGACGATCCCTGGAAACGGAAAGCGAGCCTCGAACGGGCGGTGTCCAGGGCCCGGGACAACATGGCTCTCGGGAATCCGCTCCTGTTTCTGGCCATGGGAATGGGGCCCGACGATCACCGGGTGGAGCACCCCGCCATCGGGTATGGAGCCTCACAGCAACGCTTGGAGCGGGCGCGGGACTTCTTGGCCGAGGCCGCCGAACTGATCGCCACTGAGGGCGGCGTGGCCGCCCTGCACCCGCACGTTGGAACTTGGGTGGAGACGGCCGAAGAGGCCCGTTTCGTGTTGGATTCCGTGGACCCTGGGATCTTGCGCTTCGGGCCCGACGCCGGACACCTCGCCTGGACGGGCGTGGACCCCGCCGCCCTGGTCGCGGAGTACGCAGACCGGGTGGCAGGTGTACACATCAAGGACTTCCGGGCGGACATTGCCCGTCGCAGCCGCCAAGAGGGATGGGACTACCGAAAATCCTCGCGGGCCGGAATCTGGACTGAGCTGGGCAGGGGCGACTTGGACATCGGCGCCATAATGGACGCCCTTCCGGAGGAATTCGACGGCTGGATCGTCATCGAAGTGGACCGGGGTACCACTCCCACGCCACAGGAAAGCATCAACATGTCGGCGTCCTGGCTCGCGGAACTCTCCGCCCTGCAGCGGGCCTGAGACTGCGAACGGCCACCACAGATTGAATCGAGGACACTATGAATAGCGCCATGCATATGAACGACATTGATCGGGATCATCAACTGGGAGAAGAGGCAGAGCGTGTTTTGCGGGACGCTCTTGTCCGGGTTTCCGGGACGCTCCTGGACGTCAGCCACGTCATCCATGCCCGACCGGAAATTCGTTTCGAGGAGCACTTCGCTTCAGGGCTGCTCAGCGACACGCTCAAGCGCGAGGGGTTCGAGGTGGAGACCGGCGTCGGGGGCTTAACGACGGCGTTCCTCGCCGAATACACCCAAGCCGGGCAGGCGCGCGGTGAAAGCGGCCCGACGCTCGCGTTCTTTTGCGAGTACGACGCACTCGAGGAAATCGGCCACGGCTGCGGCCACAACGTCATAGCAGCCGCCGGCCTCGGAGCGGCCCTCCTGGCAAAGGACTGGTTGCAGCGAAATCCACAGGTTCCAGGGCGGATCGTCGTCGTCGGGAGCCCTGGCGAAGAGGGCGGAGCCGGCAAGGCCTACCTGATCGACGGCGGGTGCCTGCAAGGAATCGACGTGGCGCTGATCATCCATCCATCGGGTGAGAACCTAGCCCAAATGTCGACTCTCGCACGCGTCCCCCTTGAATTCCGTTTCATGGGGCGGGCAGCCCATGCGGCTGTCAGTCCCGAACGAGGACTGAACGCCCTAGATGCAGCGGTGTTGACGCTCAACGCCATTGGCCTGCTCAGGCAGCAACTGCCCCCCGAAGTGAAGGTCCATGCGGTCATCACAGACGGTGGCGACGTGCCCAATATCATCCCGGAAACGGCATCGATCCGGGCTTACGTCCGCGCCCCTGACACCAGGGAGCTCCTGGACGATTTCCTGCCCCGCATCCAGAACTGCGCCCGCGGCGCCGCCCTAGCCACAGGAACCGAAGTCGAAATTGTCATGCCTGCTCCGGCCTACGCTTCCCTGAACCCTAATATGATCCTGGCGGGGCTGCTCGAGGACAATTTTCCGCGTATCGGCAGGCGTACCGAGCCGACAAGGGCGGAGGCATTCCCCGGCTCAACCGACATGGGCAACGTCAGCCAAATCCTGCCCGCGGTCCAGTCGAACCTGGAACTCGCCCCCGGCGTCGGCATGCACAGCCGCGAGGCAGCCGCCTTGGCCGGAGGGCCGGAGGGCGACAGCGCAGTCCTGGACGGTGCCCTTCTCATGGCGCTAACAGCGGTGCAACTGTTCCTTTCGCCGAACCTGGTTCACAGGATCAAGGACAGTTTTGGCGAAGACTCGCGGCTGTCCCGTTGATTCGCGGGGTGGGCGGGGCCCGCGTCCTGGAACCCCGGCGGTGATGTCCTTTATGCCGGACGGACCAATCGCCTACGGCCGGAAATCGTGGGCGCAAAATTGTGCGTCCGGGCGGGTTTCATGAGGGCGGTCCACTATTTGCAAAAGCAGCTGGCGTGATCCTCGCGGCCAACAGGAGTAACCGTCCAGCATGAAGCCGTTGTCGGCCTCGAACTCCGTGAGGCGGGCACGGACCACATCGTTGGTGACGCTGTCAGGAACGGAGTCTCCGACGGCCATCTCACTGCGTACTGCTTAGCAATTGGAAGTAGACCTATCGAGTGGCAGGGCCGTGTTTACCTTACCCCGAAGAGCTTTGACGAAGTTCTCAGGCCAGGGCTGTGCTGTGGCTGCTCCCGGCGGTACGTGCGCCGTGGTGACTGTGCCGAACGCGGCCAGCGTGCCGTCGTTCGACCTTGCGTCGTCAGGAGCAATTAGAGAGTCTCCGTGGACCTCGAAGGCCATGGTCAGCGAGGTCCGGCCAAGCGCGCTGATTCTCACCGTTGCCCTCACGCGCTGGCCGAACCACAGTTTGGCCTTGTAATTGATCACGTGCTGGACGCGGGGGGCGCTGGGAAAATAGTCCGGCAGTTCCAGCTTTCGGAAGAGGTCCGCCTCTGCCGCCTCCACCCACCGCAGAATGGCGGAGTTGTGCTGGTGACCCGAAGCGTCCGTATCCACCCACTCCACGGTCCGCTCAACACTTGCCTCCGGAAAATGCGCGTCGGAGCTTCCCGCGCCCTCCGGGGTTGCACTCCCCAGCTTCTCAATGTGATCCATGATTCTCCTAGCAGGATGGTGAGGGATGAGCCGCGATCGTAGCCAGCCTTCTTCATGATGCTAGCCAGCCAGATATTGCGACCGTAAACGGGCACTATTCAGCAGAACAGACAATGGTGGTGCTGCGCTTGGGCACGTTCCAGCTGGTGGCCGGTGCGGCGGCCACGGCTACCTCACTAGGACCGATGCAGCGGCGGACGCAGGGGTCCAACGGAGATGCGGTGTGGCGGTTTCAGCGTCCGGTTCCTTCAGCAGGGACAGGCGGGGACGTACGGCGTCCGTCCGGGAGCCCGGCGGCTTGCGCCTGCCGGCCTTGAACTGTGGAATCCATTGTGCGCCCGGGCCCTGGTATTCCTGTTCAGCGGCGGCGTGCAAGGTCCACTGAGGGTCGTAAAGGTGCGTGCGGCCCAGCGCGATGAGGTCGGCCCGGCCGGCAAGGAGGATCGAGTTCACGTCGTCGTAGCTGGAGATGGCGCCGACGGCGATAACTGCCACGCCTGCAGGCGCGGCCACTTCCTGGCGGATGCGGTCGGCGAACGGTGTCTGGTAGCTGCGGCCGTAGGCCGGCTTTTCCTCCTTCGCCACCTGGCCGGTAGAGACGTCCAGGCCTGCGGCTCCGTGCGCCACGAAAGCCCGGGCGATTTGCACTGAATCGTCGGAAGTGTTGCCTCCGTCGATCCAGTCCGTAGCGGAGATGCGCACGGTCACCGGCTTGCTGGAAGGCCAAGCCGCGCGTACGGCGTCGAACACCTCCAGCGGGAACCGCAGCCGGTTTTCCAGGCTGCCGCCGTACTCGTCATTCCGTCGGTTGGAAACAGGCGAGAGGAACGAGGACAGCAGGTACCCGTGGGCGGCGTGGACCTCGAGGAGGTCGAATCCTGCCTCTTCAGCCCGGAGCGTCGCGGCGACGAACTCCTCCTTGATGGCCTCCATACCGGGCCGATCCAACTCCAGGGGAATCTGGTTCATCGGCCCGTAAGCGACGGCGGACGGGCCTACCGCCTGCCAGTTGCCGGTCTCCAAGGGCTCGTCGATCCCTTCCCACATGAGCTTGGTGGAGCCTTTGCGTCCGGAATGGCCAATCTGCGCGCCGATCTTGGCAGTGGATGTGCCGTGCACGAAATCCACAATTTCCTTCCAGCTCTCACGTTGCCTGTCCGTGTACAGTCCCGTGCAGCCTGGGGTGATGCGACCGGCCTCGGAGACGCACACCATTTCGGTCATGACCAAGCCGGCACCGCCCAGGGCTTTGGAGCCGAGATGGACTTTATGAAAGTCACCGGGCATGCCGTCCACGGCGGAGTACATGTCCATGGGAGACACCACGACCCTGTTCTTGATTTCCAGTCCGCCAATGCGGAACGGCTGGAACATGGCCGGCGCTCTCCCGGCAAGCCCCTGGGCCTCCGCGAAATTCCGCTCCACCTCGGCGGCGAATTCCGGATCACGCAGGCGCAGGTTCTCCTGGGTGATCCGGCGGCTGCGGGTCAGCAGGTTGAAGGCGAACTGGGTAGCATCCTGGTCCTTGTACTGGCCGATGCGTTCGAACCATTCAAGGGACGCCTGCGCCGCGCGCTGGGTGGATTCGACAACGGGGCGGCGTTCCGCCTCATAAGCGGAGAGGGCCGAGTCCAGGTGCGGGTGTTCATGCAGGCAGGCGGCCAGGGCGAGCGAGTCTTCCATCGCCAGCTTGGTGCCGGAGCCGATGGAGAAGTGGGCGGTGTGGGCTGCGTCGCCAATCAACACCA
The DNA here is from genome assembly GCF_042884555.1 of Arthrobacter sp. NPDC058127. Taxonomy (NCBI): domain Bacteria; kingdom Bacillati; phylum Actinomycetota; class Actinomycetes; order Micrococcales; family Micrococcaceae; genus Arthrobacter; species Arthrobacter sp. NPDC058127. The sequence continues at coordinate 37,259 of NZ_JBHVTT010000023.1, read as the reverse complement.
CGTTGTCCTTGCGCCAGCTGCGGTTGCGGACGGTGTTGAAGTTAAGCCACTTCGAATTGTTGGACAGGACGTCGTAGCCGTCCAGTTCCTCAGCAAAGATGGAGCGGACTTTGGCAATGGCTTTCTCGTCCGAGACGCCCGGGGGAAAGACCTCATTGGCGGTCTCGTCGAAGCCGGCGGCATGCCACACATCCTCGTGCATCTCGACAATGAACGTAGAGCCTTCGTCGGAGTACGGGTAGCCGTGGATCTGCATGGTGCCCCACTCGGTTTCCTTGACGAAGAACTTGAAGGCCTCGAACACCTGGTCCGTACCGAGCCACATGTACTTGTTACGGCGCGGATCCAAGTCGGGGCCAAAAGCATCGGCGTATTTTGCACGGATCTGCGAGTTTACGCCGTCAGCTGCGAGCACCAGATCGTGCGTTGCTTCGAGTTCCTCGATGGCAGGGGCCAGCGTCTGGAAGCGCAGGTCAACGTTTAGTTCGGCGCAGCGGCGCTGGAGCAGTTCCAGCAGTTCCCTGCGGCTCATCGCGGCGAAGCCCTGTCCGCCGACGCTGATCATTTCGCCACGGAAGTGGACGTCGACGTCGGACCAGCGGGCGAAGCGGCGGCTCATGTACTCGGCCACGACGGGGTCCGCGTTGCCGATTCCGCCGAGTGTTTCATCCGAAAAGACGACGCCAAAGCCGAACGTGTCGTTTGCTGCGTTGCGCTCCCAGAGGGTGATCTCGTGGGACGGGTCGAGCTGCTTCATCAGCGCTGCAAAGTACAGGCCACCGGGGCCGCCTCCGACAATTGCGATTTTCATGGTCTTGCTCCTTTATGCCTGGGTCTGGCCGGCGGCCGTAAGTTGTTGGGTTTCGCCCTCGACGCTGTCGCGGAGCTTGAAGTGCTGCAGTTTTCCGCTGGGATTGCGCGGCAGCTCGGAGACGAAACGGATCTCCCGCGGGTATTTGTAGGGCGCGATGGTGTCCTTCACGAAATCCTGGATTTCCTTGCGCTTGATGGCGTCCCCGATGACGCCGTCGCGTAGCACCACGAACGCGCAGACAATAGTGCCCCGCTCGGGATCGGAACGGCCGATGACAGCGTTCTCCACAACGTCAGGGTGCTGATCAATGGCCGCTTCAACTTCGGGCGCTCCGATGTTGTAGCCGGAGGACACGATCATGTCGTCGGACCGGGCTTGGTAGGTGAAGTAGCCGTCCTCGTCCATGAAGAAGGTATCGCCAGTGACGTTCCAGCCGCGAACGACGTACTTGGCCTGACGCGGATCATCAAGGTAGCGGCACCCGGTGGGGCCGATGACTGCCAGGCGTCCAAGATGTCCCGGCCCCAGTTCGTTGCCGTTCTCGTCCACAACGGTGGCCCGATATCCCGGCACCGCCCTGCCGGTGGTGCCGGGGCGGATATCATCTCCAGCGGCGGAGATGAATACGTGAAGCATTTCGGTGGCACCGATCCCGTTGACCAGCCGGAGCCCCGTGGCGTTCCGGACAGCTTCCCAGGTTTCCCTGGAAAGGTGCTCGCCGGCAGAAACACCAACGCGGAGGCCACGAAGGAGGTCGGCACGGTTCTCCTTCAGGATGGCCCGGTAAGCGGTGGGCGCGGTAAAAAGGACAGTCGCCCCGGCAGCCGCCGAGTGTTCGGCGAGCTCCACCGGCCCGGCTTTCTCAGTGAGCAGAGCGGATGCGCCGAAACGCAGCGGGAACACCACGAGCCCGCCCAGGCCAAAGGTGAAAGCGAGCGGAGGCGAGCCTGCAAAAACGTCGTCGGCGGTTGGCTGCAGGATGTGCCGGGCGAAGGTGTCCGCATTGGCCAGGATGTCCCGGTGGAAGTGCATGGTCACCTTCGGCACGCCGGTGGTGCCCGAGGTGGGACCCAGCAGTGCAACGTCGTCAGCAGCGGTGTCGACGGCGGTGAACTTTCCGCTCTTGGATGCGCAACGGACGGTAAGGTCGTCGCCGTCGTCCTGTCCGTAGGCCAGAACAGAAACGTTACCAACTGCTGCTGTCCTCAGATCGTCAACAAACCGGTGATCGGAAATTGCCACCACGGGCTTCGTGAGCTCGATCAGGGTGGCAATTTCACCTGAGCGCAGCATCGGCATGGTAGTCACCACCACCGCGCCGGCTTTCAGGACGCCCAGCCAGGCGGCGACGATCCAGGGGTTATTGGGGCCCCGGAGCAGTACGCGGTTTCCGGGCACGACGCCCAGGTCTTCCGTGAGGACCTGGGCTACCTGATTGGCGCGCTGCTGAAGTTCGCCGTAGGTCCAGAAGCTACCGTCAGCGGCCAGAAGCGCCGGCCTGTCCGCGCCGTGCTCAGCGACTGCACTGTCGATGAGCGCGCCGGCGGCATTGAGCCGTTCGGGATACTGGAGTTCGGGGAGCGTGAACTCCAGTACCGGCCAGGTATTGGCGGGCGGCAGGTGGTCGCGGGTGAACGTGTCCACGTGGGCCGATGGCGTCATGCTCATGGCCGTTCCTTTCAATGATGCGTCGGTGAAGCTGATGGTTAGGTGGAGGACGATCAGGCGCCGGGGCGGATCATGCCTTCCTGGGCGACCGTGGCAAGGAGCCTTCCCTGCCGGTCGAAAAAGCGGCCCATCGCCAGGCCCCTGTTGCTCTGGCCGGATACGGCTTCCTGGGCATACAGGATCCATTGGTCAGCGCGGCCGTCGCGGTGGAACCACATGGAATGGTCCAGGCTGGCGGTGGCAAGTCCGGGGCTGGACCAGTGAAGGCCGTTGACCCTCAGGAGCGGCTCCAGGATGGTGTAGTCACAGACATAGGCCAGCGCGGAGCGGTGCAGGTCGGCGTCGTCCGGCAGGGTGTCGAAGGCCTTGACCCAGATTGCCTGGCTGGGGACGGGACCGCCCTCCAGTTCCAGGTAGACCGGGCCTTGTATATGCCTCATGTCGAAGCTCCGCCCTGTGGACCAGTAGTCGGCAGCAGGACCGTCTGCTTCCTCCAGCACTTCCGCTGCACTGCGCAGCGAGACAGGTTCGACGGCGGCGGGAGCCGGGGGCTGGAAGTTGCGGCCGTCCTCGGGAACCTGGAACGAGCCCATCGCTGCGTAGACCGCCTTGCCGTTCTGGAAGCCGCGGACGGCCCGGGTTGAGTACCCACGGCCGTCACGCAGCCGCTCCACTTCGTAGCGGACGGTTGCCCCGACGTCGACGGGCCGCATGAAGTAGCTGTGCATTGAGTGCAGTGCCCTGTCGCCGTCGACTGAGCGCATCATCGCCGCGGCCGCCTGGGCCACCATGTCCCCGCCGTAGGCCTTGGGCCAGGGAACGTACTGGGTCACTGCCTCATAAGCCTCGTCGTAGACCTCTGCCGGGGCGGGGGTGAGCTCGACTGCCCGCAGGAAAGTCTCGGATGTGAGGGTACCGGTGATCATGGCGGTTAGGCCCTGCGGTAGTCTGCAAGAGTTTCGTCGGGGACGTCTGCGAGGTTGACCACGAGGTTCTCCGGGGTGCGGGCGGTGAGCCAGACCAGGTTTTCGGTAACAGACATGTTTGCCTCCACGTGGGGCATGAAGGGGGGAACGAAGACCCAGTCGCCGGCCTTCATGTCGAGGAACTCCTGGTAGTTCTCACCGAAGTAGATGCGTCCATGGCCCCGCAGCACGTAGCCGCCGGTTTCAGCCTCGCCGTGGTGGTGCGGTAGCGAGCGGTAGCCGGGGGTGTTGGACACCTGGCCGAACCAGATCTTGGTGGCAGGTGTGTGCTGGATGCTGACGCCCGACACGCGGATGCAGTCCCCTGACTGGGCGGTGTTGGTGTCTTCGTTTCCGGCACGCGTGACAACGGGGATTACCTTGCCGTCGGCCTGTGCGTAGATGGAGTTGTCGCCTTCGAGGCGGTAATCGGTAACGGTCTGGTTCATACGGTTCACTCCTTGATGGATGCTGGACGGATGCGGACTATGTTTTCGAGGCGTCCGATTCCGGTGATTTCGGTGGTGAGAACATCGCCGTCGTTCAGGAAACGGGGCGGTGTCATCCCCATGCCCACCCCCCCCGGGCGTTCCGGTCAGGACGAGGTCGCCGGGGCGCAGGACGGTGAACTGGGAAATGTAGGAAAGCAGCTGTGCGGGGCCGAACACCAAGGTGCCCGTGTTGCCCTTCTGGACAACGTCGCCGTTGACATAGCCGACGACGTCGAACGTGCCGCCCACCTCGTCCGGTGTGACCAGGACAGGCCCCACGGGGGTTGTGGCATCAAACGCCTTGCCCTGAAACCACTGCAGCGTCCGGTTTTGCCAGTCACGCATCGACACGTCGTTGGCCACGGTGTAGCCGGCTATGGCCGCTGCGGCCTGTTCCTCGTCCGCGCGGAAAAGTTCCGCACCGACCACAACGGCCAGCTCGGCTTCCCAGTCGACGCGCTCGCTGCCGCTGACTTCGATAATGTCATTCGCCCCCACCAGGGTGTCCGCGTACTTGGCGAACAGGGTGGGGTATTCAGGGAGTTCCCTGCCCATCTCCTGGATGTGGTCCCCGTAGTTAAGGCCGCAGCAGATGACCTTGCCGGCACGGGGCAAAAGAGGGGCGTATTCAACCTCACCGGCTTCATGAATGACCCGGCCGTTGGCCGCGCCGGCTTCAAGGACCTGGTCCCGCCAATCCGGCCGTGCCAGCAGTTCCCCGACGTCCCGGGCTGGGAGCACAACGTAAGCGCCGGCATCCATGGCGAGTGCCGCCGTCGTTCCCTGTCCGGCCGTGCGCAAGGTGGCGAGTTTCATGGTTTCCGTCCCTTCGAGAATGATGTGTCGACTTTTTTACGATCGTCACATATGCTCAACGTAGCACGGCGGAAATGATCTGCACAGAGCTTTTCGTGAACTTTTTCCAGAAGCCATCCCACCAGGAGGAACAGCATGGGCCACAAGACAATCAACCCGGAGTCGCTTCCCAAACCGTCCGGATTCGCACACGGAATGCTGGCCGGAAACACAGTGTTCCTGGGCGGCCAGACTGCCTTGGACAGGGACATGAACATCGTCCCGGGAGGCATCGTGGAGCAGTTCACGCAGGCGTTTAAGAACGTTCTCACCACGCTGCGCGAAGCCGGCGGCCAGCCGGAGGACCTGGTCAATGTGACCATCTACCTCACCGACGTGGAGGACTACATGGCCAACGGCCGCGAGATCGGACGCATCTGGCGGGAGATGGCAGGTTCGCAGTATCCGGCCATGGCAGGCATCGGGGTCACGCGCCTGTGGCAGAAAGAGGCCTTGATCGAGATCCAGGCCATTGCCGTCATCAGCGAACGCTGACCCGGGAGCAAAAAAGAGGATCCGGCCGGCCAACTGGCCAGCCGGATCCTCTTTTGGTTAGGCTGCTTCCGCTTCCTCCACCAGGGACATGGCGTACATTTCAGCCATGGGAGCGATCAGGCGGTGCACGCTAAAGAAGATCCGCCGCGCCTCAGGTCCCTGCCAGCCCTGGGGGAGGTACTCGAGCGGCAGGCCGGGATCGCGATAGGGCAAGCGCCGCCACAGGGTCAGCATGGGGACGTAGTAGCGGAACGCATCCCGGCGAAGATCGCCGGAGGAGGCGGCCAAGGCCTTTTCGGGGTCATCCCCCACCAGCGCGGTCCAGTCCTTCAGGGAGCCCCCGTAAATGCCCATGAATTCGACGAGTTGGGCCTCGAGCGCCTCCAGGTCCCACCACTGGGCAACCTTGGCGCGCATGTCGGATTCCGAGGAGTAGTCACCGGTGAAGAACTCAACATATTCGTCCAGTTCCCGGGCTTCAAGTCGTCGCTGCGCCCCCTCCCGCACCCCGGAGGGAGCAATCCAGACTCCGGCCCCCATGGATCCGAAGCCCAGCTTGGTCAGCTCGGCGCGCAACTGGTGCCGGCGGTCCCGAATCGATTCCGGGACGGAGAAAATCGCCAGCACCCAAGGTGCGCTGGTTGTTGCGCGGTAAGGGGCGAAAATACGCTCATCGCCCTCACTGATCAGCTTCAGCGAACGCTCAGAGAGTCCATATCGGGCCACTCCCCCGTTCTTGACGCCCGCCAGCACTCCCTTGCCCTTAAGCCGGGAGACGGCGGAGCGGACTCCCGGCGCATCGTGGCCCAGATCTCCAAGCATCCGGATCAGCACAGAAATGGGAAGCTGCCCGCCCGCGCGTCGCCCATAGAGACCATAGATGGTGAGGATGAGCTGCTGCTGAGGCAGTGCAGGAGCAGGGACTTCAATCATCGATTGGCTTCTATTCTGTCGGGGATTGCAACCCTCCAAGCATATTTTAGGGGCAGCCAATTCCTGGTCAGTGGCCTTTGAAGGCTTCGGCCAGCCACCAGGAACCGCCGTCAGATGCAATACGCGCGTCAATGACCAGCGGCACATCCCGACTTCCTGCCAGCCATTTTTCGACAGCTTCCAGATCGGCCATTTGGCGGACGGTGACGGCGGCTGCTCCATAACCACGGGCGATCAAGGCGATATCCACCTGCGGGAACCGCACGACGTCCAGATCCGCGTCGCTGGCATCAAAGTGGTGGACCTCGGCCCCGTAGGCGGAATCGTTGTAGACGATGGCCACGAGCGGGATGCGCTCGCGGACCAGTGTTTCCAGTTCCGAGATGGCCATCAGGAAACCTCCGTCACCCGCGCCTAGGACGGGCAGCCGGTCGGGCCGCGCCTTGGCGGCCCCAATGGCCGTGTACAGACCGAGCCCGATTGACTGGAAGGCCTGGGTGAAGCAGAAGCCGAACTCGTCCGGAACGGACAGGTAGGCGCTGGGATAACCCATGAAATTGCCGGAGTCGACGGACACAATCCGCTCGGACGGCAGGATGCGGTCAAGCTCCCGGCTCAGAACGCGCGGATCGATAGCCTCGGGCGTCGACAAATCTTCCGTTTGTTCCGTGTTCCATCGGGCATGCTCAGCGATGCGTTCCGCCATCTCGGGAGTTCGCAGGCCTGCCCGGCTGTGCTCGAGTGACCGCAGCCTGCCCAGCACAGCCGCCGCTGTTTGGGCGCTGTCGCCCAGCACGCCCAGATCGATGGGACGGTTTGCCCCAAGGGCGCGGTCCTCAAGGTCCACCTGCACTACTTTCGTTGTAGCCCCGATCAGTGAACCGTGGCGCATTGTCCACATGTTCAGGGCGCACCCCCATCCCACGATCAGGTCGGCCTCCGAAATGGTTGCCGCAGTGAACGGCGAGGAAAAACCGCCGGAAATGCCCAGGTTGAACGGGTCGCCCTGGAAAAGGCCGTGCGCGACGGCGGACGTCGCCACGAGTGCGCCTGCAGCCTCGGCCAGCGCGGCAATTTCCGGACCGGCTCCGCGTCCGCCCCGGCCGGCCACGAAGACCGGTCGCCGGGCGTTCCTGAGGAGCTCTGCCAACTCGTCAACGGCCGCATCCGAGGGCGCGAACGGCTGCGGCGGAACCAGTGGCCCCGGCACGGAACTGCCGCCCGGCACCGGCGCCGCCTGGACATCCGTGGGCAGGGACAGCACAACCGTCCGGCGCTCGTTGACTGCCGTCCGGTACGCCCGAACCGTGTCAGCAACGGCGCTCTGGGGCGAATGGATCCGCTCGGCCACGGCGCCGACGCTGCGGGCCAGCGCATCCTGGTCGATCCTAAAGTTGGAACCCACTGCGGACGCGGCCGTATCGGCAGTGACCACGATCATGGGCGTCCGGCTCTTCGCAGCTTCGCCGATTCCGGTCACCGCGTTCGTCAGCCCGCAGCCCTGATGGGTGGAGACGACGCCCATCTTTCCGGACATCCGCCCGTAAGCATCAGCCATGGTTGCAGCGCCGCCTTCATGGCGGGCTGCCGTATAGGGCACGCCTGCCCGCCGCATCGCATTCGTCACCACGAAGTTCCCACTGCCCACCACGCCAAAAACGTGGCCGACGCCGAGTTGGGCCAGCGTGTATCCGACGAGTTCGCTGATGTTGCGGGCCACAAGGGCGGCCGCATCGTCCTTTGTAGCCACGGCGCTGCCACCGAACCTGCTGGCGATAACAGTCATTGTCTCTTCTCCTTTGGGGACAGTGCACGGAAAGGGGCAGCCGGCGACGTCAATGATGCTGCGGGGATTCCGCCCATCAATCGATCATATAGCTATAATTTTACGACCGTCAAGTACTTGCAATAGGCGGGGTGTTGGTCCTCAGAGGGCCAGAAGGCGGTGCGGCAGGAGGGCCGGACATGAGGAGTTCGCGGCCAATCTCCTCGCCCACTTCGCGGAGTTTCCCGGCAAACATGGTTGCATTGGGGGCTAGTGGCCGGTCCGCATGGAGCAGGATGCCAACCTGCTGGGCGAGTCCGGCAAGGTGCAGATCGAGCATCCGCAGGCCGGGCTCTGCCACCGCCATGGACTCGGGCATCAGGGCAAGGAATCCTGCTTCTGCAACGAGCGTGCGCAGGGTGTCAGGAGTTCCGGATTCCACCCGCCGAACGGGAGGAACCAGTCCGGCATTGCGGAAGTTTTCCTCGAGTTCGTCACGCAGCGGCGTGTTCGCCAGCGGCACTACCCAGGGGTACCCGACGAGGTCCTTCAGGGAGGCCCCCGCAAGGGCATGCACGGGGTGGCCGAGTGCGGCAACAACCCGGAATTCCTCCCGGTATAACGGGACAAGACGCAGCCGGGAGGTGCTGGGATGATCCGTAACCCGGCCTACTAGCAGGTCGAGGTCGCCGCTGCCCAGCTCCTGAATCAGGGCTTCGGGTGGCGCCTCGCGCAGCAGGACCTCCACCCGGGGCCTGTCGGCGGTGAACCGAGCCACAGCGCGCGGCAGCAGCAGGTTTGCACCGGTAACGTGCGCGCCCACCCGCACTACGCCTGCTTCCGGGTCTGTCAGCTCATCCACCCGGCGGCGCAAGGTACCCACATGACCCACAATCGCCTTGGCGTGCTCGAGGCACACCTGCCCTGCCGGCGTGGGTACCATGCGGCGGCCCGTTCGCTCGAACAGCGACGTTCCAACGGCATGCTCAGCTTCCCGCAAAGCCCTGCTCAACGCGGGCTGTGTCAGATACAGTTCTTCGGCAGCACGGACCAAGCTGCCCTGTTCTGCAATGGCAAGCACAATCACAAGGTGGCGCAGCTTGAGGTGGGTGGTCAGCAGCGCCCGTAGGTCCATCTCTTCATCCTACTGGCGCGCTTCCCCTGGCCCCGGCCGGGAGCGGAGGCCCGGCGAGGGACAAAACCGCGCTTCGATCCTCCAGTGTTCAGCGGGCACCGGCCGCAGGTGCGTGGCTGGGAAACGCAAGCTCACGGTCCCACTGGGAGGCCTCGCGGCCTGCCGCCTTAAGAACCTGCTTGCGTACCTTGCCATTCTCGGTCTGGGGCAACTGGTCAACCACGCGGAGGAAGCGCGGGATGGCGAACGATGCCAGCCGCGGTATGCAGAACTCGCACACCTCGGCGAAATCGACAGGCTCTCGAAGAACAAGTGCAGCCATGACCTCATCCTCACCCAGCTCCGAATCGACCGCATACACTGCAACATCCTGTACGGCCGGATGCTGCCGCAGCACGTGCTCCACTTCAACTGATGAAATATTTTCCCCGCGCCGGCGGATGACATCCTTGATCCGGTCAACGAAGCGCACCCATCCGTCCTCATCAAGGACAACCCGGTCTCCGCTGTGGAACCACAGGTCCTGCCAGGCCTTGGTGGTGGCTTCGGGCATTGCATGATAACCAGTGGCCATGGCGTGCGGCTGTTCACTGCGTATCAGCAACTCACCCGGGACGCCGTGCGAAATGGGTACTCCATCGGCGTCCACCACACGGATGGAGAATCCCGGGCGCACCTTGCCCATGTAGCCCGGACGCCACTGCTCGGGGGTTGATCCGATCACGGAATTCGTTTCGGTGGAGCCGTAGCCGTCCAGCAGCAGCACTCCAAACCGTTCACGGAATGATTCCACAAGCCTGGCCGGCGTGGCAGGCGAGAGCGCCAAACGGATGCTGTGGTCCCGGTCACCGGGCCCCGGTTCCTTGCCGGCAAGTATGCCCACCATCGCGCCGAGAAGATATGTGACAGTCGCCCTCGCCGAGGAGGCATCCGACCAGAAGCGAGTTGCGGAGAACCGCGGGCCAAGGACGTATTCACCCCCGCATTCGACGGCCTGCATAAATGCATTAAGGGCGTTCGTGTGAAACAGCGGCAAACACGTGTAGAGCACGTCTTTGGGGCCGAGTCCAAGCTGGTCCGACATATTCACGGCCCACCAGTAGAACTGGCCCTGGGGGCAGAGAACACCTTTCGAGACTCCCGTGGTTCCGGACGTGTAAAGGATGGCCGCAGTTTCGGCCGGAGCAGCATCCACTGGTTCAACAGCAGCGCCAGGCTCCGGCATCGGGAGCACCGCGAAGGGGGCCTGCAGGTTCGGGGCGGGTGCGTCGATGACCCATACTTCCCGAAGGTTCTCCGGAGCCACAGCAGCCAGATGCGGCAACTGCTCGGCTTCGGCCACCACCAGTACGGCCTCGGAGTTCGCCAACACGTGCTTCAACTGGTCACCGCGGCTGGCCGTGTTCACGGGAACAGCGACTGCGCCAATCCAGGTGCAGCCAAGGATAAAGTCGAGCAGCTCAGGCCGGTTCGACGACATAAGCGCCACCTTCTGGCCGCGCTGGATGCCGGCGCGGCGCAGCGTGCCCCCCGCCCGGGCGGCGGCCGCCACCATTGCCTGGCTGTCACGGCTGACGTTGCCACACCGGAACAGCGGCGTCGAGGGAGCCTTCCTGGCGCGCTCAAGCAGCATCTGCGGGATGGTCAAGGGACGCTGCCGCCGTTCGGCAAGTGTCGCGTTCATGGCTGATCCTCATTCAGGTTCGGGTGGAGGGGTATATACGCGGTCACGCCGGATATGGCGTGGGGGTCGTTTGTAAGCGGCAGTTCCTGGCCCGGTTTTGCGGCAGTTCCGGTCAGACGGGCGACAACCCTGAGCCCGCGGTCGAGGCTCAGGGTTGCCAGGACGGTGCCGTCAGAAAGCGTCGTGGTTTGTTCAACAGTTCCCTGCACTGCCGCAATTTTCGTGAAACTGTCCTCACCGCACACCGGACAAAAGAGGCGGTCGGGGAAAAGGAGGCTCCGGCAATTCCGGCATTCCTGCACCAAGGCGGTCATTTTGCCGCCTCCAGGACGGTCATGGTGGCACAGGCGCCGTACCTGTACAGGACCATGCCGTATCCGCTGATCACAGCATGGCGGGCTGAAACCTGCCGCGCCCCCGCAGTGCCCATTATCTGGCGCGCTGCCTCAACAAGCCCGTGCATGCCGCCCGCCGCTCCCGCCTGTCCGGCCGAAAGCTGGCCGCCGGAGGTGTTTACGGGCAGCTCGCGGGTGGCAATGCGGCGCTTGATGAAATTGGCCGGATCATCCTCTGCCGGCAGCACACCAAGGTCTGCCAGTTGGGCAACCACCATGGCAGGGTAATCGTCGTATACGCAGGCGAGCCCCACCTCGTCCGGGCCTATCCCTGACTCTTCCCACCCGGCGGAGGCAAAGGTGCGCAGGCCCGTGGACAAACCGTCGCCGGCCTGTTGGTCGGCGTTGTAGGAAGCGCGAACCGTGAGCACCTTTGCCCGCGGCGAGCCGCTGTTCGGGTCAGCCACGAGGACAACCGCGTCGGCACCGGTTACCGGGGGTACGCAGTCGTAGCGGCCCAATGGTGAGGCGACCATCGGCGCGCCCAGGTATTCATCCATGGTGAGGACCTTCCGATAGACAGCGTCCGGGTTTCCTGCGGCCCACTCGCGCTGGGCGATGGCAATATTTCCGTAATCTTCGCGGGTAAGCCCGAGCGTCTCCATTTGCCGGGTGGTGAGCATCGCGAACAGGCCATTCGGGCCCTTCATCGGCAGTGGCGCAAGGTGGTCCTGGGTGGCCCGGTTGTAGCTGGCCACCAATTGTGAGAACGCCGGCCCGTCCATCAGGTCCCCTGCTGCGAGAACGATGACCTTGGCATCACCGGCCTCGATCGCCCGCACTGCATGCTGGAGCATGCCGCCGGCGCTGGCTCCGCCGTTCGTATCCTGCATCAACCAGGTCAGGCGAAGGCCCATGCGCCAGGCAAGATCAATGGCGTGGTCAGGGTTGAGCGTGAAGCTGGAGACAGCGAAGCCGTCTACGTCCCCGGGCTTGAGACCTGCTTCCTGCAACGCGCTGCGGACTGCATGGGCCATAACCTGGGAAGTGGTTGTTCCTGGGGCGGGATGCCGGGTGTACGGCGACTGCCCGGTTCCGATAATGGAGACCGTCACATCGGTTCCTCTCTTTGGTGGCGGTGAATGGGAGCGGATATTCGCTTCCCCTAGGACAGGACTTGCGCGGGCCGGTCCGTTTCCAGGCGTTGACGGTCGTGCTTTTTGGGGCCCGCGGCGGCCACTGCAATCAGGGTCACCAGAACCATGCCAAGCACGTAGAGCGACACAGCTACGGAGGAGTTGGTGTTCAGCAACAAAGCCGTGGCGATCAGGGGTGCGAACCCTCCGGCGAATACGGCTGCGACTTCGTGCGCGATCGCCATGCCGGAGTACCGGACTTCGGCCGAGAAGAGTTCATGGAAGAATGCCGGCTGCGTTCCGATCATGGCACCGTGGCAGACGCCGTTGGCGATAAGGAAGGCTAGGATCACCACAGCAGGGGTGTTGGCATCGATCATTGCAAAGAACGGGAAGGCCATCGCACCCATGCCGACGGCACCAAGGGCGTACACGGGGCGCCGGCCGATCCGGTCGGAGAGGTATCCGAAGAAAATGTAGGTGCCGAAAGATGCGAGCATCGATACTGCCACGGCCAACAGCAGAAGGCCCTTATCCACTCCCACGTGAACCCCGTACACGATGGAGAACGAAAGGAAGATGTACGAGCCGCCGTTTTCAGCGACGCGCAGGCCCATCGCAACGAGGATTTCGCGGGGATGTGTGCGCAGTGCATCCAGCGCGGCCAGCCGGCGGGGACGGCTTTCGCGGGCTCCACTGAATTCTTTGGACTCGGGCAGCTTGAAACGGATGTACGCTCCCACACCGAGCAGCACCACGCTCACGATAAACGGCAGGCGCCAACCCCATGCCAGGAACTGGGGTTCGGGCATCAGCTGGGCCAGGAAGAAGGCCAGCGAGGACAGTACAAACCCGAGCGAGATTCCGCCTTGGCTAAATGCCGAGAGCATGCCCCACCGTGAGGTGTTGGCATTTTCGCTGATCAGCAGAACGCCGCCGCCCCATTCGCCGCCGGCGGCGATGCCCTGAAGGATTCGAAGGACGATCAGCAGCGCCGGGGCCAGCAGTCCCACCTGCGCGTAGCTCGGGAGCAAGCCCATGAGCGCTGTACTGATTCCCATGATGGAAAGGGTCAGCACCAGCGAACGCTTGCGTCCCAGCCTGTCGCCGATGTGCCCGAAGATGATCCCGCCCAGGGGGCGGGCGGCAAACCCGACGGCGAAACCGGCAAAAGCGGCCATGGTGCCCACTAGTGGGTCCGTATCGGCAGGGAAGAAGATCCGGCCAAAGACAACTGCCGATGCCGTGGCGTACAGGAAGAAGTCGTACCACTCAAGGGCATTGCCCACCAGCGAGGCAACAACGTACCGGAGAACCCCGGGACGTTGTCCCGGTAATGTGGTTTGGGGGTGGGACATTGTTGCTCCTAGGTACTGAATCTCGGGACTGGTCGGCCCGATTCCGCGGGTCCGGCCGTGCCGCTCACTTCGGCTCGGCCCTGCCGAAGGTAGGTGAGTGTGATGTGCGTTACGGCTATTGGTCTCAGTCTCCCCCGCGGAACGGGGGCCGTCGAATGCCTATATCGCCAGGGTCTATGCGTGTTTGGGTAACCCTGACAAAGAGGCGGCAGTAAGTGTTCCGGACTCTGCAAAGTGATGCTAACGTCGCAGCCAATTGGCCCAGTGCGTATGCCACAGGCACCACCTATCCCCGCCGGCCTTCCCCACGATTGATATTCGAGGAGCTCACATGGAAGTAAGCGCTGTGAATGATGTAAGCCAGGCAGGGCTGGCAAGCCTGCTGGCTGACCTTGCCACTGGACGGACTGAAGTGGTGGACCTCACCACCCCGCTTTCCGCCGCCACCCCCACCCTGGAATTGCCGGAGCCGTTTGCAAACCTCATCGATTTCTCGCTCGAGGAAGTTTCCGCATACAACGCCCCGGGACCCTACTGGAAGCACCACAACATCCACACCGGTGAGCACATCGGCACCCATGTGGACGCCCCAATACACTGGGCCACCGGACAGGACGGCAAGGACGTCGCGCAGATCGATCCAGCCCGCCTGATTGGTCCGGCGGTTGTCCTCGACATGACTGCGGAGGCTGCGGCGGACCCCGATTTCTTAGTGGATATCCACCACATCCGCGCATGGGAATCGGAGCACGGACCCCTGCCGGAGGGCGGCTGGCTTCTGGTGAGGACCGGGTGGGACGAGCGTTCCCAGGACCGCGGACTCTTCCTTAACACGGATGACGAGGGCCGCGCCCACTCCCCCGGACTTACTGTTGAATGCGCGCAGTGGATTGGCGAAAAATCCCCATTGTCTGGCATCGGCGTGGAGACCGTGGGCATTGATGCCGGTAGCGCCGCCGGGCAGCAGCCTCCTTTCCCGGCGCATCACTACCTGCTGGGGAATGACAAGTATGGCCTCACTTCGCTGCGGAATCTGGCGAAGCTGCCGCCAGTCGGCGCAGCGCTCATCGTTGCCCCTTTGCCGATTGTGGGTGGAACCGGCAGCCCGGCGCGCGTGTTGGCCCTGGTGGCCGCCTAGACTGCAGGGGCGGCAAGGAGTCCCTATACAAAATTGGCTCTTGAAAACCTTAACTTGTCAGTATCGGACTGCTCGGCCTTGTTTCCGTCCCGGGACAAGGCGGACAGGAAAGCACTCAGGGACACACTCGGCGAGTTTCACACGCGGGCCATTCTCCCTGTCATCAACGGCAGTGCTCCATGCCCATCCGGCATGGAGCACTGCCGTTAGCGGGAAATTATCACGCGCAGCCAAGCTGCCTCTCGAAGAGACCAAACCACTCGAACCAACATGCCTGGAATGACTTCTCGCACGACCCAAGGCAAGGCAGCGCACCACTATCCTGAGCAGATCGACTGCGGCCAGGCTTCCTCCGCCAGACCGCCGTTTCCCGGCAGGGTCAAACGACCGGGTGCCACTTTGCTGTTTGTGATTCTGGACTCCGCTTCCCACGCACTGCGCCATATGCCGTCCTGGATGCCGGAAACACGAATAAACCAGACATTAGGTGTCGACACCGTCAACACCTCCTTGGACAGGACAAACAGCGCGCCCTCACTCTCTTTGCGACCAGGACGAGCATTCCAAGAAAGTTCCGAACCAAAGTCGACGACGTCATGTCGTACACGGAACCCCGAACCATGAAACACCCCGTGAATGCCAACTTATGGCCTAGGGAGATCTGAACTTCTGCCGGCCGCGGGCTCATTTCCTGGCCGGACCGGCGGTCATGTATTCACGCAATCCAGGGATGGCGAAGTCCACGAGCCCGTAACCTGCCGCTTCGATCAGACCCGCATCCATCAACCGCGTCCGGTAGTTACCAACAGCATTCGGCCGCATCCCCGTACGCCTGCCAATATCGGCGGTCGACGACGGCCCGGGATCTTCGGCCATGGCCTGCAGGAAATCACGATCCCGCCCAGACGTCGTAGACAGCGCCGCTTCAATGACCACCCTCTCGTTCCGACGCCGGCCCGCCGTCACCGCCCGGCCGACGGCGGCGGCATCCAGACCGCCCGGGGCCTTTTCGGCTTCCTGCCAGAGGTAATAGCCGATCAGCTGGATCAGGAACGGATAACCTCCCGTGCCGTCCGCCGCGACCCTGGCGAGGTCGCTGTCCAGAGGGACGCCCGCAGTGGAGAAGGTTTCGGTGAACGAGCGCTCCACCTCCGCGATCGATGCCGCGTGCAGATCGATCCGGTCAGCGCGCCGCAGGAACGTGGCCACTCCCTCGTTCAGCAAATCTGAAACAGCGGCCGGCAAACCCGCGAAAATCAGCCCGATCGGCAGGCCATCCCGGATGAAATGCTGGACATCCGCGGCAAGCTGGGACAACTCGGCCCGGTCCGCCGCATGGATCTCATCAACCGTGATAACCAACCCCGTCCCCCGAGCCGCCAGCAAACGCAAAAGCGCCGCTCCGCGCGCCCGCCAGTCGACCTGCTCCTCCGGGGCAAGCTGGGTCGTGACCGAGAACCCGGCCACCGACACCCCCGTCACCCGCCGTCCTGTCGGCCCGTCCCCGAGTTCGTTCGTCAGCCTGCGCATCGCCTCCCCGATACGGCCCAGGAATCCGCCGGTCGCGGTCTCGGACACCACCGCCCAGCCACCGGCCACGGCCAGGTCCTCGGCGGCACCGAGCATGACGGTCTTGCCGATCCCCCTCGCCCCGGTAAAGATGGTCAGAAGCCCCGGCGCCCCCGACCCGATCCGCAGACCATAAGCGAACTCGTCCAGCACTCCCCCGCGCCCGATAAGATCCGGCGGTGTCGCCCCAGCCGTCGGCCGAAAAGGGTTCTCCACACCTGCTCCTGTGAATGTCGATGAATCTTATGAATCCTGTGAATCTCACCCTACCAACCAGCCAACCGTTTGCGGGAAGACTGAACGCGAACTCGTCGAGCTGAAAGCCTACAGGGACACGGAATCCTGCAAGCGGCGCAATGTCGTTGATCGCAGCTTCAACACCCTCATGCATCGGCGGTCACAGGTCGCCTGGTACGCCGCTAGCCCTCATGGGCGCCGGCCGACATATCGCCGACGCCAGGCGTGCCTTCGGCGAGAGCATAGCGTTGGAGCACCGCTCCTTTCGGTGAGGCGACGACCGGCTCAAAGAGTGTGAGGTTCGTCGGGACCACTCCGTCGGCGAAGACCTTCTTTCCGCCGCCGAGGAGGATCGGATACACCCAGAGCGTGAGCCGGTCGAAGAGCCGCTCGGCGAAGAGGGTCTGCACGAAGTCGAGGCTGCCGATGACGTGGATGTTCGCGTGCCGCTCAGGTAATTCGCGCACGTCGGCGACGATATCAGGACCCAGCAGTCTGGAGTCGGCCCACTCGAGCGTCGGCATCTGGCGCGAGGCCACGTATTTCGGGAGGCGGTTGAACAGCCGCGCGATGTCCCCGTCCGCGTGCGGCCAGTATGCGGCGAAAATGTCGTAGGTCCGGCGCCCCAGCAGCAGCGCATCCATCCCTGCCATCCCGGAGTTGACCTGTTCGTCGACGACCTCATCCCAGAGAGGCGCCTGCCAGCCGCCAAACGCGAAACCGTCACCGGCGTCCTCGTCCGGCCCGCCGGGCGCCTGGGCGACGCCATCGAGCGTGGTGAACAGGTCGATATGGATGAGTCCCATGCCGTGCTCTTTCTCTGCCGCCCGTCGTCGCCCCGGCGACAGGATCACTTCGAGGCTGCCACACAATCCCCCCGCGAAGCAACGGGTATCAACTCCGCGACACAAGCCCACTTCGCATCCAAAAGCAGCTCCGCCAAGCCACCACATCAACGACGACGCCGTCTTTTCGCCGATCCCGGCCACGCCCGGCAGCCTGTCGGAGGCGTCGTCGCGCAGCCAGTCGTCGTCGTCGGAGTAATGCTCGGGCAAGCCACGGGCCTCTCAGAATCCTTCCGGGAGCCTCCGCTCGCCAGTCCAAGAAGTCAACAAAACCCGAGGCAGTCTCTTATGTCGCTACGTAGCTCCGAGCCCGCACCTGCATTGGAGGGACTTACGTGGTAGACCAGCGGCGGACCTTCATTGGCACTTCCATAAATCAGACTTAAGCGTGGACACTGTCCACACCCCCTTTGGCAGGACAAAGCGGACAGGCGCCGCCCCCTTGCCACCGTGAGTAGCCCTCGAAATAGGCTTCAGCGCCAAACTCGGTTTCATCATGTCGTAAGCGGAACCCCGAACCATGAACTGGTGTTGGCCATCCACGACCAACCAGACCAAACCGGAACGAGGAACTGCATAACCCCACGCCAGAGCAAGCGGAGGGCCCGCCAGCCAGGGCGTTGAACCCGCCACCCACACACCTGAATAGGCCACCGCGGCGGCCAGGCCAAAGCCCGCCAACCTAGCGTCAGAGGGACGCCACTACAAGCTTTGTACACACGTTAAAGCAAAAACCCCTCTGACGAGGGGGAATGCTGTGCCCGAGGTGGGACTCGAACCGGCTTCCAGGCCCCGGAAACACAGGGAAGTCCCGAAAACATGCCGAGTACGGCCCAATCCGGCCCCGGTACGGCCCAGTCCGACGGCAAGAGTGTGCACATTGTGCACACCCGATTTTTGACCCTGAGAATCCCTGAACGACCTCACACCAAGAGCCACAGCCGTCAGCTTGAGACCCGTTGCCCGGCCACGACCAAGGGGTGCGAGAGTAATGGAACGGGGTGCCGGGTCAAGCGATCTGGATCCGTTCGTCGCCGAGTTCAACCTCGACACGAAGCCGCCCACCGACAGCTTCGACGTATTTCCGCAATGTATCAACCTGGGCGCGGTCAATATCGCCGTGCTCAATCCGGGACACCCTGTTCTGGCTGACGTGCAGACGCGCAGCCAGCTCGACCTGCGTTAGGTCCGACGCCTCGCGGAGCTCCCGAAGCCGGTAGGCCCGGACCTCATCGAGCAGCTGCTTCTTGTGGGCTTCCACCGCTTCGCGGTCGACAGGGCGCTTCGCCAGCATCTCTTCAATAGTCTTCGCCATCACGATCCTCCTTTCAGAATCCTCAGATGATCATCGAACAGCTCATCCGCAATCGGAATGTTCGTCTTGTACCACTTGCTCCAGTTGCCTGCTTTGTCGCCTGCAACGAGCAAGATCGCATGCCGCTCCGGATCGAAGGCGAACAGGATCCGCAACTCCGACCGGCCGCTTGATCCGGGTCGCAGTTCCTTCATGTTCATATGTCGCGAACGAACCACCGTGTCTACCAGCGGACGGCCAAGCTGCGGCCCACGCTCGGCAAGAAGCTCCAACGCGGCGATCACCTGCTCGTACGAGCCCTGATCGAGTGCGAGCAGCCACGGCTCCACCAGCTCCAAGTCAACAATCCACATCAGAGCCATGATACAACCCACAGGCTATACAACTCAAGAGCTATATCCACGAAGGACAGTCATCGACAACTGCTTGGTCTTCCGGGGTGAGTACAGGACTGGGGAGTGACGCCTTACGCATGTTGGCGCTGCCGGCTGTCGCTGAGACAAGCGCATCCCAGCTGGATTCCTCAAGCTCGATTCATCCCTCCGGGGAATCCAGGGTGGCGATCCCAATTAGTTTGATCCGTGGTTCTCCTCATGAAGATCGATCCTTCGGCGTTCGAAGCTTTGAGGGCACCTTGTCATCGACCATGCCTGGGTTAGGCGACGGCAATTGTCGTTCGTCTATATCGACTGCGTGGCGGTGCCATCCTGACCCCGTTTCGAACCTCGCCACCCAGACTCGCATGCTCCACTCGGGACAGCGCACTGCCTTGCCGCGGAACCATACAGAATCTAGTCCTTCGGGGAGAGCTAGGTCACCAACGGGCTCGGCCCGACCGTTGTCGAACTCGTCCGAGAGCCGGTAGAAGTAGGACTCAATCCGATGACTCCGGCCAAAGAGGAAGAGATGTCGCTCTTCGGCGGGTTCAGCTCGGAGCTTCTCGATGTTTTCCAGCGCCCAGTCTTCCGCCAGCAATTCTGTGCAGACCTGATCGAGCTCGTTCAAACGCAGTGGAATCGAACCGCTTTCTGACTGTGGTTCGCCTTCTCTCTTGGCTTCTGCCCACTTCTTCAAAAGCTCTTTGTCTGGAGGTGAAGTGATCTCGACGATGCTGCGGCATCCCTTCGCGCCCGCACTGGCCCAAGCGCCATCCGGTTTCTTGTTGCCCGCGCCTGCGTCCGCAAGGTGGATGTCGACCCCGAGGACGTTCTCCATGATGAGGAAGGCGATTTCTTCCTCACGGCTGGCCTTGGCTCCGGTTGCATTGCTCATGCTTTGAACTATAGCGAGGCTCGAACGCGGAACTACTGGCATGCACGCTCAAGCAGCTGTGCAGACGTCGAGGGACTTGCCTGCCGGATGTCGGTGCGCGGTGACTGCGTAGCCATGCGCACCAGCCTGTCCCGTCCTCCGTCACCTAACCGGACGACCGAGATGCGACTGCCGTTGAGCGGGATTCCGACGGACGAACCACTCAAGATCGCCGACCGCTGAGCGCCTCGGAAGGTTGGTATGTGCGTAGACGTTGCGGAGTTCCCCTTCACGTTTGGCTAGTGCTACGTAGTGACTGTTCCAATTACATTCAACTAGAACTACTTCGTTAGGTAGGCGCTCGTTGGTGGCAGTTGGGGCAGTGCAACGGAGGAGCACAGAGGCTACTTCCCGTCAGATGCCCGAGCCTGATCGACCGCTGCGAGCAGATCTTCCGCGCCATAAGGATGGCGGAGGAACCTCGGGGCGAGGAATTGGTCACGACACACCACGGGCACCTAATCATCGCTGGACCCGGTTTGAGAACTATTGACAGTGCGGCGAGGTGGCGTGGCGCGTCCGAAGATGGATTGTGGGCAGGGCTAGCTCCAGGCCCGCAGGCATGGCGGCGCCGGAAGTAATTGTGGTTTAGTGCGCTACCCCTCGATGCCCCGCCAAGCTACCGAGCCGCCGCCAAGGTTCGTAGTCCTCGATCCGCCGCGTCACACCACCAGGACAGAGATGCGACCTCCTGGGCCCCGTGTGCCGGGTCGGCCGACTCGACCGCATCGAGGGCCTTACGCCATCCGTACCAAGCCAACGTGGCGAGAAGAGATAACGAAAGTGCCTTTGCATCAAAGCGATCTCCGGAGAGGGCCCGATATTCAGCTAAGAACCAGTCTGGATCGAGCTCCGACCGCACTAAGCCCGACGGTAGAAAGCGCGCAATCTCGAGGGCAGGGGGGCCTACAAATGCCTGTCCCCAGTCGACCAGCACGAGATCACCCTTAGCCCATGCCATGTTGACCGATGCGATGTCGCCGTGACAGAACGTCGACGGTCGTGACTTCAAAGCATCGACGAGTGCATGAGGCCGATCCACGATTTCAATGACTGAGTCCGCACTTGTCGACGGCATGATATCCCGGAATGTCTTCCAACCACGTTTTACATCCGCTGCGAGTCCGTTCGCGCCACGGTCAATGAGTCCTTGGTGATCAAAGAGGGAGATCAGCAGCTTGAGCGGTGTGGAGGCCGAAGGTCTCAATCCGGCGCGATGCAACCGTTCGACGCGTTCGAGCATGGCCAGGGCCTCATCGGCTGAGAAGATGTGCTCGCTTCCGAGCATATTGTCGCTAAGGTCCGCCATGACGATCGTTGTGCCTGATCGTGATAACCACGTGCCGAGTATCGCGGAACTCACGCCTGCGGGAAGCCGACAAAGTGTTCCATCCTGCCAAAGGATATGATCCAGGCTTATAGTGTGGCCGAGCCGGTGTTGGAACAGATCGGACTCCGAGGAGGACCGCTTCACGATGACTGGAGTACCGTCGCGTAGGCGTGCACGAGAGATCTGCGCACCAGACATGCCGGCGTGGTCGGTGACTTCTACCTCGTCGAGGAGGTCATGATCAGTAGTGGGAGTGTCCATTTCCATCCTGTGTGAGATCGAGGAACGATTACATCATGTCGGATGAAAGCTACATATTGGTGAGCGGCGCTACGGGTGTTGTCGGTGCTGCAGTAACCCGCGAGCTCCTGCGCCGAGGTCAACGGGTGGTCGCAACCTACGCTCATTCTGTCTCGACAGCACAGGCGCTCCGGAGCGGCGCTCCGCCCGGATGCCTGGAGACCGTCGCGGCGGACTTGACTGATCTCTGCGGGATCGAGCAACTCCTCGCCGAACTCGATGTGCGGGAGTTCCAGGTCGCTGGGTTCGTTCATGCGGCCGCCCTAGTCGATCACACCGCGACCGTGAACTTAGACCCATTTCGTTTCGGGGAAGTGCTCATGGTAAACGTTACGGCTGCGTACGCTATTGCACGTGCACTGGCGGCTCGCGGAACGCTCGCGTCGGTCGTGCTGCTTTCATCGATCGGCTCCGAGTTCGGAGACCTCGGCTCAGTTGCCTACACCACCTCTAAAGGCGCTGTTGACGCCCTCACCCGTGCCCTAGCGTCCGAGCTCGCGCCCATGCGCGTCAACGCAGTAGCTCCTGGGGTCGTGCGAAGCCACCGAACGGCCGAAGACCCGGTCTTCTCAAGCTCAGATTTCGCAGCACGGATTCCTCTCGGGAATCTCGTCGATCCGATCGCACTGTCTGATGTGGTTGCGTTCCTGCTAGGACCGGAATCCCGGGCGATGACTGGCCAGATCGTGCGCGTGGATGGCGGGCACTCCGTTAGGCTCCTCTCATGAAGGATGCGTCATGAAAGCCCGACTGCATGGCGTGCCCTACGCACCACGGCTGCCGTTCATCGGCTCACTCATCCATCTTCGTCGTGCGCGCACCGATGTCCTGCTCGACGCCGCAAGCAAGCTGGGCGACGTCTTCGGGCTCGACCTTGGCCCAGAACACGTTCTCGTCACCGGGAATCCCGACGATGCCGTCCGGGTGCTCGAGGAACGACCGGATATCTACCCAGACAAGGGTGGCCCGACCGGCTTCCGGCGAAGTTCCATCCCGTTCCTCGGAAGTGGGCTGTCAACCTGGAACGGGATGGATGCCGAGTGGCGCCGACGACGCAATGGTATGGCGCGCGTGTTCAGGTCCGACACCTCGCTTCCCGATGTGTCGCAAGGGCTCACGGGCACGACGGTGGATCGGTTGCGCGGGATTCTTGAGAGCGAGATCGTAATCGACCTCGCCACCATACTGCTCGCACACAGGCCGAAGCGAGTCGAGGCCGAGGACGTCGCCCGCGGTCTACACCGTCTGACCGGAACGTTCTGGATTGGCAAAATTCCAGGACCGCATCCTGTACTCATTGGGCGAACCCGAAGGGAGGTGGCCGCCCTTGAATCGATCGTGCAGGGCTGGGCGTCAACTGCAATCAACACTCCAGATTCGCCTTTAGCACGCCATCTCGGTGGACTCACCGAAGTACAGGTACGCGATGAGGTGCTGTCGCAGCTGCTCAGCGCCGGGACGCTCGCCGTCCCAATGCTGTGGGGGCTCGACACCCTCGCCCGGCATCCCGAGGCACAGGACCGCCTGCGTGCGGCTCTCGCACCGGGGTCGCACGACATAGGCTATGTGACCTGGACAATCCGCGAGATCCTGCGGATGTGCCCGTCGACCTATTGGGTGCAGCGTCGAGCGATTCGTGACGACGAGCTCTCCGGCGTGAGTATCCCGGCTGGCACACGCGTGATCGTACATGTGCCGCGGGTACACCGGCACCCCGAGTATTGGACCGCCCCGGATGTCTTCCGTCCGGAGCGTTTCGGCGAGAACAAGGACTGGAAGCGTGCGTGGATGCCGTTCGGGCGCGGCGCCCGCTCGTGCATCGCCCGCAGCTATTCGGTGGGCGCGATGGCGCGTGTGCTCGGCAACTTCGTCCGATCACACCGCATCGAGCCGGTTGGCCCCGCGACCCGGCTCGTCCCGGCTTTCAGTCTCATCACGCGGCCCGCCCCAACGTTTTCGATCAGCCCGCTCGAGACGGGCTAAACCTCAGCGACCTTCTTCGCGACGATCACGCCATGCGGCGTCCATGTGTCGGACCGGATGCGTTGTACCTCGCCGAACCCTGTCGCTCTGAGCCATCCCTCGTACGCGCCCCAAGGATAGATACGCCCACCCTCGACTGGAATGGCCGTGTGGTAGAGGCTTGCCATGGCCGCGATGAACGGCCCGTCCTCGCTGTCGTCGGTCATCGAACTGAAGATCACAACCGTTCCCCCAAGTGGCAACGCGGCGTTGGAGCGACGCAGGAGAGCCAGATTCTCCTCCTCGGTCCAAATCACCAGCTGATGCGCGAAAAGTACGAGGTCATGGCCTACTGGAAATGGCGTGGCGAACATGTCGCCGCCGACAACGCTGACGCGATCGGCCAGCCCCTCCTCCGCGATGCGCGCCCGCGCTACGTCGGCGTTCTCGGGCAGTTCAAGGACGGTAACCTCAAGCCCCGGCAGCCGACTGGTGGCAGCGATCGCATGCACGCCGTCACCGCCCCCGATATCGAGCATTCGCCTTGGCGCAATCTCAACGAGCGCGTCCCACAGTACCGGTCCGCCGATGCGCGACCATGCCCGCATGTAAGTGTAAAACACTTGTCTGAGCTCGGGGTCGGCGCCGTATCGCACGTAGAGCGAATCGCCAGGACGTCCGGGAAAGTTCTCGATCCCGGCATTGGTCTCCCGGACAAGGGCCTCAGTGAACTTGGAGATCCCGCGGTAACTGAAGTGGTGTTCGAATGCCACAGTTGCGGTAAACAGGCCCCATTCGGCACTTCGGACTGCAGGGGCGATCTCGTCCGCCACGCTATATCGGCCGCGGTGATCGCGGCGGATCAATTCGGTGGCTGCGGCGGCTGTGAGGAGGGTGTCGAGCCAGCGGCCGCGCAGCCCGACTCGCGTGCCGATTTCATCACGGTCGAATCCGTCGGTTGCGTCGAGGAGCTGTTCGAGCAGTCCGGTTTCGCAAGCCGCGCGGAGGGTCTGGAATGCCGCAGCGGCGAAGACCAGCCGTCCCAGGACGTCGAACGCTGGGCGTTCGAGTCGTCGGGACTCTGGGGTCGAAGGATCTTCGGCGTTTTTGGAGGTCACGCGTCTGCCCACTCTCGTTCTTCGAAGTAATACTCGTCTCCGCCTTCGCGCACGACGTCGACGGTGAAGCAATGAAACCCACCGCCGAACAGTCGACGATGGCGGTGACGCACCGGAATGACTGTTACGCCGCGGCTTTCCAGTGTGGCGATGAGCTCGGGGAAGAGAGAGTTTGCGACGACTGTGTTCTCGTCGATCGAGAGGACGTTCATATCGATGTACGGGCTGCTGACAATGAGGTCATCATTGTCGTACGAAGGAAAGTTATGAGACTGAGGCTCCGGTGCATAGATCTTGTCCCAGCGCTGCAGGGGTGAAGGGAGGCGGTCTGCGACACCGGGGTTTCTCAGTAAGAGGAGCCCGGGACGGAGTGGCAGCACAAGACTGTCGATGTGATTGTCTGCGAAACGGTCCATCACGTGTACCCGGAAACGTCCCTCGAGATGCCTGGCTAACCATCGAGCTCCGAGAGCGTGGTTTGCAGTAGCGACGTTGACGATGATGTCGCGCCCGAGTCGGATGCACTGTGCGCCGTCAATCATAATTTCATAATCGGCGGCAGACCCGCTGGCTTCGCCAACATCCTCGATTGCCGGCGTCGCTCGTCCCGAGACATACGACGTATCAAACGAATGGTCGAGCAGACGCGGCCGCGGCATGGAGGTCCACCTGGATCCTTCGCGGAAATATCGGGCGAAGATTGGTTTGAGCAGGTCGCTCTCATGGGAGCGCGCGCGGACTTGACACGAGGTCTCAACGATTTCGTCGCCGAACACAATCGTTTGGTCCCGGACGTTGAGTGCCGGGATCATGGTCGCTTCCCAGTCCGGCGTGGCGAAAGTCCCACGCGATTCGAGCGGGTCGGGGCGGTGGACGACGACACCCAGGGCAGCGAGTGTCTCCGCGAAATCCTCGAGATCTTCGCCGAGCTCCTTGACATAGCGGTCGTTCAGTGGCCGACGGGAGTCGGCGGCGTCGAGCGGATGCCGCGCCTCGAGCGACGGGTAGTAGAAGGACGAGTTCGCGACGTCATTGAAAAACAAGCGGAACGAGAGCTCCATATCATGCGCTTCATAACCGGCTGAGGTGCCGACGATCACCTCCCGCAGCGGAGACCATTCATCGAAGCTGTGTGCCTTCACGGCCGGTGTACTCCTTCAGGTCGGGGAGGAAAATCGCGAGCTTGCCTGCGTGGTCCTCGGAATACGTCTGGGCAGTCGCGACGAGTACCTCACTAGCGGCTAGCCGGTCGGCGACTACCTCGAGCATAAACGAGTGGGCTCCAGGACCTTGATGACGCGGCCGCCCTTGTTGATAGACCTTTCTGCGAGCCCCCGAACCAGTTGCAGGCCAGTATGGCAAACTCTGTCGTAAGCGAACCAGTGCGGGACCGCGGAGAAAGGCGGATCATGGCCTGCGGCAATAACCACATCTCGAGGGGCTACCTGTCATCCTCGCCCGTCGCGCCAGCTTCGAGTGCGGTCGCGTTCCTGCAGGCGGCTAAGGGCGCTCCCAAGGCCTCCAGACAGGAGTTGGGAGATCGCGGGGAAGCGCTCGTTGCCCAGTTCCTTGTCGAAGTTCAGCAGCATGCCCTCGTATATCAGCACACCCCCGGCGAACGACCACAAGGAGTGGACGTGATTACTCTTGCCCCAGACGGTCGCGTGGTCGTCACGGAGGTAAAAGCCACAGGTGCCAAAGAGCATCGCGCCCCGCACACGACTCAGAACGTCATTGACCATCAGCTCGATCCCCAGTGGACGTCAAAGAATCTCAACCAGACCGGGCACGTATCCGTCGGCCCTGAAGCCGTGGGGCCGGGCACCGATCAGGTGTCCCGTCAGCTCGTTCAGTTCGACGCCGTTAGCGGAACGCTGTCCTTCTGGGACATCACCCCGGACGGCCAGCGCGAGGGGGGCCATCCGGCAGAGGTCTGGGACGTGAGTGAACTCGAGGACCGAGGTTGACGAGGTGCCTGGGTGTGGGCTCTGTCAGTACCGGTCCAATTAGAGCCGTCCAGCATAGGTCACGAGGTCGTCAAGGCAGGTGTTGCCATCTTGTCGAGTACTGAAGAGTTGTTCACATCTCTCTCTGAAGTCTACGCGCGCCGTTGGAGCGCTGACGTTGAGGCGAGCTTACTCCGGCCTCCCGGAACCGACTCTCGACAGAGCTACGTCGATGCCCTGAATGTCCTCGCAGGAAATGAACTGCCAGCTGACTTATTACCCCTGGCAGTCATCGATGAAGCGTCAGTAGCATGTGTCTTGCTCAATGACCGTGATCGGCTCCGGCGCGGAGACGTCGTACGTTATTTCAGAACAAACGTGCCCTCTGAAGTGCAAGGGGCGAAAGTCGACGTAGACCCCCTTCTTTACGTCAGCTCACTCGAAGAAGAGCTCAGCGCCCGACACTCCGGCCTCCGAAGAGTCCTGGATCAAATCGGGCCCGCGTACGAACGCAGCCACATTGAGAAGGAGAAACGACCCCGTGACTTCGTCGTCCGCCCCGTCCGAATAGCCTGCCAGAATGTGATTGTCGCATTGGGTGCGTTCGCTCATGATTCCAGTTTCGACGGTCTTTCGGTAACTGCCTGGCAGACGTGCGAAGTACCACACATCGCAACCCACGAGGCCAACCGAGCTTTGGCAGCCCTGACACTTTGCGACGCATTCCAAAGCGGCGGGACGATGGAAATTCGTTTCGACCGCAAGGCGCGGATCCTCCACAAAAACCATCCCCTCGACTACGAGGGACACCCAGAAAAAGCCGTTCCCGCCAGTCTTCGTCGGTTCGGCCGTACCGTTGGCGTCGAGCTGGGTACCGAGGACCGCGCTGCAATTTCCCCCAGCGAAGCCCGTGAACTGTTTCTGGCCATCACGCCAATGCCGGCTGCATTGCGGTCAAGAGTTGACGATGCGGTTCTGCATCAGGGTATACCGCCGGAACGCATGTGCTTCCTCCTCCTCTCCCAGGTGTGGCGCGAAATCGAAATGGACTATTTGCTCGCCACCAGTAGCCGTACTCCATCAATCCTGAGCGGTGGCGCTGAATGGACCAGTCGGTTGGCGCGCCAGGCCGAGTCAGAGATCTGCCGAAGTGCCGTCACCATCGGTATGCTGTTCCGCCGCTTGAATTCAACGGACGACGCTGCCGATGACAAATCAGTGGTTCGCGTGGTTGAAGACCGCACAAAGGGTATCGAATGGGCGATCCATCCCGACGAGGCGGCGGTGTCTTTCGTCGGGATAGATCCCACCGACAGCGTTCCCTGGACCTTTGGAGTGAGGGGCGTTGAAACATTGACCGTCTTCCCGCGCACTGCGATCAGCCCGGAAGCCCTAGCCGAGATCGACAGCTCCGACCTCCCCGGCCACAAGGTATTGCTGGTCCCCGCAGACGCCCCGACGCCACCTCAACGGCTGTCGGGCATCGTGTTGCGCTGTCCGGACCGGCTTGCCGACATCGATAAGTCCATCGAGGACCGCCTCCTAAAGTCGAGGATCTCCCGCTGATGAGCACAGAGATTGCGTGGGTTATCGGACTGCCCCTTCATGCTTCATACCTTGACCTGGTCAATGACGTTCGCTCCGCTGCAAGCCGCGCGAGCAAGGCCGATCCGGGCGATAGGCACGACATCGCACGATTCGAAGCCTTGGCAACCCGGCTCGAACAAGCTGCCTTGAGCCACCCCGGCGCCCAGCGCACGGCTATATCGCTCCCTCAAAATGGAGAGACGATACTTCTGGGAACAGATCCAAAAGCGTGGCCAGCAAGCCTACCGGACGATACTCGGCAGGCCGCGAAATCGTTCGTTGCCATGAACTTCCTCCCCGTCTTGGTCGTCGACCCGCACGTGTATGGCATCACGACCGCTCAGGTGATCGGGCCGGCGGAAAGCCCAGCGGAGACATGGACGGCTGAGGACGGTGTGTTCGGCAGCCGGGCCGTCGAGCATCGGTTCCGGGCCCAAATAGCCGAGGCACTCAACCCTGAGGCCGCTCGGCGTGTGCCCATATCGCCGAGCGGCGTCAACAACACCGTCGTCACCGAAATTTTGCGTGAGTTCGTCGTCGCCGCGCCGGGCGCCGTTCGTGTCGACGTCCCCGTGGAGTACCGCGACGGTTCCAGGTCCGCTCACGCGTTCCCGCTTCGCGCGCTGCCGCTAGTCGCGGAACTTCCTCCCGCGTCGTTGGAGTTGAAGCTCGCGTTGTTGTCCATCAGGCACACCGAGATGGACGCCGTGGTGCACGGTGCGTGGCTTCGTAATGCTGAAATCTCGCGACCCCGTCCTGCCGCGCAGACAGACGATCTGGTATATGACGTCAGCCTCCGACAACTCGAGGAACTTTGCCGAACCGAGCGGCACGTACACCTGAGCATGTACCAGACCGGCCTGGAGACAGCGGTCATGGGCTTCTACCGTGCGCTGACGACTCACCTGCTGAGGTTCCCGGGAACAGTTTCGGTGCAACCCATGTACTTCGTGGCGCCCCGCAGACCGAGGAAGGACACTGGGCAACAGCAGAACGGCAACAATAGGTCACGCGTCGGTAGGTCCGGCCTGTCCAACCCGCCCCATACAAGACAGCGCTACGACGGCCGCAACGATTACAGCTCTCATCGTTCTTCGCTTCCAGAGCCGAAAGAAGTAATCACTGAAAGCAGCATGTTCCGAAAGGGGTCGGTGTGGTCGACCTGATAAGCAATGAAGGCCCGAAGCGCGGAATGTCCGCATCCCATATGCGAGCGTTCACCTGCAAGGACTGCCAGCGCGAGATCGAAGGTTTGCAAGAGGAGATCTCCACTCAAGAGGCGAGTGGCGCCGGCAAGAATCAGCTCAAAAGGCTGCATGCCACGCTCCGCACCCGGTTGGAAAAGGCCACATACAACGAGAACTGGGCAAAAAGCCTGGTCGAGCGTGGCGGTTCTCGTTCTGACCGGTGCAAGGAACACCGGCAGAAGCACCGAATCAACATCCAAGGCCTGGCGGTCGCCTACGTCGACCTCAAGACCGTCGGCGAGGTCGCCGACCGCAACAACCCGACTGGTCCGCTTGGCGGTCTCGGCCCACTGCCAACCTCCCACGAGGAAGTCGAAGGTACTTCATATGACCTCCAAGAGGTCCGTGTCGGCATGACCGACGAGCATGTCGCAGAGATGATTGAGAAGCTCCGCGAGAAGCAGGTCCTGATCCTCAAGGCGGGCACGGGAACGGGCAAGTCTACGTTTGCCCCCTACCGGCTGATGGACCCGCCCCCGTCTACTTTGACGAGCGTGCCTAGCGGGGCGCCCTTCGCGAAACTGACGGACCTTGGCCCAATCATTGTCACCGAGCCACGCGTTCAAGCCGCGGTCGGAGTGGCCTCGTTCGTCGGGGGCGTGATGTCCGCCGCCGGCGGCGTTGGGCCGGGCTATCCGGTCGGCTATCAGGTGTCGGGAGACCGCAACCATGACGAAGCGTGCGAACTTATCTACGTCACTGACGGTACGATGATCAACTGGCTTCGTGAGGGTCGCCTCAGCCGAATCGGAACGGTAATCGTTGACGAGGCGCACGAGCGCAGCACGAACATCGATTTCATCATGGGATACCTCAAGCGCGAACTACCCCGATATCCGCATCTGCGGGTCATCATCACTTCGGCGACGTTCAATACGGACTTCTACCTCGAATACTTTGGTGGGCCAGCGAATGCGAACGTCATGGACGTCCCACCGGAGAAGACGTTCGGATACGGAATGCCGTTCTTCCCCAATCTCGACACCCCCGAGGACGGCGAGGAGGACGTTCTCGAACGGTGGGCCGACACGGCGCTGCCGCTCACCTCGCAGATCCCGCGTGATGAGCAGAACTTCGTCCGCACGCACTGGAAGTCGCAGTTCGCCGAACCACTTCGCTTCCCCGACGACGTGAGCGACAAGGCGGACGATGGGTACATCGAGGACGTGTGGAAGACGACTCGGCTCATCTCCGGCCTGCGTTTCGGCGGCAAGATCCCAGTCGACGAGTGGCAGGAGCGTATGCCCGGCGAGATGGCGAAGTTCGTCATCAAGCTCGCCCGGGGTTTGGACGAGGCCGGGATCTTCGGCGACATCCTCGGATTCTTGCCAACAAGGCGAACGATCGAACCAGTCTGCGAGGAGATCGAGAGGGTGCTCGGCCGCGCCTACAAGGGCCAGGTCTTCCCTCTGATCTCCAGCCTGCCGAAGGACGGGCAGAAGAAAGCACTCGCCAAACGGAGGAAGGGCGACCCCCGTAAGATCGTCATCTCGACGAACCTGGCCGAAACGTCCCTGACAGTAGAAGGCGTTCGATTTGTCGTCGACAGCGGCATCATCGCCCAATCCGAGTGGGATCCAGAACTGGCCAAGGGCACCATCCCGACCAAGCCGCACAGTCAGGCCGGCATCAAGCAGCGCTGGGGACGGGTTGGGCGAAAAGCACCGGGCTGGGTCTTTCCGCTCTACACAAAGGCACAATTCCTCGAACTGGCCGAAGACACCCCTGCTGGTTCAACCCGAGACAACCTCGAAGCGCTCGTCATGACTACCAAGATGGGCGGCATCGACGACGTGCTCAGTTTCAACTGGCCCGCGGCGTTCCAGCCCACCACGGTCGCCCTTGATGAGAAGGCAACCCAGGCGCGCGAGGTCTTCGTCAAGGAACTTCAACGAGCCGACGGAGCGCTACGCGCCGGTGGTGCCGTGGACAACGAGGGCCACCCAACTTCGTTCGGCAAGGAGCTGATGCGCTTTCAAGGGCTCGGATCGACCGCGAGCGCCTTGGCGATCATGTACGCAGACCGCCTCGCCTGCGTCCCCGAAGTCGTCACAGTCATCGCCCTATTGGAAGACACTCGCCTCATTGGTCAGCGCGGCCTGCTTCTCGACGACTTCGACTGGCCAGACGACTGGAGGCTGGAGGCCGCCGAGCGACACCGAGGTTTCGCGTCACTGTGTGAGGACGAAGCAGAACTGGTTCTCCTCATCGCGGCAGCTTGGGAGAGGGCAGATCCAGGCCGGCCTCCGTGGGAGGACTCAGCTGCACGCGAGGCCTGGGCACGAATGTGGTGGGTTAGTCATTCTGTACTCCTTGAAGCCGCCAAGAAGCGACAGGAAGTGCTTGCTGCACTGGCCCCAGCGATGAAGGAGGAAGTCAAGCGGTTCGTCGAGCCAGCCCTCGTCAACCGCACCCGCGGCGTCTTGACGCGCGCGATGGCCGCAAGCATCTTCACCGCGAGCGCAGACGGCTACTACCAGCCATCAGGTACACCGAAGATCCCATCGTCCGCCGAACAGTCATCACGGGAGGCCACTCCAACCGAATCGGACGCAAACGAGCCTGCAAGCGCGACAACTCCAGTAGCCGCCCCGACAGCCCCTCGGGTGTTCAGGTTGGAAGAAGACTCGCTGTTCAAGCCTCACACGGAGCACCTTGTGGCGCTACGGCGCCGGGAATCCAAACTCGACAACCGCATCTCCTCCATGGTCATCGCTCAGCAATGGGCTATGAACCAGCCGGACGAGCAGCAGCCATCCAGCGCAGTTGACGCCATGCGCATGCTGATCGCCGCGTCAAAATACGCACCTGCTGAAGCGGCCAAGAACACGGCCTTGCAGTACATCGAGAGTTGGCCAGTGGGTCAACGCGTAAAGCTCGAACTGGAGGGCATGGACGCGATTGCAAGGGCCAGGACCATGGCGTCTCCAGTGCCTCCGTTCCCCCGGCCCAAGACGCGCGAGGAGCGTGGCGAGGACCCCCGCCGTCGCCGAACGGCACGCTCCCGCACCCGAAGGAAACTAGCGCCGGAAGAAGTCGATCTGGCAGGCACCTCGGACGACGTAAAGACTGAGATCCGGCTCGACCCCCGCCGTGGTTACGACGATGAGGCCGTCTGGCGGGCCGAACTGCTGGAAGCCGATCGCGAGACTGGCACACTACAGGCATGCGGGCAGTGCTTCCCCTGCCGTGACGACCGGCCCGAAGACTGCGATCGACAAGTCGCCCCGTCCGAACCCGGGCGGCGGGAAGACTTGGTTGCAGCCTGGCGCGAGACAGCCAGGGCCGGGACGGACGTCTCGACCCCGCTAGTCGAGGTGGATCGCGAGTACCCGATCGACTCCGACGGGTGGTACGTGGTCACCGGTTACCGGCACGGCGAAGACGGTTGCGTCGTCAAGGTCCGCCCGGACTGGCGTCGCGGCCAGATGAGCAATGCCGGTCAGCACCCCGACCTCAAGGCAGGCGACCCAATCGAAGTCCGCGTCGGCCAACCGTTGAGGCACCACGGTGGCTCGCTCCGCGCGTTCGATCGCCTTGACGGCCTGGGCCGGTTCATACTCGCAGAAGCCCGCGGCCGCTACGACGACGAGCAGGTCCGACGACGCGAAATCGCCGTCAGCTTGGACCGCGGCAGCACCCTCCTGCTTGAGAACCTGGTTACTGACGCGGTGGTCAAAGCCACCGCAGTGCCCGCACGCGCAGAGGGTACTTTAACCATCACGCTACTTGAGCTGCTTCATCAACACTGGTCCAAGGCACAAGTCGGTCGTGGTGCGAGTGACGAAATCATCGACAAGTCGCGCCGAAACCAGTACCACGAGAGAGTCCACACGGCTCTGGTGGAATCGCCTCCGAATCCTAACGGCTACGTAACGGCCCGTCTGCTTCACCAAGACAGTGCGCTAGGGATCATGCACCGATTCGCCTTCAACGTGAAGCCGAAGCAGGAGCAGAGCACCGACCAACCTGAGCCTTTCAGCGAGACAGGCACCCCAAGCGAGGCATGGCAACTCACTGCCGGCGACCCGATCATGGTCAAACTCCGAAGTGATCGAACGAGCCTGGACGTCAGCGGACTCGGCGTCGAGAATCTACGCAGCATAGAGTCTCATCAGGCTGGGCAGATCACCATCGACGGACTTCCCAACGATGAGGATTCGGCACTGCTTAACCCCGCTATTGCGGGGCGGCCTCGCAGAAAGCAATCCCGCCCGGGTACCCAGACAGCCACAAACGGCAATCAAGCACGGGATGACGACGATGAGGACGCTCTCGCCCCGCCAGGAACCTTTGTGTTCGCCAAGACAGAGAAGCCGCTCTCGCGGTCCGCGGCGGCGGCCCTCGTTGCGCTGAGTGACGAGCCAGATTGGCCGAACGAGGTCTGGTCGTTCTGGGCACGCACTCACCACCTGCGGGTCGATGACCGCACCCCGTTTATCCCCGGCACGCTCACCGAGCCGTCCGAGGTCCGCGCAACGGTCCACATCGAGGAGACAACGCCCCTCGCCCAACAGCAAGCGCGAATCACAGCATTCACGGCCCAGCACCCTGTTCACAGCGTCGTCGAATGTACCGTGAAGTCACTGTCCAACCGAGGCGTGTTCGTCGAGCTCGATGGGGAGATCGAGGGGTTCATTTCGACTCAAGAGCTATCCTGGGCAAACCGCCTCAGACATCCCGACCAGATGGTATCCGTTGGAGACTACCTCCAGGCCGTACTCCTGGAAGTACCGGAGCTCCCAGCCAAGCCGACCCTGTCAGTCAAGCTGCTCAAGCCTGACCCTTTCGAGGCATTCAAGAATCGTTTCCGGCCGGGAGCACGTGTCTCTGGCACAATCAGCGGACGCATCCACCATGCAGTCTTTGTCGATCTGGGGAACGACGTGGACGGCTCGATCCACATCTCCCAACTCGATCACCTTCACGTGGCGACCGCGGAAGACTTCTCCGAGCTCGGCGCCGCAGTTGAGGCAGAGGTGGTCGGTTTCGACGACAAGGCCCGCAAGGTAGACCTCTCGCGCAAGGAGACGCTCCCCCATCCATACGACGGGTACAAAGCCCGTCACAAGATTGGCGACAAGGTGCGAGGCACCGTCAACGGGGCTACCAAATCACACGTCTACCTCACGCACTCTAACGGTGTCACCGGTGTCATCTTCGTCAGAAATCTGGGTGACTCCGATGTCACAGACGCTTCGAGGGCGGCCTCCGTCGGCGAGGAGATTGTCGCGGAGATCATCAGCTTTAACGATGCGAAAAAACAGGTCGAGCTTTCAGTCGGCGCACTGCTGTATCGGGAGTACAAAGCCCGCCACAGTGTGGGCGACAAGGTCGAGGGACGAATCGTCGGCGCGACGCGCACGCACGTCTACGTCGCTCATTCGAATGGCGCAACCGGAGCGGTCTTCTCGAAGAACCTTGTTCACGGCGGCGTGGACAATGCTTCGACCACGGTCTCGATTGGCGAGAAACTGACGGCACAGATCATCGGGTTCAACGACGAGCGGCTGCAAGTGGAGTTGTCGGCCAAGGCAGTCCTTCCGGAACCGTACCCCGCATTTAGATCAACAACACCGGTCGGCACCTCTGTTACTGCTGTGGTGACCGCCTTCAACGACTACTTTGCGTACGTCGCGCTCCCTGGTGGAGTTGGTGGCAGCATCCACGTCTCCCAGCTTTCGTCAGTCCGCGTCGGCAAGCCGGCCGACGTGCTCAGCCAGGGCCAGCAGCTAACGGCAGCCGTCATCGGGTTCGACGACCAACGCAAAAAGGTGCAACTCTCGCTCCGCCAATCGCCCAGCGCGCCGGCGCAGAATGGGTCGCTTGGGAGTAAGCCTGCCCCCGCGCGAGCCCAGCCGAAGCCTCAACCCCGCTCTGTGGTGGTGGAGGGCGACACCGTGGACGCTGCCGTTGCCGACGCGTGCCGACAGTTGGGTGTACCGCCATCGTCGATCACGTACGAGGTTCTGGACCACGGTGAAAAGAAGAGGTTGTTCCGTTCGGCTCGACCAGCGCGCGTGCGAGTCACAACAGGGTAGCAAGGGCAGTGGAGACGTAGTGGTCCTGGCAGAACGACAGGCTTACGATTGGCGTCGTCCAATACAGCTCAGTGGAGCCCAACTCTGTCGTTCTTTGGTTGGCGAATCGCCTCCGACCAGTTCCAGGCAGAACCACATCACGACTGCTGGTGCCCAGGGAGAAGTTCAGGGCGTCAACATCGGGAATCAGCACGGCGACTCGACCTTCCGCACGGCTTTCAGACGGACGGCAGGATCGCTGCCCGTCGGCGGCCGACGGAGTGCGCGACGTCGTAGACGGACACCTTGAACGGCCGCGACGAGGTGACGGAGTGAGCCTGGAATCGTGAGCACCTCTCCTCTGCGGCACCAATAACAGCCCCAGCGCGGGCAATTTTTGCCATACGGGGCCGTAGGATCAGCGCATGGCCCAACCCACCGCCGACGAACTCAGTAACCTTCCCCTGCCCGACCTTGCGATGAAAGTCTTGACCGAATGGGGCGGCTACCGCAACCTAAACAACCTCCTGCGATGGATGGAGCAGGGCGGCTTCCGCGACGAACCCGACAGCGACCGGCTCCTGATGCGGGTCGCCGACGCGTGGGCATGGCTCGAATCCCACGCACTCCTCGCCGCAGACCACAGGGACACCTCGGGACGATGGCAGCGGATCAGCGAACTGGGCGAGGAACTCATTAAAGATCCGAACGCGATCAGCAAGATGTGGGCCGCCGACCGGCTCGCCGGAAACTTGGACGCCGCCCTAGGCGCCGCCAAAACCAACTTCGCCCTCGGCGACTACGAAACGGCCGCCTTCGCAGCCATGAAGGCAGTCGAAGTCGAGGTACGCCGGGCAGCGGGCCTCCCCAACAGGCTCATCGGCAAGGACCTCATGCGCAATGCGTTGCACCCGGAGACCGGGGTGTTGCGCGAACCCGAAGCTGAACCGAGCGAACGACAGGCCACCGCCGACCTCTTCGCAGGAGCCATCGGCCTCTACAAGAATCCTGCCAGCCACCGGACCGTGGAGTTCGACGACCCTGTCGAAGCAGCCGAAGTCATCCAGCTCGCGGACCTGCTCCTTCGCATCGTGCACCGCGCCGAGAAGCGGATTGCGGGCGAGCCGTCCTGACCTCGACGATGACGTCGCCGTCGGCCCCGCCTAGATCGCAGCAACGGTACAACCGCCGCCCCCCGTGACGTGGAT
Organism: Arthrobacter sp. NPDC058127; assembly: GCF_042884555.1. Classification (NCBI taxonomy): domain Bacteria; kingdom Bacillati; phylum Actinomycetota; class Actinomycetes; order Micrococcales; family Micrococcaceae; genus Arthrobacter; species Arthrobacter sp. NPDC058127. The sequence continues at coordinate 492 of NZ_JBHVTT010000023.1, read as the reverse complement.
GGCGCTACCGTTTACCGTTCATTCGCCGGAGCCAACGAAAGTGACTGGCAGTCCGGACGTGGCGTCGCACATACCCGAGAAGTCGGCATGGCCAAACCTGACTTTGGTCACCCTGTCTCGGTTTGAGGGGGTTCGGGGCGCTGATCTGGGGCGATGCCTCGAGGAATGGCCCGTTTGAGGCACTAATTGGTGTCTTAGACTCGGGTCATGGTGTGGGTGAGGCGGGTGCGGACTGCCTCTGGCGCGACGGCTGTGCAGATCGCGGAGTACGTCGGTGGGCGGCGGAGGATCGTGGCTCATCTTGGGTCAGCGCATACGGAGGCCGAGCTTGGGCTCCTGCTGGAGCAGGCCCGCGGGATGCTTCTCGATGCAGGCCAGGACGAGTTCGATCTGGGCCTGGAAGCCACGCCGAGGAAGGCCCGGATGGTCGCATCCACGGCGGTCCCGGCGCTGTTCGCCGACCCTGGTGTGGGTGGCCGGGGAGTCGAGCAG
>NZ_JBHVTT010000022.1:0-81937 GCF_042884555.1 Arthrobacter sp. NPDC058127 | reverse complement strand
GAGGTGACACGAAACCAGCCAAAACAACCAATTCATATAAATAAATCGGTATCAACAAACTTGGCACACTATTGAGTTCTCAAACAACAGACACAATCCGATTACTTCTCGGAACAAATTCAATTGAATTCGACGTTCCGCATTTCCTCGCTGCGATGTTTCTACTTTATTTCATTCATTTCAACTTTGCAAATCCAGGATTTCTCCGGAAATTCACCCAAGCGAATCGAATTTCCCCACAGAGTCGATAAATCGTCCGATTTCCAGACTTTTGGTCTAAACCGGATTATTCACATTCAATGGGATTTTGTCGCAATTTATCCGCTTCAGCGGCAGCAACTCAGAAAACGATACACGCTCCCCCGGAGCCGCGCAAGTCGGCTTCGGAGGAGCGTGCAATAGGGCGTGCAACACTCCGTCTGGCGCGCCCACACCGGAACACGCCATGGAGCTACATAAGCGTCAGACGGTCACTTCGACAGTAGCCAGGTTCTTCTTTCCACGGCGCAGCAACAGGTAACGGCCGTGAAGCAGTTCCGCCGGGTCGATGACCGCGTCGGGGTCAGTCACCTTGCTGTTGTTCACATAGGCGCCGCCCTCCCCCACGGTACGTCGAGCAGCGGACTTGCTTTCGGAAAGTCCGGACGCAACCAAGAGGTCGATGATCCCCAGGCCATCCGCGCCGATCGAGGCAGACGGCAGCTCGGCAGTTGCGGACGCCAAGGTCATTTCGTCCAGAACCGAGAGGTCGCCGTTGCCGAACAACGCAGCCGAAGCGGCGATCACTTTTTCGGTCGCGTCCACACCGTGCACCAGCGAGGTGACCTCGAAAGCGAGCCTGCGCTGGCCTTCGCGTGCGAACGGGCGCTCGGCAACAGCGGCTGCGAGTTCCTCAATCTCGGCGCGGCTAAGGAAGGTGAAAACCTTGAGGCGGTCAACGACGTCGGCATCAGCGGTGTTGACCCAGAACTGGTAGAAGGCGTAGGGGCTGCACATGTGGGCGTCGAGCCAAATGGCGTTGCCTTCGCTCTTACCGAACTTGGTGCCGTCCGAGTTGGTGATGAGGGGCGTGCCCAAGGCGTGGACAACCTTGCCGTCGACCTTGCGGATCAGCTCCGTGCCACTCGTGAGGTTGCCCCACTGGTCCGAGCCACCCGTCTGCAGCACGCAACCGTAGTCGCGGTTGAGCTGGAGGTAGTCCATGCCCTGCAGGATCTGGTAGCTGAATTCGGTGTAGCTGATGCCCTCGTCGGAACTGAGACGGGAGGCAACTGCATCCTTGCGGAGCATGGTGCCCACGCGGAAGTGCTTGCCGATTTCGCGCAGGAAATCGATGGCGCTCAGGGGCGCGGTCCAGTCAAGGTTGTTCACCATGCGTGCGGCGTTGTCTCCCTCGAAGCTGAGGAAGCGTCGGACCTGGGCCTGAAGGTAGCCAACCCACTCCGAAACGGTGTCCTTGGTGTTCAAGGTGCGTTCCGCCGTCGGGCGCGGATCGCCGATCAGTCCGGTGGAGCCGCCCACCAGGCCGAGCGGCTTGTGGCCGGCCAACTGCAGGCGGCGCATGAGCAGGAGCTGGACAAGGTTGCCAAGGTGCAGTGACGGAGCCGTGGGGTCGAAGCCACAGTAATACGTGATCGGGTCCCCGGCGAGCAGCTTTTCCAGTTCCGTTTCATCAGTGGAAACGTGGATAAGGCCGCGCCATTTGAGCTCTTGCCAGATATTGGCAAAGCCCGGGTCGTTGTGCTGGGACTCGAGGTTGTTTACGTGTGACACGAGTTCTAAGTTAGCAGGATTGCCGATCAGCTTGCGTACATGGCTCAGCGCTCGATACCCGCAGGCAACGGCGCCGCGGTGATGAGGCGCAACCGCTGCGTCGGACGGGTCATGGCAACGTAGAGATCGCCCACCTTGCCGTGTTCGTGGTTCAGCATGGCAGCGGGCTCAAGGACCACCACTCCATCGAACTCCAGGCCCTTGGCTTCCCGGGGGCTGATGACCACGATGTCCTGGGAGTAGCTGCCCGCTCCAGTGCCTACGCGGTGGCCATAGACCCCACGGAGGGCTGCTGCAGCCCGAGGCAGGAGGGCGCCGTCGGCAATCACGGCGAGGAGGCCGCCGTCGATCGCTTCCAGTTCTTGCGGGAGGATCTCAACGAGCCGGTCCACCATCCCCGTTTCGTCCACGCGGTCCACGATGGGCGACCATTTGCCTTCGCGCACGGCCTTGGGAGCGGAAACAACCAGGCCCGCGCGGTTCGCCATGCGGACCGCCGCTTCGGCGATCTGCGAGGGGGTGCGGTAGTTGACGGTGAGTTCTTCGAGCTGCCAGCGGTCCCCGAACGACGGCGCGAGCGCACTGTGCCACGAATTCGCGCCGGCGGAGGAACTCGTCTGTGCGATGTCGCCAACGATGGTGAAGGACTTCAACGGGCAGCGGCGAACCAAAAGGCGCCACTGCATGGGCGAGAGCTCCTGGGCTTCGTCCACCACGATGTGTCCGAACGCCCACGAACGGTCGCTCGTGGCACGTTCGGCCGCGGTCAGCCGCGTTTCGCGTTCCTGGTTCTGGTCCGCCAGCTCCTCGGCCGTCATCAACACGTCGACGCCCATGGCCTCCATGTTGACGAGGGTCTGCTTGGCGTTGGCGATGTCGCGGGCACGGTCGTGCTCCTGCTGCGCCAGTCCCCTGCCGGCCGCAGGATCCAGCTCGCCGAGGAGTTCGGCGGCCTCGTCGAGCAGCGGAACATCCGCTTCTGTCCACGGGGCATCCGCGGGGCGAAGCAGGAGGGCACGCTGCGACGGCGTGAGGTGCGGAGTGCAGGCTTCCAGGATGGCCGGCTTGCTGAAGAGCTCGGAAACGAGCTTCTCGGGCGTCATGGGCATCCAGCACAGGTTCAGGACGATCCTGACGTCGCGTGCCGAGCGGACGTCTTCGGCGAGGTAGGAACGGTCGGCATTGTTACCGATGTTCGATTCCTCGACGATCTCCGTCAGCTGCTCGGTGAGCTCGCGCAGCAGGATCTTCACGAACGTCACGCGTGCTTCGTTGTGCGGCTTGCCGGTGGCGCGTGCCCTGTCCCGGGCGCGGCGGACTTGCCGCACGGACAGCGTGAGCTTGCGCGAATCGACCTCGAGGATCCGGTCCTCGGCGGGAGTCCGCTGCCGGTTGGCCACGGCGTTCGCAATCACGTCGGCCATGTTGAGCTTGCCCTTGAGCGCTGCGACATCGGGATCCTGTTCAGGCACGGCATGGATCCCGGGCATGAGGCGGCCAAGGCTCGCCATGACGACGCCGGTCTCGCCGAGGGAAGGCAGGACCCGCTCGATGTAGTGCATGAACGACGACGAGGGTCCAACGAGCAGCACGCCCGCGGACTTCAAGCGGTCGCGGTGGGTGTACAGCAGGTAGGCGGCGCGGTGGAGCGCCACGGCTGTCTTGCCGGTGCCTGGACCGCCTTGGACAACCAAGGCACCCGACATGGACGAACGGATGATCCGGTCCTGCTCGGACTGGATGGTGCCGACGATGTCCGACATGCGGCCGGTGCGCTTGGAATTCAGGGCGGCAAGGAGTGCCCCCTCACCCTGGAGCGAGGCGTTGTCCGCCAGCATGCTGGCATCCAGGACATCGTCCTCGATCGCCTTGACCTCACGGCCCTGCAGGATCAGGTGACGACGACGGCGGACGCCCTGCCGGTCGAAGGCGGTCGCCTGGTAGAAGTGGCCGGCTTCCGGGGCGCGCCAGTCGACCATAAGCCGCTGGAGATCCGCCGTGGACAGTCCGATGCGGCCGATGTACTGCGCCTCTCCTGTGTCCAGGTCAAGGCGCCCGAACACGAGACGGTCGTCGACGGCGTCGAGCTGGGCGAGGCGGTCCTCGTACAGTGCCGCGAAGGCGTCCCTTTCGGAAACGTTCTGCATGGTGCCCACCGCTCCGGCGCGCCGGACCTGCGCCAGCTGTTGGCGCTTTTCCTCCCGCAGCTCATCCAGACGCGAGTAGAGACCGGCCACGTACTCCCGTTCGTGGATCAAATCAGCGTCGTGCATCGAAACGTTCCCCTATCGAAAAAGACGGACCGTCCATTCTACAGCGGTTTTGCTTGACGTGTGTGAAACTGCCCGCACGCCGGTGCGTCACGCAATGTTCACCCTGCGCTAACCTCCTGGGCTTTTCAGTCCGGCCCCGGTGGTGCTTCAATGCTGCAATGCAGCACGACGTTGCCCTGACCCGACACGGCATCAGCCTGGTCCCGCTCTCCCCCGCACATGCCGGTCCGCTCTTCGATTTCGTGGACCCCAGGATGTGGTCCGGCATGGCCGCTGAGCAGCCCTTGAGCGCCGCGGAACTGGCCGAACTCTTCGCAGCCCGGCTCGAAGATCCGGCAACCATGCCGTTTGCCGTGGTCGAGCAGCGCACCGGAGCGCTGCTCGGAACGAGCTCCCTGTGCGAGTACAGTCCCCGCCAGCAGCGCCTGGAAATCGGCGGCACTTTTTACGGGCGCCCGTTCTGGGGCAGCCACGTCAATCCCGCAGCGAAACAACTGCTGCTGGCCTACTCGTTCGATGTGCTGGACGTCCACCGGGTTGCCTTCCGCTGCGATGCCCGCAATACGCGCAGCGCCTCGGCCATTCAACGTCTCGGGGCCAGCTACGAGGGCACGCTGCGCGGGCACCGCTTCGCCCCTGACGGCAGCCGCTGCGATACGGCGGTCTTCTCGATCCTGCGCGAGGAATGGCCCCGCGTGCGCGAGTCGTTGCTTGGCCGCCTGGCGCCCTTCGAGGTGCCCGACAACCACTGTGCGTATGTCGCCGAGCCTGCCCGGACCGAACACGCCGCCTGACGGATTCCTCCTGGGCTCCTACAAAGGCTTCTCGGCGGCGCGACTTCGGCCCGGCTTGTAGCGGGACACCGTGGCATCCCCGGAGAGCCAGAACCGCCATGGGTAGTCGGTGGAACCGCCGTCGCCCGATACTCCTACGCGGAGACCGCTCGCGACTGCCGATGGCGCTGCCGGGGTGACCGGAAGTTCGAGGCCGAAGGGCTCGGCCAGGGCATCCCGGCCGCTGTCCGCCGTGGTCAGCCCCAGGGCGGACGCTAGCCGGGCGGGCCCGCTGGCAAGATCGGTCAGCGATCTCGACGCCGGACGGCGGGACTGTGCCAGGGCTTGGCCGGCCACCACCTCGCCTGCCCGCAACAGCAGCGCGGACGCAACGCCGTCGGGACCGCAGACAATGTTGGCGCAATAGTGCATGCCGTACGTGAAGTAGACGTAGAGGTGGCCTGCCGGACCGAACATTGGAGCGTTCCGGGCGGTGGGTCCGCGAAAGGTATGGGATCCAGGATCGGGTTGGGCCGAGCCCCGCGGACCCAGATACGCTTCCACCTCGCTGATCCGGACGGACACCGTGCCCTCGGGTGTCCGGTGGCTCAGCATGGCGCCGAGAAGCAAGGGGGCAACGTCGCGCGGATCTCCGGAAAGGAGGCGCCGGATGGCGTCCGGGGATGCACCCTGCGTTGTCATGCCCAGACCCTAGCAAAAAACCGCCAACTGGACCCGTCGTCGGCAATGTCCGATTTCCGCTAGGAAGTGCTTGCCGATGCTGAAAGGATGAAGTCATGGACTTTTGGCAACGCTACCGTGCCATCGATGCGCGGGATCCCCGGTTCGACGGCCAGTTCTTCACCGCCGTCCGCTCGACGGGCATCTACTGCCGGCCGTCGTGCCCGGCACGGACACCCAAGGCCGAAAACGTCACGTTCTACGAAACCTCGGCCGCGGCGCACGAGGCGGGGTACCGCGCGTGCAAGCGCTGCCTTCCGGAGGCCGTTCCGGGCACGCCTGCGTGGAACCTGCGCTCGGACATCGCCGGCAGGGCCATGCGGCTCATCAACGACGGCGCGATCTCCCGGGTCGGCGTCGAAGGACTCGCCACCAGGCTGGGTTACTCCTCCCGCCAGCTCAATAGGATCCTGAGCCATGAACTCGGCGCCGGTCCCCTGTCCTTGGCGCGGGCCAGCCGGGCGCAGACCGCCAGGACGCTCCTGGTCTCCACCTCGATGAAACTCTCGGACGTGGCGTTCGCTGCCGGGTTCAACAGTGTCCGCCAGTTCAACGACACCATCAACGAAGTCTTCACCCTGACTCCCACAGCACTCCGGGCCACCACGAAGCCCTTAGGCCATCAAGGCAAGCAGGGCGAGGCCACTTCGTTGACCCTCAAGCTCCCGTACCGGGAGCCTTTCGACGCGGGGATTTTCGATTTCCTCGCGGCCCGCGCGGTTCCCGGCGTCGAACTGGCGAGTTCAACAAGCTATACGCGAACCCTCCGCTTGCCCCGCGGCAATGCGGTGTTCACGGTGGAGTACGACGCCGGGGCGCGCGGCGGAGCGCTGACCCTGGCCGTCAGCACCTTGGATCTCCACGACCTTCCCGTCCTGTTGAGCCGGGTGCGGCGATTGTTCGATCTCGACGCCGATCCCGTGGCCGTGGACGAGGCGTTGGCCTCCGATGCCAGGCTCGGCCCATCAGTTCGCGATACGCCCGGGATCAGGGTCCCGGGGGCCGTGGATCCCCACGAGCTGCTGATCCGGGCGATGATCGGCCAGCAAATCACGGTAGCCGCCGCCCGGACCGCTTTGACCCAACTTTCCGATGCTGGAACCCGCCTGCCGGAAGGGCACGCAGGGCACGCACTGGGCCTGGACCGTTTGTTTCCCACGGCAGAGGAAATCGCCCGCTCAGGCCGGGAATTGCTGAGGGGCCCGCAGCGCCGCATAGATTCCGTGCTGGCAGCGGCAACAGCAATGGCCAGCGGGGAACTCGACTTCGATTACGGCGACGACCCCCAAACGCTCGCTGACAAACTGTTGCCGCTGCCCGGCGTCGGACCGTGGACCGTGGGCTATGTGGCGATGAGGGTCATCGGCGATCCGGACGTCTTCCTCGCCAACGATGCAGCGGTCCGGAATGGCCTCAAGAATCTAGCGGCCGCCGAAGGCCTGCCTGCCGACTTCCGCAACGTGAGCCCATGGCGTTCCTACGCCACGATGCATCTGTGGCGGGCGGCGGCAAGCACACGCGTCAGCGCTAGTTCGCCGCGGGAACGCTCGATGGCCACGGGAGAAGCTCCGGCAAGTCAACACCGTCCGCGTCGGCAGAGGCCCGCAGGCTCCCTAGGGTAGGCGTCCGGCCGGCGAGCCAGGCCGCGATATCCGTGATCATGCCGTTGATGGCGACTGACTGCCGCCCCGAGCCGATGACCAGCTGCGGGAGGCCCAGGGGCTGAAGCACGAATTTCTGGTCTGCCGGCACGCGGGCAGAGAGGAAATCGAAGAGGTGCTCGCAGAATTGCCGGCTCCAGGTTTCCGGGCCGCGACCGATTCCCAGGTCCGTGACGTGGATGACCAGTTCGCGCCAAAGTGCCAGGCCGCCGTCGAGCACTGTTCCATTCCGGAAGCTGATCCGGGTGTTCCAACCGGACTCCACGAGCCCGTCGAAGGCCCTCAGGGCCCGCGAGAGGGCCGCTTCGGTGGCGTCACGGTGTTCAGCGAGGCTGTGGCTCGCCGCCAGCTCAATCGCCTTCGTACGGCCCTCGTAGCCGCCGTCGTAGATGTCGATGGTCTCACCGCGCGCGGCGTATTCCAGCTGCCTGGCCATGGCGTTCGAGATGCCGGCTATGTGGGCCAGTACGTGGCCGCGGGTCCACCCGGGCAGCTCGGAGGGAGCAGCAACATCGGCGTCGTCGAGTTTGGCGACAACGTCGGTGACAGTGCCGGCTGCTTTGTGGAGCTCGGCAAGAAGCGCTGAGGTAGTGATCTCGGTCATAGCGCCATAGTATCCGACAGAGTTAACGGCTGTTAACGACCATTAACTGACAACGGCCGGCAGTTCGCGGCGGTGTCTTTCGAAAACACCGCCGCGAACTGCCGGCGTGGGGCCTTGTTGTCAGGCCGCGTACGTCCGTACTGCTGCGAGTTCCGCTTCGAGGGCAAGCAGCTGGCGTTCGACGGCGGCCGGGGCCGTTCCGCCTTGGGAGTTGCGGCTGTTGAGCGAGCCTTCGGTGCTGAGCACGGTGCGCACCTCGGGGGTCAAGTGCTCCGAAATGCCCGCGTACTCTTCGTCCGTCAGGTCCCACAGCTCAACGCCGCGTCCTTCAGCCAGCTTCACCGCGGCACCGGAGAGCTCGTGTGCCTCCCGGAACGGCACCCCCTGGCGGACAAGCCACTCGGCGATGTCCGTGGCAAGCGCGAAGCCCTGCGGTGCCAACGATGCCATGCGCCCGGTATTGAAGGCGAGCGTTGCGATCATGCCCGAGACGGCGGGGAGCAGCACTTCCAAGGTGTCCGCGGCGTCGAAAACCGGTTCCTTGTCTTCCTGCAGGTCGCGGTTGTACGCGAGCGGCAGGCCCTTGAGCGTTGCCAACAGGCCGGCCAGGTTGCCGATGAGGCGCCCCGCCTTGCCGCGGGCGAGCTCGGCGACATCCGGGTTCTTCTTCTGCGGCATGATCGAAGACCCCGTGGAGTACGAATCATGGAGCGTGACGAAGGAGAACTCCTTGGTGGCCCACAGGATGACTTCCTCGGAGACGCGCGACAGGTCCACGCCGATCATCGAGCAGATCCACGCGAACTCGGCGAAAACGTCGCGCGAGGCAGTGCCGTCGATCGAATTGTGGACCGCTGAGAAGAACCCGAGGTCCGCGGCGACGGCCTCAGGATCCAGTCCAAGCGAGGAACCGGCCAAGGCGCCGGACCCGTACGGCGAGACGCCGGCCCGCTTGTCCCAGTCCTGGAACCGCTGCACGTCGCGCAACAGTGCCCAGGCGTGGGCAAGCAGGTGGTGGCTCAGCAGGACAGGCTGGGCATGCTGCAGGTGCGTCCGTCCAGGCATGGCGACGCCCTGGTGGGCCTTGGCCTGATCAACAAGGGCGTCGATCGTGGCGAGCACACCGCGGGCGATGATGCGGGCGTGGTCGCGCAGGAACATTCGGCCCAAGGTGGCCACCTGGTCGTTGCGCGAACGGCCTGCACGGAGCTTGCCGCCCAGGTGGGTTCCCGCGCGCTCAATGAGCCCGCGCTCGAGGGAACCGTGGACGTCCTCATCGCTCTCGGCAGGCTGGTAGGCGCCGCTCGCGACGTCGTCATCCAGCTGGGTGAGCGCCGCGAGCATGCCTTCTAGTTCGGCGTCGTCCAGCAGCCCCGCCTTGTGCAGCACGCGGGCATGCGCCTTGGAACCGGCGATGTCGTATCGGGCCAGCCGCCAATCAAAATGCGTGGACTTGCTCAGCGCGGCAAGCGCGTCCGCGGGGCCGCCGGCGAACCGGCCGCCCCACAGTGCGCCAGTGTTCGTTGCTTCCGATTTCGTCCCCGAACGCTCCCCAACCTCGCTGCGCTCGGCCGGGGACCCCGGCGTCCGTGGGCCCACCGACGTCATTTGCCCGAAACCCGCAGGTCGCGGCCTGCGGCGACCTTGGAGGACATTCCCCACAGCTCGATGAAGCCCTTGGCCTGCGACTGGTCGAAGGTGTCGCCGGTGTCGTAGGTGGCGAGGTCGAAGTCGTAGAGCGAGGTGTCGGAGCGGCGTCCGTTGACGATGGCCTGGCCGCCGTGCAGGACCATGCGGATGTCGCCGGAGACGTACCTCTGGGTGTCCTCGATGAAGGCGTCCAGGGAGCGCTTGAGCGGGGAGAACCACTGGCCGTCGTAGACCAGCTCGGACCAGCGCTGGCCGACGGTGGCCTTGAAGCGGGCCTGCTCGCGCTCGATGGTGACGTCCTCGAGGTGCTTGTGGGCGGTGATGAGGGCCATCGCGCCTGGAGCTTCGTAGATTTCGCGGGACTTGATGCCCACCAGGCGGTCCTCGACGACGTCGATGCGGCCAACGCCCTGGGCACCGGCGCGGCGGTTCAGTTCCTGGATGACCTGGAGCGGAGTGCGCTTGACGCCGTCGATGGCCACCGGCACGCCGGCTTCGAAGGTGATGGTGACTTCGTCCGGTGCCGGCGGGAATTCCGGGGTGGCCGTGTAGTCGTAGATGTCCTTGGTGGGAGCGTTCCAGATGTCCTCGAGGTAACCGGTTTCGACGGCGCGTCCCCAGACGTTCTGGTCGATCGAGTACGGGTTCTTCTTGGTGGTCTCGATCGGCAGTCCCTTTTCCTCGGCGAAGGCAATGGCCTTGTCGCGGGTCAGGGCGAGGTCGCGGACGGGTGCGATGCACTTCAGGTCCGGGCCCAGGGTCTGGATGCCGACCTCAAAGCGGACCTGGTCGTTGCCCTTGCCCGTGCAACCGTGCGCAACAGTGGTGGCACCGAATTCGCGGGCGGCCTTGACGAGGTGCTTGACGATCACGGGGCGAGAGATCGCCGAAACCAGCGGGTAGTGGCCCTGGTAGAGGGCGTTGGCCTTCAGCGTGGGCATCGCGTATTCGTTCGCGAATTCGTCGCGGGCGTCGGCCACGTAGGCCTCGACGGCGCCGCAGCCGAGGGCGCGCTGGCGGATGGTCTCCAGCGACTCGCCGCCCTGTCCGACGTCGACCGCCACGGCGATGACCTCGGCACCGGTGGCTTCACCGATCCAGCCGATGGCTACGGAAGTATCGAGGCCACCGGAGTAGGCCAGAACAATGCGCTCAGTCACGAGAGTGCTCCTTTGTTGTTGCTTGGTTCTTTTGAGTCAAATGCTTGGGTCGGGCCGAAGGCCCGGGTGGAATAGTGCCGGAATGGTTCAGTTGCCGGCCTGGACTAGTTTCCCGGTCCGGCTTCCTGGGCCAGCTGGAGGAATCGGGCCGCCAGTTCCGCCCCGCCGTCGGGATCCCTGGCAACCAAAAGCAAGGTGTCGTCGCCTGCGATCGTACCCAATACAGACGGCATCACCGAGTGGTCGATGGCCAGGGCGAGGAAGTTGGCGGCACCGGGCGGCGTCCGCAGCACCACGATATTGCCCGAAGCCTCGGCGGTGACCAGCAGTTCGCCGCACAGTCGGGACAGGCGCGCGTCCAGGATTTCCTGGGTGACGCCGCTTTTTGCATTGCGGTCGCCACCCTCGCCGGGAACCGCGTAGACCAGGGCACCGTCCTTGCCGCGCACGCGAACCGCCCCAAGTTCCACGAGGTCCCTGGAGAGGGTCGCCTGGGTGACTTGTACGCCGTCGTCCGCCAACAAAGCGGCCAACTCCGCCTGCGAGCGCACCGACTGACCCGTCAGGATCGCGGTGATCCGCGCTTGCCGGGCAGTCTTGGTGGCGGGGCTGGCGCCTTGCGACGCAGGATGGGTGGACACTAGAACGTGCTCTCGCCAGCGCTTTTTCCGGGAGAAACGGTGCCCCCAACGGGGGAAAGACCGTCGACGAACGCGAGTCCCGACTTGTGCATCAGCCAGGCCATGAGCGCCTTCTGGGCGTGCAACCGGTTCTCGGCTTCGTCCCACACGATGGACTGGGGCCCGTCGATAACACCTGCGGAGATTTCATAGCCTCGGTAGGCGGGCAGGCAGTGGAGCACGACGGCGTCCGGTGCGGCGTGCGCCATGGCGGCCTCGTCCACGGAGTACTCGCGGAAGAGTTGCATCCGGGCTTCTTTTTCGGCTTCCTGGCCCATGGACACCCACGTGTCGGTAGCGACGACGTCGGCGCCGCGGAGGGCTTCCGTGGCGTCGGTGGTGATGAGCACGGAACCGCCGGTCTCGGCAGCGCGCTCTTCCGCTGCCGCCACGATGTCGGCCGCTGGCAAGTAGCCTTGCGGACCCGAGATCCTGACGTGCATGCCCGCCGTGACACCGGCCAAGAGATAGGAGTTGGCCATGTTGTTCGCGGCGTCGCCCAGGTAGGCCATGGTAAGGCCCTTGAGTTCGCCCTTGTGCTCCTTGACCGCGAGGAGGTCCGCCAGCAACTGGCAGGGGTGGTAGTCATCGCACAAGGCGTTGATGACGGGAACCCTTGAGTTTTCGGCCATGGCTACGAGACCGGAGTGCGCCGAGGTGCGCCACACGATGGTGGAGACCATGCGTTCGAGGACCTTTGCGGTGTCCTCAACGGATTCCTTGTGGCCGATCTGCGCCTCGCCCGGATTGATGATGAGCGCGTTGCCGCCCATGTCGGCGATGCCGGTGGCGAAGGAGACACGGGTACGGGTGGAGGTCTTGTCGAAGATGACGGCGACGGTCTTACGACCGTTGCCGTCAGCTGCGAACGGTTGGACGCTGTACGGGGCGGCCTTCATTCGCACGGCGAGATCGAGCACTTCGGCTTGCTCCGCCGGTGTGAGGTCCGTGTCCTTGAGGAAGTGACGGGTGGTGTTCACTGGGCGTCCTTAGCAGTTTGGGCTGCGGCCTGGATGATGCCGGGCAGCGCGGCGAGGAAACTGTCGGCTTGCTCGGTGGTCAGGATGAGCGGCGGAGCCAGCCGGATGGTGCGCGGGCCGGGGCTGTTGATGATGAACCCTGCGTCGAGCGCAGCAGTCACCATGGCGGGCGCGATGTCGGCGTCAAGGTCGAAACCGATCAGGAGGCCTTCGCCCCGCACTTCGGTGACGGCGTCGACGTCGGACAGGCCGGCCCGCAGCCGCGCGCCGACGGTGCGCACGTTCTCCAGCACACCCTGGCTTTCGATGGCATGCAGGGTGGCGAGGGCTGCAGCCGTGGCTACCGGGTTCCCGCCGAACGTGGTGCCGTGCTGACCGGCTGTCAGGAGCGACGACGTCGGCTCCCCGAAGGTGATGAGCGCGCCGACCGGGAAGCCGCCGCCCAGGCCCTTCGCGAGGGTCACGGCGTCGGGGACGATGCCGGCGTCTTCGCTGGCCAGCCACTTGCCGGTTCGGCCGATGCCGGTCTGGACCTCATCCAGGATCAGCAGCGCGCCGGCGGCTGTGGTGGCTTCGCGGGCGGCCCGCAGGTACTCGACGCTGAGCGGGCGGACGCCCGCTTCGCCTTGGATGGGCTCAAGGAACACGGCCGCTGTGCTTTCGTCGACGGCGGCACGGAGCGCCTCGATGTCGCCGAACGGAATGTGGACGACGCCGCCGGGCAACGGCTCGAAGGGAGCCCTGTAGGCTTCCTTGGCGGTCAAGGCCAAGGCACCCATCGTGCGGCCATGGAAGGCGCCTTCGAGGGCAATGATCTTGGTGCGCTTGCCAGAACTGTTGCGCCGCGCCAGCTTGAACGCGGCCTCGTTGGCCTCGGTGCCCGAGTTGGCGAAGAACACCTTGGAGCCGGCAGGTGCCTTGGTGATGGCCAGCAGCTTCTCGGCGAGCGCGATCTGCGTGGGGCTCGTGAAGAAATTGGAGACATGGCCCAGGGTGGCCAGCTGGCTGGCGATGACCGACGTGACGAACGGATGGGCATGGCCCAGGGCGTTCACGGCAATCCCACCCAGGAGGTCCAGGTATTCCTTGCCGTCGGCGTCCCACACAAGGGCACCCGCACCACGGACCAGGACCCGCTGCGGGGTGCCGAAGACGCCCATGAGCGAAGAAGAATAGCGGGCAAGCCAGTCGGCTCCACTACTTACCCCAGTCATGACGGAAGCTTTGGTGCTCGATCCGGCGATAGGGGCCCGGGTGTGGTCGGGCACCGCGAAGCGGGCGGGGCCCCTATCGCCGGTCGAGCGAGAACCAACAGTTTCGTTCATGCGTCTACTTCCTCGTCGGGAACAACCTGGGTTCCGATGCCCGCGGTCGTAAAGGTTTCCAGGAGCATGGAGTGCGGCAGGCGGCCATCCACGATGTGTGCCTGCTCCACTCCTTCATCGATGGCCTTCAGGCAGGCGGCCATTTTCGGGATCATGCCGGACTCCAGGCGCGGCAGCATCTCCCGCAACTCCGTCGCCGTAAGCGAGGAGATGAGCGAGGACTTGTCCGGCCAGTTGGCGTAGAGGCCCTCGACGTCGGTCAGGATGACGAGCTTGGATGCGCCTAGTGCTGAGGCGACCGCCGCTGCGGCGGTGTCTGCGTTGACGTTGAGGACCTGGCCTGTGGTGGAGCCCGTGCCGTCGCCTTCGTCAAGGATCTCGGGGGCGACCGTGGAAATCACCGGGATGCGGCCGGCTGCGAGGATGTCCTCGATACCCGTGGGATCGACTCCCACTACTTCGCCCACCAAGCCGAGGTCCACTTCTTCGCCGTCCACCACGGTGCCGGTGCGCACGGCACGCAGAAGTCCGCCGTCCTCCCCCGACATGCCGACGGCGTAAGGCCCGTGGGAGTTGATGAGGCCTACGAGTTCGCGGCCCACTTGTCCGGTGAGCACCATGCGGACCACGTCCATGGCCTCGGGCGTGGTGACGCGCAGTCCGCCCTTGAATTCGGATTCAATGCCGAGCCGGCCCAGCATCGAGTTGATCTGCGGGCCGCCCCCGTGCACCACGACAGGGTGGATACCCACGTGGTGGAGGAAGACGACGTCCTCCGCGAAGGCACGTCGGAGTTCCTCGTTGACCATGGCATTCCCGCCGTACTTGATCACCATGGTGGTGCCGGCGAAGCGCTGGATCCACGGCAGCGCCTCGATGAGGGTCGCGGCCTTGTCCTGGGCTGTTTTTGCCGAATCGGCGCCGATCGACGTATTTTCGCGGGTGTGCGCAGTCATGGTCATCCCATCTAGCTTGAATAGGCGCTGTTCTCATGCACGTACTCGTGCGTGAGGTCGTTGGTCCAAATGGTGGCCTCGGCGTCGCCGGCCTGCAGGTCGATTTCCACGAGCACCTCGCGGGGTTCAAGGTCCACGAGGTTGCGATCGTCACCGATGCTGCCGTTACGGCAGATCTGGATACCGTTCATGGAGACGTTGAGCTGGTCCGGCTCGAAGATCGCGTCCGTGGTGCCCACCGAGGACAGGACGCGGCCCCAATTGGGGTCCTTGCCGAAGATGGCGGTCTTGAAGAGGTTGGAGCGGGCCACGGAACGGCTCACGATTTCGGCGTCGCGCTCGCTCGCCGCATTGAACGTGCGGATGGCGATATCGTGACTGGCGCCTTCGGCGTCACCGATCAGCTTGCGGGCAAGCTCGGCGCACACCTGGGTGATTCCGGCGCCGAGCTGCTCGGCGGACGGGATGGCCTCGGAGGCTCCGGAGGCCAGCAGCACGACGGTGTCGTTGGTGGACATACAGCCGTCCGAGTCCGTGCGGTCGAAGGTGACGCGCGTGGCGTCGCGGAGCACGACGTCGAGCTCTTCCGCCGGGACCTGGGCATCAGTGGTGAGCACCACCAGCATGGTTGCGAGGCCAGGAGCCAGCATGCCGGCGCCTTTAGCGATGCCACCTACCGTGAACGTGTTGCCCTCGGCATCGGTGCCCGTGAAGACTGCTTCCTTCGCCACGCTGTCCGTGGTCATGATCGCCGTAGCGGCCGCCGGACCGCCGTTCTCGGAAAGCTCCGCGTACGCCGCGTCGATGCCCGGGATGATCTTGTCCATGGGCAGTTGCTCACCGATCAGTCCGGTGGAGCAGACCACGACGTCGGAGGCAGAGATCCCGAGGACAGCCGCCACTTTTTCGGCGGTTGCGTGAGTATTTTGGAATCCCTGCGGACCGGTGCAGGCATTGGCCCCGCCGGAATTCAGCACCACTGCGTCAACGCGCCCGTCGGAGAGAACCTGGCGGGACCAGTGCACGGGAGCCGCGGCGACGCGGTTGGAAGTGAAAACGGCCGCTGCGGCTTTGAGCGGGCCGTCGTTGACAACCAGGGCGAGGTCGGGATTGCCCGATGCTTTGATGCCTGCTTTGACGCCGGCGGCCCGGAATCCCTGGGGGGCGGTGATGGTCACGGGGCAACTCCTTGGACGTTGAGGCCGGCGGATTCGTCCAGGCCGAGGGCAATATTCATGGACTGCACAGCGCCGCCGGCGGTCCCTTTGGTCAGGTTATCGATGGCGCACGTGACAATCACACGGCCGGAATGCTCGTCGAAGGCCAACTGCAGGACGGCGTGGTTGGAACCCTGCACCGATTTGGTTGTGGGCCATTGGCCTTCGGGCAACAGGTGGACGAACGGTTCGTCGTCGTACGCTTCAGCCCAGGCAGTGCGGAGTTCGGCAGCCGTGACGCCGGCCTTGACCTTGGCTGTTGCCGTGCTCAGGATGCCGCGGCTCATGGGCGCGAGAGTGGGAGTAAAGGACACAGTGACGGGTTCACCGGCCGCATTGGAAAGTCCTTGTTCGATCTCGGGGGTGTGGCGGTGTCCGCCGCCCACGCCATAGGGACTCATGGAGCCCATGACCTCTGAACCGATGAGGTTCACTTTGGCCGCCTTGCCGGCGCCGGACGTGCCGGAGGCGGAAACTATCACCACGTCGTCGGGCTGGAGAAGCTTGTTGGCGAAGCCGGGCGTGAGGGCGAGGAGGGCCGACGTCGGGTAGCAGCCGGGCACGGCAATCCGTTTCGCCCCCTTCAGGGCGTCGCGCTGGCCGGGGAGTTCCGGCAGCCCGTAGGGCCAGGTTCCGGCATGGGCCGAGCCATAGAACTTTTCCCAAGCCGCGGGGTCTTCGAGCCGATGGTCCGCGCCGGCGTCGATCACCAGCGTGCCTTCCGGCAGCTGCGCCGCGATCTCAGCCGAGGCTCCGTGCGGGAGCGCGAGGAACACGACGTCGTGGCCCGCGAGGTTCTCCACGCTGGTGTCCTCGAGAATCCGGCTGGCCAAACCATGGAGATGCGGCTGCAACTCCCCTAGTCTGGAACCGGCATTGCTGTGCGCAGTGATGGCACCAATGGTCACGTCCGGATGGCCTGCCAGGAGGCGCAGCACCTCTCCCCCGGCATAGCCGCTGGCACCGGAGACGGCAACAGAAATAGTCATGGCAAGACTATACAGCAAAACTATTCATAGTTGCCGATATTTATGCACGGCTTTTTTGGACCCTATCGGAGCATCTCGTCTCGGCACAGCCTCTTAGGGAGCGTATGCTGAATAGAGGGTGATCTAGACCGTGCAGCCGATCGTCGGCTGCAGCGTTGCCCGTTAATGTGTTACGGGGCAACTGCATATGTCACAGACCTCCACTACGGAACGTCCTACCAAGGGCGTCCGGCCACCCAACGCCGTCGTGCTCAGCTATTCCGAACTCCTCAAGACGGTCCGCGCGGAAGGGTTATTGAAGCGCCGCGTCGGCTTCTACATCAGCGTTTTTGCTTCCCTGGTCCTCTTGCTGACCGGCACCTGGTTCGGCTTCGCGCTGATCGGCCCCAGCTGGTACCAGCTTCTCATCGCGGCGGCCCTGGGCATCCTTTGCACCCAGTTGAGCTTCCTGGCCCATGAGGCCGGCCACCGCCAGATTTTTGCCTCGCGCAGGGCCAATGACTGGTCCGCCCGCATCCTGGCCACGTCGGTTGCCGGCATCAGTTACTCCTGGTGGGAACAGAAGCACGGCGCACACCACAACAACCCGAACGTGATTTCCAAGGACCCGGACATCAAGACCGGAGCCCTGGCCTTCCATGTTGAAGCCGCCGCAGGCAGGCAGGGACGCTTCGCGTTCCTCACGCGCCGGCAAGGCTGGTTCTTCTTCCCGCTCCTCATGCTGCTGGGCATCAGCCTGCAGTGGGAGTCGTTGATGTACATCTGCCGGCCCGGAGCCATCAAGCACCGCTGGGTAGAGACGCCCATCCTCCTGGCACGGCTTCTCGCGCTGCCGGTCCTCGCCTTCACCTTCCTTCCGCTTGGGATGGCATTTGCCTTCCTGGGCGTCCAGATCATGGTGTTCGGCTTCTACATGGGTGCTTCCTTCGCCCCGAACCACAAGGGCATGCCGGTCCTCCCGGCAGACTCCCGCGTCGATTTCCTGCGTCGCCAGATCCTGACAGCCAGAAACATCTCCGGCGGCCCCTTCATGAACATCCTCCTGGGCGGCCTCAACCACCAGGCGGAGCACCACTTGTTCCCGGACATGGCCCGCCCGCACTTGCGCCGCGCCTCGGAGATCGTTCGAAGCTACTGCGAAAAGCACTCCATTCCCTACACCGAAACCACGTTGATGCAGTCGTACGCCATCGTTGTGCGGTACCTCAACGAGGTAGGACTCGCCGCGGGCCGCGGCTTTGACTGCCCCGTTGCCTCCGCGCACGGCAGGGGCTGACACACCCGGAAGACCCAGGGCACATTACGGCGAACCACGGCGCTAAACCGCTGACTGGACACTCGACGGACTCCGCTCCCTAGGATGGTTGTGTGAATGCGGGCACGAAAGTGCCTCGACGGAGAAGGAGACACATGACGCAAGCGATCATTGCCCGGCTAGCCGGAGGACCCGAAGTCCTCGAACTCACCGAAGCAGAGGTTCCGGTTCCGGGCCCGCGACAGCTCCTCGTCAAAGTTGCAGCCGCCGGAGTGAACTTCATCGACACTTATCAGCGCAGTGGCATCTACAAGGTCGAGTATCCGTTCACCCCCGGCTCCGAGTCGGCAGGCACCGTGGAGGCCATCGGCGCAGGCGTCGAGGACTTCGCCGTCGGGGACAGGGTCGCTACCGCTGAAGGAGCCCGCAGCTACGCGGGGTACACCCTCGTAGACGCCGACAAGGCGCTTCCGGTGCCGGACGGCGTCGACGACCACACAGCGGCGGCCCTGCCGCTGCAGGGAATGACCGCGCACTACCTGATCAACTCTTCCTTCCGCGTGGAACCGGGCCAGACCGTCCTGACCCATGCCGGCGCTGGCGGCGTCGGACTCATCCTGACGCAGTTGCTCAAGGCCCGGGGCGCCCGCGTCATCACCACGGTGTCCTCGGACGAGAAGGAAGCACTTGCACGGGAAGCCGGCGCGGACGAAGTCCTGCGCTACACCGGATTTGCGGACAAGGTCCGCGAACTCACCGACGGCGAAGGCGTCAACGTGGTGTACGACGGCGTCGGCAAGGATACCTTTGACGGCTCCCTTGTGAGCCTGCGCATCCGCGGCTCGCTCGTCCTGTTCGGCGCAGCATCCGGACCGGTGCCGCCGTTTGACCCCCAGCGACTGAACGCGGGCGGATCGTTGTCCCTGACCCGCCCGACCCTTGGCCACTTCCTGCAGAACCCGCAAGAGCGGCGCTGGCGTTCGGCCGAGGTCTTCGGTGCTGCCGCCAGCGGCGCGCTCAAAGTCCGGATTGGCGGAACGTACCCGCTCGCCGAAGCCGCCCAGGCCCATCGCGACCTGGAAGGCCGCAAAACCACGGGCAAGCTACTCTTAGTCCCATAATCGAAGCAACGGCCACGCGACCGCTGACACCTTCTGTTCACCTCAATCCGAGAAGCTTCGAACGTGACCCAGGAACATGAAATCCCGGCGGACAGCCTGGAACTCCAAACGGCGCATCTGCCCCAGCTGCAAGGCTCAGCAGCAGCGCCGCCAGCGCGCACGCTCATTGAGCTCCTCGAGGACACGGCCCGGACATTCCCGGAGGCCTCTGCCCTCGATGACGGGCAAAAGTCGCTGAGTTACTCCGAGCTCATGGCCCAGGTGCGCGGTTTTGCGGCCACGCTCAACGCAGCCGGACTGGGACCCGGAGACAAGATCGGCGTGCGGGTTCCCTCCGGGTCCAACGATCTCTACATTGCCATCCTCGCAATCCTCTCGATCGCGGCCGCCTATGTGCCCGTCGACGCGGACGATCCCGAGGAACGGGCACGGCTGGTTTTCGGAGAAGCCAAAGTGTCTGCCGTCGTCACAAAGGGCCGCAGGATCGAGGTATCCGGGGAGCGCCCAACACCGCACCCGGCTCCGCGTGCCCCAGGGCTGGATGACGATTCCTGGGTCATCTTCACCTCGGGGTCCACGGGCACGCCCAAGGGCGTGGCCGTGCAGCACCGTTCGTCCGCAGCCTTTGTTGACGCCGAGGCTCGGATCTTCCTCCAGGAAGATCCGATTGGACCGCAGGACCGGGTGCTCGCCGGCCTTTCAGTGGCCTTCGACGCTTCTTGCGAAGAGATGTGGCTGGCGTGGCGGCACGGTGCCTGCCTCGTCCCGGCCCCGCGCGCTCTGGTGCGTTCCGGCATGGACCTTGGGCCCTGGCTGATCAACCACGGCATCACAGTGGTGTCTACCGTTCCCACGCTCGCGGCGCTATGGCCCGCGGAAGCCCTCGAGAACGTGCGCCTGCTCATTTTCGGCGGCGAAGCCTGCCCTCCCGAACTCGCCGAGCGCCTCGCAGTGGACGGCCGCGAAGTGTGGAACACCTATGGCCCCACCGAGGCTACCGTCGTGGCCTGCGCGGCTCCCCTGGGCGGGGACGGCCCTGTCCGGATCGGACTGCCGCTGGACGGCTGGGACCTCGCCGTCGTCGATGCCGCCGGGGCTCCGGTCGCGGAAGGCGAAACAGGCGAACTGATCATCGGCGGCGTCGGACTGGCCCGCTACCTCGATCCGGCCAAAGACGCCGAAAAGTACGCCCCCATGCCATCCCTGGGGTGGGAACGTGCCTACCGCTCCGGCGACTTGGTCCGCTACGAGGAAGCCGGCCTCATCTTCCAGGGCCGCGCGGATGAACAGGTCAAGCTTGGTGGCCGGCGCATCGAACTCGGCGAAATCGACGCCGCCCTGCAGGCCCTCCCGGGAGTCGCGGGCGCCGCCGCCGCGGTCCGCACGACGGCGGCCGGGAACCAGATACTGGTCGGTTACCTGGCTCCGGCCGGACCCGAGGACATCGACCTCGCAGCTTCCCGCGGCTTGCTCACGGAAAGCCTTCCCGCCGCTTTGATCCCCCTGCTGACTGTCGTGGACTCGCTTCCGACGAAGACCAGCGGCAAAGTGGACCGGCATTCCCTTCCCTGGCCGTTGGCGGGCGCGGGCGCCGCGGATGCCGACAAGGCACCACTCAACCTGCCCGAGGACGCCCACTGGGTGGTCGAGCAATGGGAAAGGATCCTAGGTTCCAGCGTCACATCGCTCGACGCCGACTTCTTCGCCTATGGCGGCGGCTCCCTCGCCGCGGCCCAGCTCGTCTCGGCCCTGCGCGTGCGGTACCCCACCATCACCGTGGCGGAAATCTACGCGACCCCGCGAGTTGGTGCCCTGATCGATGCCGCGCGGCAGTCACTGCCGGAAGGCGGCATCCTGGGGCCGGCGGCCGAACGCACGGTTCGCCCGACCTCCCGGAAATCGCAGATCTTCCAGACCTTGATGGGGATTTTCCTCAACATCCTGGTGGGCATGCGATGGCTCACCTACCTGATGGCCGCCAATCATGTGCTGGCCGACTTCGCCGGTTTCGCAGCCGCTCCCGTGGTGTCCTGGTGGTGGATCCTGGCATCCTGGCTCGTGTTCGTCAGCCCGCCGGGACGCATGGCCATCTCGATCCTTGCCGCGAGGACCCTCTTGCGTGGAGTCCGGCCCGGAACCTACCCGCGCTCCGGCAAAGTCCACTTGAAGTTGTGGCTTGCGGAACAGATCCAGGACCTCTCGGGAGCCATCAGCCTCGCCAGCGCGCCGTGGGTTCCGTACTATGCCAAGGCACTGGGGGCGAAGATCGGGAACAACGTCCATTTGCATTCCCTGCCTCCCGTCACGGGACTGCTTTCATTGGGCAGCGGCTGCAACATCGAACCCGAAGTGGATCTCTCCGCCTGGTGGATCGACGGCGACTACGTCCACATCGGCTCCATCCATGTAGGCGCCGGCGCCACAGTGGGCTCCCGCAGCACCCTCATGCCAGGAACCAGTATCGGCGCGGGCGCACGCGTGGAGCCCGGTTCCGCGGTGTTGGGCAAGGTCAAGGCCGGGCACCTTGTTGCCGGCTCCCCCGCCGAACGCCGTGGCAAAGCCAAGAACGGGTGGCCGGAGACCCCGTCGTCGCACCATCTGATCGGCCGGCTCTGGTTCGCGGCATTTGCTTCGGCTTCAGCACTGTTGGCGCTGATCCCCTACGTCTCGGCATTCGTCGGCGCTAGCGTGGTCCTGGCCTTCATCCAAGGCAAGAATTCCCTGCAGGATGCCTTCCCGGAAATCCTGCTTGCTATACCTCCGGCAGCACTGGCCTGGTTCCTCTGTAATCTCCTGCTGATCCTGGCGACAACCCGGATGCTGGGCATCGGTCTCGCCGAGGGGTACTACCGCGTTCGCAGCCGCGTCGGTTGGCAGGTTTGGGCCACTGAACGGGTCTTGGACATGGCGCGGGATCTGCTCTTCCCCATCTACGCCAGCCTCTTCACGCCTGTGTGGCTGCGCCTGCTGGGCGCCAAAGTAGGCCGTAACGTGGAGGCCTCCACGGTCCTGCTGCTACCACGCATGACGACCATCGGCGACGGTGCATTCCTCGCCGACGACACCATGGTGGCCTCCTATGAGCTCGGCGGCGGCTGGATGAAGATCGGACCGGCCAAGATCGGCAAACGATCGTTCCTCGGCAACTCCGGCATGACCGCCGCAGGGCGCAGCGTGCCCAAGAATTCGCTGGTCGCCGTGCTGTCCGCCACGCCGGCCAAGGCCAAATCGGGCACCTCCTGGCTGGGCAGTCCGCCCGTCCGGCTGCGCCGGACCGCCGTCAACGCAGATCAGAGCCTGACCTTCAACCCGCCACTGGCACTCAAGACCAAACGGGCACTTTGGGAATTGTGCCGGCTGGTGCCGGTCATCCTGACGGTGGGGATCGCCGTCGGCATCATGCTGGTCCTCGACTGGATCGCCACCGAGACCACCTACTGGCTCGCAGCCGTCCTGGGGGGCGTCGTGGTCCTCGCGGCAGGTGCCGTGGCCGCGGCAAGTTCAGTCGCCGCGAAATGGATATTGGTAGGACGCATCAAAGAGGGCGAGCATCCCCTGTGGAGCTCGTTCATCTGGCGCAACGAAGTGGTGGACACCTTCATCGAGATGGTCAGCGCTCCGTGGTTCGCACGTTCGGCATCCGGCACGCCTGCGTTGGTGTGGTGGCTCCGGGCGCTCGGCGCGAAAATCGGCCGGGGTACCTGGTGCGAAAGCTACTGGCTACCCGAAGCGGACCTCGTCACGCTTGGCGAAAGCTCCACGGTCAACCGTGGCTGCGTGGTCCAGACACACCTCTTCCACGACCGCATCATGAGCATAGACACCGTGGTCCTCGGAGATGGCGCCACGATGGGCCCGCACGGCGTCATCCTGCCGCGCGCCAGTATCGGGGCGGGCGGAACGGTTGGACCGGCGTCGCTCGTCATGCGGGGCGAAACTGTGCCCGCGGGCACGTACTGGATGGGCAACCCCGTCAGCCCGTGGTCCGGGCCGTAGCATAGATTGGCAAGAGGGCGTGAAATATAAGCCCACAATGACAGCAGCACGCCAAGCTAGACGGAGGCAGCCAGCGCACATGAGCCGCAGCGAACCCGGAACAACCCAAGCGCAGGAAACAACCACAACTGCCGCCGATCCGTACACCTTGCACCACGGAAGCACGGCATTCCAGGTGCTGAGGTATGAGCTGGACCTGGACTACAGCCTGGGCAGCAACCGGCTCAACGGCCGCGCGCTGCTCCGGTGCGTAGCGCTGGAAGACACGGCCTCCGTGATCCTGGACCTGGTGGGCCTGAAGGCTTCCAAAATCCTTGTCGACGGCAAGAAAGTGCCGAAGTTCAGCCCGCGCGGCGAGCACCTCGTGATCACCACAAAAGAGCAGTTGCGGGCAGGCCAGCACTTCACGGTTGAGCTCCGCTACGACGGGAATCCGCAGCCGCGCCGGGGCCTGTGGGGCGAAGTCGGTTGGGAAGAGCTCGAAGACGGCGTGCTGGTTGCCGGGCAGCCGAACGGCGCGGCGTCCTGGTTCCCGTGCAACGACCATCCGCGGCACAAGTCCAGCTACTTGATCAGCATCACCACCGACGACAACTACCGCGCCATCTGCAACGGCCGCCTCGTCTCCCACAGCAGGAAATCAAGCCGCGAAACCTGGGTCTACGAACAGGGCGAGCCGATGGCAAGCTATCTCGCCACCGTACAAATCGGGCGCTACCGGCTTCACCAGCTCAGCCCCGCCCTCGGCGGATTCCGCACCGGAACGGCCCATCATGCCGAAGCCCTGCGGCAGGCTCCGGTGCCCCAATTCGTTGCTGTCTCCCCCGGTTTGTTGACTGAGGCCCGCGAAGGCCTGGCACGGCAGGCCGACATGATGCGTACCTTTGTGGAGTGTTTCGGCCCGTATCCCTTTGCGGAATACACCGCCGTCGTGACCGAGGACGAACTGGAAATCCCCCTTGAGGCCCAGACCCTCTCGATCTTCGGCCGGAACCACATGGAGCAATCGTGGGACGCACAGCGCCTCATTGCCCACGAGCTGTCCCACCAGTGGTTCGGCAACTCGCTCACCGTGAGCAGCTGGCGGGACATCTGGTTGCATGAGGGCTTCGCCTGCTACGCGGAGTGGATCTGGTCCGAGGAAGCCGGCGTCATGTCCCTCGCCAACCGCGCAAGGGCCGCGTGGCGCAAGCTCGACATGGGCGCCCAGGACCTCGTGATCGGCGACCCCGGACCGGAGCATATGTTCGATGACCGCGTCTACAAGCGCGGAGCTCTTGCCCTCCACGCCGTCCGTCGTGCGTGCGGCGACGCAGCGTTCTTCGGATTGCTGCGGCATTGGACGGAGGCCAAGCGCCACAGCTCGGTGTCCACGGCGGAATTCATCGCTACGGCCAACACTTACGTCCCGGGACTCGACGCGGCCACAGTCCTGGAACCGTGGCTGTACCAGGCAAGGCTGCCCGCTTTCGGCTGACCCTGGAATTCAGGCAATCCAAGGATTCAGCGGGACGTTACCGCGAGGGCGGCAAGCAGTCCCGGCGGAAGAGCCCGGCCGTCAACGCTGGCCGGGAGATCCAGGTCCCACAACCCTGGCCTTTCAAGCACATCGAGGGAGTCCGGGCTCACCCTGAGCCCTTCGCCCGTCATCTTCAACCATGCTTCCTTGCGTGCCCACAATCGTGCGCGCTCATGGGCCCGGCGCCCGGGTTTGAGCGCGTCGAGATGGCGGTGCTCGCGCGCGGTCAGGGCAACGTCGTCGAAGCCGGCGAACTCTGTGCCCGCCGCGTTTTCCAGGTCGACGCCCACCCGGAGCCCAGGCTCGGGATGCACGACGGCGGCAAACAGCACCCAGCCCGATGACCGTGAGGCGCTGAGCGCCAGGGGTGCGCGGACGCCGTCGAGCACGTATCCGGGCCGTCCATGCACAACGTCCGGGCCAGAGCCGCAGTCCGGGCACTCATAGGCCGCCTGGAGCTTCGAGGCGGGAACACCCAGAAGGGTGGCCGCAAAGTCTTGCTGGGCCAGCCTGGATGCCAGGAACTCGAGGCGCAGGGCCGGTGCCATGGCGTTTCCCCTAAGGGTTTCGGCCGGAGACAGCAATTCCGCCGCGATCTTTTCGATGGCGGCGGAATCGGCAGGATCCAGGGACTGGATGTGAACAGCCAGCCCCTGGATCCCCGGGTTGATACTCGTCAGCGCTGGACTGCTCCGAATCGCTCTGCGGCGACGGCGACGGCGGCCTCGCGGGCCTCCGATGCCTCGTCGGCTGTCAAGGTGCGGTCCGTGGCACGGAACCGAAGCCCGAAGGCGAGCGACTTCTTGCCGTCTTCGATGCCCTGGCCCGCGTAGACATCGAACAAGGCGACGTCTTCGAGGAGTTCGCCGGCGCCTTCCCGGAGGGCAGCCAGTACGGCGTCTGCCGGAACATCCTGCGGCACCACGAGGGCAACGTCCTGCGTGGCCACCGGGAAACCGGAGATGTGCTTGGCAACGATGACGTCCGGAGCTGCGTCGAACAGTGCGTCCGCATTGAGCTCGAGGGCCACGGAGCGTGCCGGCATGTCATGGGCTGCAAGCAGCTTGGGGTGCAATTCGCCGGCGTAGCCCACGACGTCGCCCGAGCGAAGCGCCAACTGGGCGGCACGGCCCGGGTGGAACGCCTGGTGGCTGCCTTGGCGGACCACGAGTTCCACGCCGAGGACGTCGCCGACGAGCCGGGCAATATCCAAGGCGTCGGCCCAGTCCCAGGCACGCGGAGTGTGGGCCGCGGCGGCCGGGGAATCATGGCCGGTCAAAACAGCGGCGATGTGCAGCGGCTGGTCCGGGACGCCGTCGTACAGTCCGTCAAGGACCTCGTCGGAAGGCTTGACGCCCAGCGGCGGGATGGACGCCGTACCCAGCTGACCGTCGGGAAGGAACACCGAGCCTGCCTCGAAGAGGGCGAGGTCGCGGAACCCGCGGGAGTGGTTGCGGCGGGCAACCTCGATCAGGCCGGGAAGCACCGAGGTACGAAGGTAACCGTGTTCCTCGCTGATCGGGTTGGCCAACTTGAGGGCGGTCCGTGCCGCGCCTTCCTCGGCCACGCCGAAGGTATCGTTGGCCGACTTGGAGACGAACGGATAAGAGAGGACCTCGGTGAGCCCGGCGTCGGCGAGGGCCTGGACCACACGGCGCTTTTGCTGCTGGGTACGGGTCAGGCCGCGGCCTGGAGGGGCCACGGGCAGGGTGGCCGGGATGTTGTCGTAGCCAACGAGCCTCGCGATTTCCTCGGAGAGGTCTTCCTTGGTTTCCAGGTCATTGCGCCAGCTCGGTGCCGTGACCACATAGGAGCCGCCCACTTCGTCCTTCAGGACAATGGCGCCCAGGTCCTTGAGGGAACCCGTGATCTGTTCTTCCGTGAAGTCGATCCCGATCCGGGAGGCCGCGTAGCCTGCCGGAAGCTCGATGGTCACGGCGTCGGGCGCCGTCCCGACGTCGGTACCGGCCTCGTCCGCCGTCCCGCCGGCAAGTTCAACCAGAAGGTCAACGACGCGCTGGGCAGCCACGTTGGCGACCTGCCAATCCACTCCGCGTTCGAAGCGCTTGGACGCCTCTGACGGCAGCTTGTGCCTGCGGCGCGAGCGCCCGATCGACACCTCGTCGAAGTGCGCTGCCTCGACCAGGATGTTGGTGGTCGAATCGGAAACCTCGGTGTTCGCTCCGCCCATGACGCCGGCGATGCCGATTGCGCCGGAGTCGTCGGTGATCAGGAGGTCTTCGACGTCGAGCGCACGCACTTTGTCGTCGAGGGTGGTGATCTTCTCCCCCGCGACGGCGCGGCGCACCACGATGTCGCCCGAAAGCTTGTCGAGGTCGTAGCAGTGGTTCGGCTGGCCGAGTTCGAGCATCACGTAGTTGGAAATGTCCACAGGCAGCGAAATGGAGCGGATGCCCGCCAGGCGCAGCCGGGAGACCATCCACGGCGGGGTGGGGCGGGTGGCGTCCACGCCGCGGACCGTGCGGGCCACGAAGCGGTCGCAACCGGGTTTGCCGTAGATGGGAGCGTCGTCGTTGAGCTTGACGCCATAGCCGCCCGAGAGTGCCGCGGGGGCATTGACCTTGGCAGCCGGGTCCGTGAAGACGGTTCCGGTGGCGTGGGCATACTCGCGAGCCACGCCGCGGATCGAGAACGCGTAGCCGCGGTCCGGAGTGACGTTGATTTCGGCGGCTTCGTCGTAGAGGCCAAGGAGGGTCATGGCGTCGGTGCCGATTTCCGGATCGAGGCCAATGCGGGAAAGCACCAGGATGCCGTCGTGGTCCTCGCCGATGCCGAGTTCACGAACCGAGGCGATCATCCCTGCGGAAAGGTGCCCGTACGTCTTGCGCGCGGAAATATGGAAATCACCCGGGAGCACGGCGCCCGGGAGGGTCACCACAACCTTGTCTCCCTCGACGAAGTTGTGGGCGCCGCAAATGATGCCCTGCACGCCGGACGGGTCGATGCCCTTGCCGGTCAGGGTCTGCTCCTGGCCTTCGGGGACCACGCGGACCTGGCACCAGTTGATGGTCTTGCCGTTGGACTGCGGTTCCTTGACGAGGCTCAGGACCTGGCCCACCACGATGGGACCCTTGAGTTCGTCCGTGGGGCGGTGGACAGCTTCTTCTTCAAAACCGACCTTGACGAGTTCCGCCATGACGTCTTCGGCCGTGGCGTCGGCCGGAACCTGCGCGAATTCACGCAGCCATGAAAGTGGGATACGCACTGTTAGATCTCCATCCCGAAGTGCTCGCTGAAACGTACATCGCCTTCGATCATGTCGCGCATGTCGCCGACCTCGTTGCGGAACATGAGCGTGCGCTCGATGCCCATGCCGAAGGCAAAGCCTGAATACTCGTCCGGGTCGATGCCGGCAGCGCGCAGGACATTGGGATTGACCATGCCGCAGCCGCCCCATTCGATCCAGCGAGGCCCGCCCTTGGCACCGGGGTGCCAAATGTCCAGCTCCGCGGAGGGCTCGGTGAACGGGAAGTAGTTGGGACGCAGGCGGATCTGTGCCTCATCACCGAACATTTGCCGGGCGAAGTGCTCCAAGGTGCCGCGCAGGTCGGCCATGCTCAGCTTCTTGTCGATGGCCAGGCCTTCGAACTGGTGGAATACGGGCGTGTGGGTGGCATCGAGTTCATCGGTGCGGAAGACCTTGCCCGGGCACAGCACATAGATGGGCACTTCGCGCTCCAGCATGGACCGGACCTGCACCGGTGATGTGTGCGTGCGCATGAGCAGGTGGGCCTCGGGAGGTTCCACGAAGAAGGTGTCCTGCATTTCGCGGGCCGGGTGGTCCGGCTTGAAGTTGAGGGCGTCGAAGTTGAACCACTCGGACTCGACCTCGGGTCCTTCGGCGATTTCCCAGCCCATCCCGACGAAGATGTCCGCCACGCGGTCCTGCAGCGTGGAGAGCGGGTGGCGGGCACCGGCGCGGCGCCGCCGCGGCGCTGCCGTGACGTCGACGGTTTCCTCCACGAGGATGCGGGCGTCGTTTTCCGCTTCGAGCACAGCGGTCCGTGCTGCGAGCGCCTGGTTGACGCGGCCACGGGAGGAACCCATGAGCTTGCCTGCGGCCGCCTTCTGCTCCTTGGGCAGGCCGCCGATTTCACGGTTGGCAAGGCTCAACGGCGACTTCTCGCCGGTGTGCGCCAAGCGGACGGCTTTGAGTTCTTCGAGGGAGGATGCAGCAGCAATCGCGGCGACGGCATCCTCAACGGCAGCGGTGATGGCGGCTTCATCCAGAGGGTTCGGGATGGCAGCGCCCGGCAAAGTGTCAGTCATCTACTGTTCTTAGCTACGAGTCGGAAATGGTCTTCACCAGGCAGGGCCATGGCAAAAGCAGGAGCAATGCTCGCTGGACGGGTCCGGCGGGCACTAACACCCAGTCTAGTAGAAGGGTCCGGCGGGGATTTAACCCGTGACACCGCTGGGCCGCCGTTCGCCGGTGCCCGGGGCTAGCATGGCCTCATGACACCGGTCCGCACCATCACTGTCACCGGAGAGGGAACCGCCGAGGCCGTTCCCGACCTTCTTACGCTCACGCTCGCAGTCGAGGTCAGGCGCGACGCCGCCGAAGCCGCCTATGGCGGCGCCGGTGAGGTCGCCTCGGCGGTGACGGAGGCCTTGCGGGGACACGGCGTGGCCGGTCTTGACCTGCGGACGAGCGGCCTCAATCTGCGTGCCGAACTCGTCTGGGCCGAAAACCAAGGGCAAAAGGTCACTGGTTATGTTGCATCAACCACCATGGTTGCCCGGTTCGGCCCGCCGTCGGCGGCCCCCGCGGCCATCTCGGCGGCGGTGGCTGCAGGCGGTGACAGCCTTCGCATCAACGGGATCGAACGAGGATTCACGGATTCCTCCACCGTCGCAGCGCGCGCACAGGAGGCGGCGTGGCGGGAGGCCGAAGCGAAGGCGGCCCGCTTTGCGTCACTTGCCGGCGGCCGCTTGGGGCGCGTGTTATCCGTCGATCAGCGGCCGGAGCACGGATCGCCGGTGCCGATGATGGGCGACATGAAACGCGCCTCGGCGAGAGAAGGCGTGCCCATTGAAGCTGGATCCGTGGCGGTTTCCGCGAACGTCGTGGTGCAGTGGGAGCTGGACTCGGCAGCGCCAGCCTAGTGAACAGCGCCGGCCTAGTGAACAGCGCCGGCCTAGTGAACAGCGCCGGCCTAGTGAACAGCGCCGGCCTAATGAACAGCGCCGGCCTAGTGAACAGCGCCGGCGGACAGCTTCGCGTCCACCTGAGTCTCGAGCGTAGTCCGCACGACGACGGCGATCCCCCGGCCCATGTCCAGCGTCGCCATGCCAGGCGCGGCACTACCCTGCGGCAGCTGGGCCTCGTCATAGGGCACGTGGATGAAGCCGCCCCGCGGGCGGGACGCAACAGCCCCGGCGAGCTCGTGCATCAGGGCATAGAACACGTGGTTGCAAACGTAGGTCCCGGCAGTCTGCGAGACTTCGGCGCGGATTCCCGCGATCTGCAGCGCCCGGAGCGCGGACTTCACCGGCAGTGTGCTGAAATACGCCGCTGGGCCCTCCGGGACCACCGGCTCGTCGATGGGCCTGTTTCCGGCGTTGTCCGGAATCCGGGCGTCATCGCAGTTGATGGCCACGCGCTCCAGGGAGAGCCGGTCCCGGCCTCCTGCGAGCCCGACGCAGATGACCAGATCCGGGCGCAGCCTCCCCATGGCCTCGCGCAGGACCGCAGCTGATTCACCGAAAACGCACGGTAGTTCGAGCGTTTCCACCCCATGCCCTTCGGAGCGCAAAATTTCCTGCGCTTCGAGGACGGCAGCCCACGAAGGGTTGCTGGAATCGCCACCAAAAGGCTCGAATCCCGTCAGCAGAATCATGAAGCCACCATAGCAACAGCTGACCCGGCTTCCGGGTTCCCCGTTCGAACTTTCAGCAGGCTTTCTTTCGACGGGCCTTGACAAGCGTTCGAACATATATTCGAATGGAGGCCATGAGATGGGACGCACAAGCACTTTCACCACAACGTGGTCCGGCACCCGGAGACAACAGCAACAGCGTTCCGTCCGGAGCCGCCCCAGCAACGGACGCACTGCTGCCGCTGGCCGGGCTTGTGCGTTCCGTCTCAACCCCCGAATTCTCCGGAGTCACCTTCCATGAGGTCACCGCCAAATCGGTGCTCAACAAGGTGGCGTCCGGTTCCCAGATGCCTTTCGAATGGACGGTCAACCCCTACCGCGGATGCAGCCACGCCTGTGTCTACTGCTTTGCGCGCAAGAGCCACACCTATCTGGAGTTCGACGCCGGACACGATTTCGATTCCCAAGTGATTGTGAAGATCAACGCGGCCGAGGTCTTGCGCAAGGAACTGTCCAAACCGTCGTGGGGCCACCATCAAGTGGCCCTCGGCACCAACACGGATCCGTACCAGCGGGCAGAGGGGCGCTACCAGCTAATGCCGGGGATCATCCGGGCCCTGGCTGATTCCGGTACTCCGTTCTCCATCCTCACCAAGGGAACCCTCCTGGGCCGCGACATCCCCCTCCTCAAGCACGCCTCCAGCCAGGTGCCCGTGGATCTGGGCATCTCGCTGGCCATGACTGACGAAGCGCTGGCCTCGGCCGTGGAACCCGGCACGCCCGCACCACGCGCCAGGCTCAAGCTCATCCGCCGGTTGCGCGAGGCCGGTCTGCCTTGTGGTGTCATGGCCATGCCCATCCTGCCGTGGCTGACGGATAGAGATGAGGCCCTGGAGTCGCTCTTTACGGCCCTGTCCGACGCCGGTGCCACTGGTGTCACCGCCGGGGCCTTGTACCTGAAACCAGGCACGCGGGAATGGTTCATGCAATGGCTGGCGGAAAACCACCCCGGCCTCGTAGGCAAATACCGGCGTCTCTACGGCCAAGGCTCGTATGCCTCGAAGGAATACCGGACGTGGCTGACTGGCCGCATCAAGTACTTCAAGGCTCGTCACGGTTTCTCCGGCAGCAGCGGCTTCAGCCACAGGAACGCCACTGCGGGCAAGGAAACGCCGGGTTCCGTTCCAACGGCTTCCTTTCCAACTGCGGGCCAGCCCACTCTTTTCTAGCCAACGCTCTTCTAGCCGAGCAGGCCGGAAGCCACCCGTTCCAACAGTGCACGGACAATCGGCAGGTCGGCAGGAATCCACGGCAAGGTGAACGCCTCGTCCCCACTGCCAAGCGGAACCCACCGGAGTTCATCGTGGTCCTGGAGCGGACGCGGTTCGCCGTCAAGCAGCTCGGCGAACCATACCCTCATGACGGCCCGCTCGTTCAGCGGCCAACCGGCGCCTGCGTCCGGCTCAACCTCAGACCCGAGCCGGACAGTGATCCCGAGTTCCTCAAGAAGTTCGCGGTGCAGCGCGTCTTCGAAGGATTCCCCGGCCTCCAGCTTGCCGCCGGGGAACTCCCACATTCCCGCGAATTGCGGAGGGGCGCTGCGCCTTGCGACGAGCAGCCGCTTCGGATTTTCAAGGGAATCGACGACGGCGGCGCCGGCCACGCTTATTAGTCCAGTCACCGCAACAGTCTATTGGCCCTCAGGTAACCACCCTCATCTATGGAAGTTGTCACATTCAGGGTCATTCGCCGGAGTCTCGCACTAAGCTTGAAAGTCGGCTTTGTTCCCTTCGAGTCGCCTCCCGCTCGCCCCCAAGAAACAGGACGATGACCACTACCGCTGTCAGCAAGACCTCCCAAAAGACCGGAAGCCGGCACGTTGCGCTGGCGATCTTCGCCCTTGCCATGGGCGGATTTGCCATCGGGACCACGGAGTTCACCATGATGGGCCTGCTCAAGGAGATCGAGCAAGGACTCAACATCAGCACTCCCGAGGCCGGGAACCTGATCTCCGCCTACGCTTTGGGTGTCGTGGTGGGGGCGCCTATCTTCGCGGCACTTGGCGCCCGGCTCCCCCGCAAGCAACTTGCCTTGGGACTCATGCTGTTCCTGTCGATAGCAAACCTGACGTCCTTCATTGCACCGGACTACGGGACCATGGTGATCACGAGGTTTGCCTCAGGACTGCCCCATGGCGCCTTCTTCGGGATCGCCGCAGTCATCGCCGCGAGCCTGGTTGCGCCCACTAAGCGCGGCTGGGCGATTTCGATGGTCATGGGCGGTCTCACGGTCGCCAACGTCATCGGCGTACCCGCGGCTACGTGGCTCGGCCAGACTTTCGGGTGGCGCCTGCTCTTCGTGGTTGTGGGCGTCATCGGCCTGGCCACCAGCGTGTTGCTGTGGAAGTTTGTCCCCTTTGAGCCTGCCCACCCCGAGGCAAGTATCCGCCGGGAACTTGGTGCCCTCAAGCGCATCCAGGTGTGGCTGGCGTTGCTGATCGGCGTCATCGGCTTTGGCGGCTTCTTCGCCACCTACACGTACATCTCCCACACCATGACGTCCGTGGCCGGAATCCCGCAGGCGCTGATACCCCTCGTCGTTGCCCTCTACGGACTCGGCATGGTGGCAGGCAATATCCTGGGCGGCCGCATCGCCGATAAGTCGGTCATGGGAACCATCTACCGGGTCCTGCCCCTCATCGCCTTGGCGCTGGTGGTCTACGCGGTCGCAGCCCACTGGGCGTGGTCGGCATACGTCATGGTCTTCATCGTGGGCGGCATCGGCTCCATGCTTATCCCGCCCCTGCAGACGCGCCTCCTCGACGCTTCGCCGGACGCACCTTCCCTGGCTTCCTCGCTCAACCATTCCGCACTCAACATCGCCAACGCCCTTGGCGCTTTCCTCGGCGGGGTGGTCATCGCCTGGGGTTGGGGCTACGTTGCACCAGCCCTTGTCGGGGCTGTCCTGGCAATCCTGGGGCTCGGCGTCGCGGGCATCAGCGGCTGGTTGGAACGGAAGAGGCCGCTGGCCGCATAGTGCTGCCTTCGCAATACCTGGCTGCGCGACGAAAGCGCGTCATCCTCTGCATGCTCGCTCCTTCGTCCCCACCGGCCCCCTTACCTCGCAAGCTCGGCCAGGGAACCCGGCCGGAGTGGGCCCAGCTTAGACGCATGCTGCCGGATAACGCGCCCGCGCCGCGCTGCTACCGAGCTGGGCCTGCTTAGACCTGGACGCGTTCCACGTCCGGTTCGAGGTAGATGACCCGGGCGATCGGTACTGCCGTGCGGATCCTGAGTTCGGCGTCGTCGATCGCTTTAGCAATCGCCTGCCCGGTATCTGCCGCGCCCACGCTGATCTTCGCAGCGACAAGCAACTCTTCCGGGCCAAGGTGCATGGTCTTGAGGTGGATGATGCGCGTGCCGTCGGACTCAATGGCTTCCGTGATCCGCACGTTGTCCTCTTTGGTGGCTGATTCGCCGAGCAGCAAGGACTTGGTTTCCACCGCGAGCACCACGGCGATTGCCACAAGCAGCAGCCCAATCATTCCTGTTCCCGCCGCGTCCCACGCCCCGTTCCCGGTGAGAAGGGTCAGGCTCACGCCGAACAGCGCGAAAACGAGGCCCAGGAGGGCTCCGAAGTCCTCCAGGAGGATCACGGGCAGTTCCGGTTGCTTGGCGTTGCGGATGAACTTGATCCAACTTTGTTTGCCGCGCAAGGGATTGGATTCGTGGATGGCGGTCCGGAAGGAGAAGGATTCCGCCACGATGGCACCGAGCAGCACGGCCAGTGGGACCCACCAGAAATCGCCTTCGATGGCATGGGGGTGCTGGAACTTCTCCCAGGATTCATACAGTGCGAAAAGGCCACCCACGCTGAACAGCACGATCGAGACGATGAAAGCGTAAATGTACCGCTCACGGCCATAGCCGAATGGGTGCTCGGGACTTGCGGCCCGCTGCGCCCGCTTCCCGCCAAGCAGCAGGAGCAACTGGTTGCCGGAATCGGCTACGGAGTGGATTGCCTCGGCCAACATGGACGACGACATCGTCAGGACGAATGCGACGAACTTGAGCACAGCGATCGCCAGGTTGGCGCTCAATGCCGCCACGATTGCCTTGGTACCGCCATTTGCAGCCACGGGGGCTCCACCTCTTCTTCGGTTCAGGGGATGTGAGTGAATCGGCAGGAACGGATCGTAAGGGGGTGCGTCCCTGCAAGCAATACCGTACCTGTAGCGAGAGTGTCAGGAACCTTGTTGCGAGCGTGCGCTGGCGTAAAGGCAGACCGTGGCGGCCGTGCCGAGGTTCAAGCTTTCTGCCGAGCCGTAAACGGGCACTGCGACACGATGGTCGGCAAGGGCCAGCTCGGAGTCCGAAAGTCCTTGCGCCTCGTTACCGAACAGCCAGGCGGTCGGGGCTTCGAGGGCGTAGTCGGAGGCGGCTGCCGAAGCACCCAGGCGGCGCGCCGCGTTCTCGTCCTGGAGCTTGTCCAGATTGAGGGTGCCGTAGCCGTCCGCTGCGAGGATCCCGATGCCGCGCTCCTTGCAGAGGGCCACGAGTTCCTCGACGTCCGCTCCCAGGACTACCGGCAAGTGGAAGAGTGAACCTGCCGTGGACCGCACAGCCTTCGGGTTGTAGATATCGACGCTGGAGGCAGTCAAGACCACGGCATCCGCCCCGGCCGCATCAGCGGCCCGAAGCACTGTTCCAGCGTTGCCGGGGTCCCGCACCTGGCACATGACGGCGATCAGCCGCGGCCCGGCGTCGAGCACTGATTCAAGGCTGACGTCCACAAAACTGCAGACGGCCACAATCCCCTGGGGATTGACGGTATCCGCCATGGCGGCCAGGACATCGTCATTCGCGAGCCGCAGGGCAACGCCGTCGGCGAGCTCGGCCAGTTCGGGGAGCCGGTCCAGGCAGCTTTCGCTCGCGAAGACTTCGTGTACGACGCCGGGCTCCCCCGCCGTCGTCCGCTCCCGGTGGAGTACCAGCGCCTCGCGAACAGCCTGGGGCCCTTCCGCGAGGAACCGGCCGCGCTTTAAACGGGCCGGGCGCCCTGCAAGCCTTGCGACATCCCTGACCCGATCGGCTCGGGGGTTGGACATCGGAAGTTCTTGCGGGCGCCCGGTTTCGTTCATATACAGAACTTTAGTGGCAGTTGCGACTAGTTCTTGATCTGCTGGCGGGCTTCGCCGCCGGCAGGCTCAAAGCCTGCAGCCTTTGCTGCCTCAACCGTGGAGAACCAGTATTCGGCGACAGTGACGTCGTACCAGGTGGAACCCGGAACGTGGTACTTGTTCGACTCGGCGTTGCCCTTGATGGCGTGGCCTTCCGGTGCAGCTTCGCCTTCAACGGCAACAACAGCGCCTTCGATGGCAGGCTTCTCGGAAACCGAGGCCTTGACAGCGGTAGCGGTCTTTGCAGCCGGAGCAGCCTTGGCGGCGGCCTTCGGAGCTGCCGCGGCCTTGGCGGCCGGAGCGGAGGTGTCGGCAGGCAGGGAGTCCTTGGCAACCTTGACCAGCGCGGCGAAAGCGTTGGCGTCGGAGACGGCCAGCTCTGCCAGCATGCGGCGGTCAACCTCGACCTCAGCGGCCTTCAGGCCCTGGATCAGGCGGTTGTAGGTCAGGCCGTTGGCGCGGGATGCAGCGTTGATGCGCTGGATCCAGAGGCGACGGAAGTCACCCTTCTTCTTGCGGCGGTCGCCGTAGCTGTACACAAACGAGTGCAGCAGCTGCTCTTTTGCCTTGCGGTACAGGCGAGACCGCTGACCGCGGTAACCCTTGGCCCGTTCAAGGACAACCCGACGCTTCTTGTGGGCGTTTACCGCCCGCTTCACACGTGCCACGTGCGTACTCCTTCAAAATTCTTATCCCAAGCTGCTACTGCCGGGAAATCCGGCCGGCCTGAGAAGGCTTTGGTGTAGTCGGCAGCTACCGGATGGCAGCGACCAGAAAACTTGGAACTTAGACGCCGAGCATCTTCTTGATGACCTTGGCATCGCCCTTGAAGACGATCTTGTCGCCGGCAAGGCGACGGGTCAGGGTGGAGGACTTGTGCTCCAGGTAGTGGCGGCGGTTGGCCTGCTGACGCTTCAGCTTGCCGGTACCGGTCAGCTTGAAGCGCTTCTTAGCACCACTGTGGGTCTTCATCTTCGGCATGGGAACCGATCTCCTTACGTGTCCGCAGACTGGGTCTGCAGTTCTTTCGTGCAGCCATCCCATAGGGGGCGGCTGCTGCTTTCGAGCCGGGCGGAGGGGATACCTCCGGCGGCGTGACTAGTTGGTCTTGCGTGCCGCTGGCTTCGGAGCGGCCTTGGGGGCTGCCGGTCGAGCTGCAGGCTTCGGAACCGCGGGCTTCGCCATCGGTTTCGGTACTGGTGTGGCAGCAGGCTTGGGAGCAGCCGGCACAACGGGCTTCGGAGCTGCTTGCTCCGGAGCCTTTGCCGGTGCCGGTGCGGCAACCGGAGCTGCTTCAACCACGGGAGCCTCTTCGACAACAACTGCTTCCTCAGCAACCGGAACTGCTTCAACCACAGGGGCCTCGTCGGCAACCGTATCTTCAGCGACCGGAGCCTCTTCGGTTTCAGCAACCTCCGCCTCAACGGCCTCCGGCGCGGTTTCCTCGGCCTGGGTTTCCTCAACCTGGGTCAAGAGTTCTGCCGGGAGCAAGTCCGCGAGTGACTGGGTCAAGGGAGCATCCTCGCCTGAAACGTCAATCCGGCCTGCAGCCTTGGCTTCATTCTGGGCTTTGGCTTCTGCACGCTGCGCCGCGCGGCGGGCCTCGGCCTTGGCCTCGGCCTTGTTCTTCAACGGACCGATCACCATGACCATGTTGCGGCCATCGATGCGCGGGCTGGACTCAATCACGCCAACTTCGGCAACGTCCTCAGCGAAGCGCTGCAACAAGCGGATGCCCATTTCAGGGCGCTGCTGCTCACGTCCGCGGAACTGGATCATGGCCTTTACCTTGTCACCGGCGCCCAGGAAGCGAAGCGCGTGGCCGCGCTTGGTCTCGTAGTCGTGGGTGTCGATCTTCAGGCGGAAGCGGATTTCCTTGAGGACCGTGTTGGTCTGGTTCTTGCGGGCCTCACGGGCTTTAACAGCGGCTTCGTACTTGTACTTGCCGAAGTCCATCAGCTTGCACACCGGAGGCTTCGCCTGCGGTGCAACTTCAACGAGATCCAGGTCAGCCTCGGCAGCCAGACGTAGGGCGTCCTCAATACGGACGATTCCAACCTGTTCGCCGGCAGGACCGACCAAACGCACCTCGGGGACGCGGATACGCTCATTGATTCTTGGCTCGCTAATGTCAAAGCTCCTGTTGTTGTGATGAGTATTCCACCGGCAAATAGAGAAGGCCCCCAATTGCTGGCGCAATCGAAGGCCTCGAAGATCGGATACGGCCCCTCAATGGGGGCGTTCGCACCATCCAAGGCTGACCTTGAACGGTGTCCGACCAGGTACCCGGCAACTTACATCCCCGAAGGGAAACGGCTGACGCGGGTGGGAGAGAACTCCGCTTGCAAACTGAAAATCAATTCTACAGAAATCGGCAACCAACCGCACATTAACGATGGGTGGCCGAGCTCTGCGTGTGCCATGGAAAATGGCAACTTCCAGTCGGTCTGTGACAAGCTTACCAGCATGAGCACTTCAGACAGCAATTCCCTCGACCACGAGCCCAACGGCACTGACGCCGGAGTAGGCCAGCAGATCCGCGACATTTCGGAAGTTCCGGCTGTTGAGGTCATCACCACCGGCGCCGTCCACCTCATGAGCGCAGCAGCCGTCAAAGTGGGCTTGGCCGACGACCCCGAGGCCGAGGAGCTCAAGGACCTGGACGAGGCCCGCAAGCTGATCACCGCTTTGGCCGGACTGGTCACCGCCGCAGCGCCGGAAATCGGTTCGCAGCACGCCGGCCCCTTGCGCGATGGCCTCCGCTCCCTGCAGCTTGCGTTCCGGGAAGCGTCACTGATCCCGGACGAGCCGGGCAAGGGCCCGGGCGAGAAGTTCACCGGCCCGGTCAACTGACCCGGACCCACCTGTTGGACCGCGACGGCGGGCTGGCCTCTTCGGCCGGCCCGCCGTCGTCGTCTCCCGGCGGCTTGGGCGCAACTCAGTTGGCGGGGTCCCCCGCGCCGGCCTGGGTGGTGGTCATGATCCGGCGCCGACGCAGCTGGAGGAGCAGCCCGGCAAGGCACAGCACCACTCCCGCCGTCCCGATGGCGACGAAGCCGGCCCACGGCCCCACGCCGTCGATAAAGAGGCCTGCAACCGGCGAACCGAAGGCCACGCCTGCTGTGAGAGCCGAGCCATACCAGCCCATCGCCTCGCCGCGCCGCTCCTCATCCACGAGGTCGGCGACTTTTTCCGACGCCGCCGACAACACCGGCGCGCAGAGCAGGCCCGGAAGCAGGGACAACAACGCAAGGGTCCAGGTGTCCCCGGCGAAGCCCATCGGGATGGTCAGGGCCGCCATGCCAAGCAGGAGCAGGATGGGTGAGACGGGCCGGTGCATGGCACCATAGATGAGCCCGCCGACTACCGACGAGGCGCACCAGAAGAAGAAGACAATTCCGATCTGGCTCTCGTGCCCGCCGCGCTGCAACACCGCGACGATCCCGACGTCGGTGCCGCTCAGCACCATGCCGGATCCTGCGGCGACGGCGAACACAGCAGCTACCGCCGCAGTGAACCATGTGAAGTTCCTGGCCATTTTCCCCCGCAGCCCCGAAGGCTGCGAAGCCGTCGGTGCCATCTCTGAAGCTGCTTCCTGGAGATGGGCCGGCGCCGATGCCACCACTGCGGCTTCGGCCGCATGGAGCTCGTCCGCATCCCGGTCGGCCGTCTGGCCGGCATCCAGGACGCCCTCGCTGCGGGTGGGCGGGTTGAACCACAGCAGGAAGAGCCCTGCGGCCGAAGTGCACACACCCACGATGGTCAGGCCGAGGACCGTGAAGCCGCTGGTAGCCACGACCGCGCCCACCGCGGGGCCGATCATGAAAACCACTTCGGTGCCAATGGAGTCCAAGGCATAGGCCGAACGCCGTTGCTCGCCGTCAACCAGCACACCGAGGGACTGCCGGATGACGCTGAAGATCGGCAGCGTCAGCAGGCCCCCGACGAAGACGAGCGGAAGGATCCATTCGTAGCTCGCATGCGGCACTACGGACCAAATCACCAACTCCGACACCACCGAAGGAATAAGCGCCTTGCGCAGGCCCACGGTGTCCACGCGCCGTCCGCGCCACGGCGCGCCAATGGCGATGCCGATGGTGAAAACCGCGGCGGCAGCGCCGGCGGCAGCATATCCCTTGCCCAAGGTCAGCACGATGTGCAAGGTGAGCAGGACCCCCGCTGCCGAGTGCGGTATGCGGGCCACCATGCCCACCAACAAGAGACGCCGCACGGACGTGATGGACAGCATCTCCCGGTAGAGAGAGAAATTCACGAGCTACATCCTCTGTTCTGCCGAGGGCAGGACAAGGACGTTCCCCCTGTGCCTTCGGCTACTGTGCCGCCCGCTGCAAGCTGACCTCGATCGAGTCAACCCGCTCGGCGAACAATTCGTTCTGCGCCCAACGCCCGTTCAGCCCGGAGACGAGATCCTGTACCGCGGCGGCGTCCAGGCCGTCTTCGAGGTACAGCACCACGCGCAATTCGGGCCCGGGTCCCCCGCCGGCCATGGCCGATCCGTCAGCCGTGCGCGAAGCCATTCCCGATCCCGGCCGCACCTCCAGGCGCCGCACGGCCGGGTACATCCCTGCCAAGGAATTGAGAGCAGACTCCAGTTCATCATCAAGGTACGACGGCGTCCAGTCGCGCTGCTGTGCCAGTGACCACATGGCAGGCCGGCGCACGACGAAGGTGACCTCCGAACCGGGATCCAGGACAAGCAGCTGGGCTCCCTCCGAGACTGCAGACAGCGCCGCCCGGGCCGCATAAACAGCGACGGGACGGGCCTGCGGATGCCAGGCTTCAAGGGCGGCAGCCGACGTGAACACAGGCATGGCCGTGCGGCCGTCCGGCGCCTTCAGGGTCACGAGCGCCATGTCGGCCTGCTTGTCCGCATGGAGTCCGTCCACGCCCTCGGCTTCCTCAGCGAGCTGGGCCACCACCGGGACAAACACCCTCGCCGTTGCCAAGGAAGCCACCACGCCCGCCTCGGTGCCGGTACCGGCGAGCAGGGCCGCGACGGCGGCGAGGTACCCGGCGTCGGCCGTTCCGTCGTCGTCCTCGAAATTATGGATCTTGGCGGCGTCGCTGCTCAGGTCGCGGCCGGCCCAGGGCTGGCCGGCAGAATCGCCTGCGCCCCCCGCACCTGCCAGGGCTGCCGCGATGTGCCCAGGCAACTGCCGTGGGGCCGGAGTCGAAGCCTTGTGGGCAGCCGGGGACTGTGGATCCTGCGACATCAGCGGCGGCCGGCGACGTCCAGGGCTTCCGGGAGCGTGAAAGCACCGGCGTACAGCGCCTTGCCGACGATCGCTCCTTCGACCCCGAGCGGTACGAGTTCCCGCAGGACGCGCAAATCTTCGAGGCTGGAGATGCCGCCCGATGCAACGACAGGCTTGCCGGTCTTTTCGACCATCTGGCGCAACAGCTCGACGTTGGGTCCCTGCAGGGTTCCGTCCTTCGTGACGTCGGTGACCACGTAGCGGGCGCAGCCGGCGTCCTCAAGGCGGGCCAGGACCTCCCAGAGATCCCCGCCCTCCTTGGTCCAGCCCCGGCCCGCGAGCGTTGTGCCGCGGACGTCGAGCCCGACGGCGATCTTGTCACCGAAGCGGTCGATGGCCCGGCGGGTCCATTCCGGGTTCTCCAACGCGGCGGTACCGAGGTTCACGCGGGCGACGCCGAGCTCAAGCGCGCGCTCGAGGGATTCGTCGTCGCGCAATCCGCCGGACAGCTCCACCTTGACGTTCAGCTGCGAGACGACCTCGCTGATGAGGTCGGCGTTGTTGCCGCGGCCGAACGCTGCGTCCAGGTCCACCATGTGCACCCACTCGGCTCCGGCGTTCTGCCAGTTAAGTGCTGCTTCGAGCGGGGTGCCGTAGCTGGTCTCGGAGCCGGCTTCTCCCTGAAGGAGACGGACGGCCTGGCCGTCCACGATGTCGACGGCGGGCAGGAGTTCCAGAACAGGCAGTTCGGAGGCGGTGGTCATTGAAGTCCTCGGTGTTGTGGGGACGGGCGTCAATTGCCCGGCAAGTTATTTGGCAGGCGCAGTTATTTGGCAGGCGCAGTCATTTGGCAGGCAGGGTCAAGAGGTAGGCGGCCAGCAATGCCAAGCCAGCGAGTACGTAGAACGAAATGGAGAC
The DNA here is from genome assembly GCF_042884555.1 of Arthrobacter sp. NPDC058127. Classification (NCBI taxonomy): domain Bacteria; kingdom Bacillati; phylum Actinomycetota; class Actinomycetes; order Micrococcales; family Micrococcaceae; genus Arthrobacter; species Arthrobacter sp. NPDC058127. The sequence continues at coordinate 40,111 of NZ_JBHVTT010000022.1, read as the reverse complement.
CCAGGCGGGACGCTTCTGCTGGTGGAAGGAGATTCCTCCGCCAACCAGCAGCCCGGCGGTGCCCATGAGGATAACGGACCACATACTAGGCAGCGCCTCCGGCTTCGCTCGCCTGCGGCTGGGGTTTTGCCTGCGGTCGCAAGCCCTCAACCCAGTTTCGCAGGAGCCGCGCTCCGGCGTCGCCCGACTTCTCGGGGTGGAATTGCGTGGCGCACAACGGTCCGTTTTCCACGGCGGCAATGAAGGGGGCGCCGTGTTCGGACCAGGTCACCTTCGGCGGAGCCATGCGGGGCTGGACGACGTCGAATTCCCACTTCTGCACGCCGTACGAGTGCACGAAATAGAAGCGTTCGTGCTCGACGCCAGCGAACAGCTTTGAGCCTTCCGGCACGTCCACGGTGTTCCAGCCCATGTGCGGGACAACGGGCGCGGGGAGGAGCTCCACCTTGCCCGGCCACTCGCCCATCCCTTCGGCCTCGGTTCCGTGCTCCACTCCGGCCTCGAACAGCACCTGGAGCCCGACACAGATACCCAGGACGGGCCTGCCCCCGGCAACACGGCGGCCGATCATCCGGATGGCGTCGACTGCCTTGAGTTCGCGCATCACTGTTTCGAAGGCGCCGACGCCGGGCACCAGGAGCCCGTCGGCGTTCAGGACATCTTCTGGCTTGGCGCTCAATGTGACTGCCGCGCCGGCACGCTCAAGCGCCCGGACCGCCGAGCGGACATTGCCCGAGCCATAGTCAAGGACGGTCACGGTCGGCTTTCCCTCAGGCGAGACGATGCGGCCGGCAGCGTTCGGATCCACCACAGCCCCATCCTTGAGGATGTGCGTACTCACAAGGCACCCTTGGTGGACGGAATGCCTTCGACGCGGGGATCCGACTCAACGGCGGAACGCAGTGCACGGGCGAATGCCTTGAACTGTGCCTCCACGATGTGGTGCGGATCCCGGCCAGCCAGGACATTCATGTGGAGGCAGATGCCGGCGTGCAGGGTGATGGCCTCAAAGACGTGACGGGTCAGCGAACCGGTGAAGTGTCCACCGATCAGGTGGTATTCCTGGCCGGCGGGCTCACCGCCGTGAACCAGATAGGGGCGTCCGGAGACGTCGACGACGGCGTGGGCCAACGCTTCATCCAACGGAACTGTGGCCTCGCCGAAGCGACGGATGCCCGCCTTGTTACCCAGGGCGGTGCGCAAGACCTCGCCGAAGGTGATGGCCACGTCCTCCACGGTGTGGTGGGCGTCGATGTGGGTGTCCCCCGTCGCCTTGACGGTCATGTCGATGAGCGAATGCTTGCAGAGCGCCGTCAGCATGTGGTCATAGAACGGCACCGAGGTGCTGATATCCGAGACTCCCGTGCCGTCGAGGTTGATTTCAACCAGGACGGAGGACTCGCTTGTGGTGCGTTCCATGCGTGCTGTCCGGGCGGCCGCCGTGCTGGCGCCGTTTTCGCTCATTGATATGTCCTTAGGAGGAAGGAGTGGTGGGGCTTGTCCAAGTCTAGGCCGGTGTGGAGCCCTGGCCGTCCAGCAAGGCTCCAAGCGCCTCAAGGAAGGCCGTGGTCTCCGGCTCCGTGCCGGCCGTGACCCGGAGGTGGCCTGGTATGCCGACGTCGCGGATCAGGACTCCGCGCTCCAGCAGGCCTTGCCACAGGGCGTGGGGGTTGTCGATTCCGCCGAAGAACACATAGTTCGAATCCGAGGCGGCCGGCTTGAAGCCCATCCGGGTCAACTCGCTGACAATGCGATCTCGTTGGACCTTGATGTCTTCGACGTCGGCCATGAGGGCTTCGCGGTGCCGGAGGGCCGCCAGCGCGGTTGCCTGCGTGATGGCGGAGAGGTGGTACGGAAGGCGGACCAAGCGGATCGCATCGGCGACCTCGGGGGCAGCTGCCATGTAGCCGATGCGTGCACCGGCAAGGGCGAACGCCTTGCTCATGGTGCGGGAGACAATAAGGCGCTCCCGGCCGGGGAGGAGCGTCAATGCGCTTGGCGTGTTGTCGTGGGCGAACTCGTGGTAGGCCTCGTCCACGATCACCATTGTCTGGCTCGCCTCGCCGGCTTCGTATACGGCTTCGACAACGTCGAGGCCGAGTCCGGTGCCGGTGGGGTTGTTCGGAGAGCAGAGGAACACGACATTCGGCTTGAGCTCGCGGACCTGCGCGGCGGCCGAGGTTGCATCGAGTCCATAGTCTTCAGCGCGGACTCCCGCGATGTACGCGGTGTCGGTTCCGCTGGCCAGCAGGGGGTACATGGAGTACGTGGGCGGGAAACCGAGCGCGGTCCGGCCGGGGCCACCGAAAGCCTGGAGGATCTGCTGCAACACTTCATTGGAGCCGTTGGCTGCCCAGATGTTCTCGGCCGCAAGGTCGTGGCCGAGGTATTCCGCGAGGGCCTCGCGCAGTTCGGTGAACTCGCGATCCGGATAGCGGTTCAGTCCGACGGCGGCCGCCGCGACAGCTTCGGTGATGGCCGCCTGGACATCAGCTGGTACGCCATGAGTGTTTTCGTTGACGTTGAGCAAAATCGGAACATCAAGCTGCGGCGCGCCATACGGGCTCAGGCCGCGGAGGTTGGTCCGGAGGGGAAGTCGGTCAAGTCGTTCAAGCTGCTCACTCACCATGACAGTTTAAGGTGCAGCGGCGGATGCCCTGAAACTGTGACGGCCCGGGGACCGTTCCAGGCACATGCAACCCGGTCAACGTTGCTGCTAAGTGGCAGGAATGAACAGTTGCTGGCCTGGCACGATGTGGCCGTCCTGGAGGTTGTTCAGCTGGATAATCTCGGCCACAACGTCGCGCGGATCCCGGGACGGTGCGGCAATTCCCGCAATCCCCCACAAAGACTGGCCCACTTGTACCGTGACGCTCGTACTGGAGGTGGGCTGCAGCTCCGCGGTGGAATCAGCAGCCTTGGCCGGCGAATTCAGGAATCCCGCCAGGCTCAGCAGGGCTGCAACCAGGAGCATTGCCGGGAAGCCGAAGAAGACCATGCGGCCCCGGCGGGTCAGGCGGAGCCGGCCACGTGCCGCATTGCGGCCGGGCGTGTGGGTGATGGTGATTGCGGACATGAGCTGAGCCCTTCTGAACAATGCCGCGTCCCGGAATCCCTGGTTGCGGCTGCCAATTCTTGCCTTCAGTCAGTGCTTGCAGGACGGTTGTTCGTTGTTGTCTTCGAACGATTCGAACGAACAACCGGAGCCTGCATCACTTTTATAGAACACATATTCGAACTTTGCTACGACATTTTTAGCACTTATCAACGAACGATGTCGAGACTCGCTAGAACAAATGTTTGATAAACGCCTGCGCCTGCCCTACGTTTGAGTGAAGGAACGAGCACTGAATCAGTGCAACAGGAGGGTCTGACATTTCAGGCCGCTAGTCCCGGCAAGCGCCTCAGGGCCGCACGGGTGGAACGGAAGGGCGTTGGCGAACATGGCAGCGAAAGCCACTGGCAGCGGGTCGGCCTCGGCGCGGAGCCAGCAGCCGCAAAAGGCCCCCAAGAGCCTGACCGTCCGCCAGAAGAAAATCCTGGAGACCATCCAACGTTCAGTGAACGATCACGGTTATCCGCCGTCGATGCGCGAGATCGGGGACACCGTTGGCTTGGCCAGCTTGTCCAGCGTCACGCACCAGTTGTCACAGCTCGAGAAGCTCGGCTATCTTCGCCGCGATCCCAAGCGCCCTCGCGCAATGGAAGTCCTCATGCCGTTGACCCTTGACGGCGGCTCCGTCATCCCCGGCGTTGAAGCGCCGGCGAAACTCCGTAGCGCCGGCGGCCTGGCCGTCACCGAGCTCGCGAGTGCCAGTGACACGGCCATGGTTCCCCTTGTAGGGCGCATTGCCGCCGGTGGACCCATCCTGGCGGACCAGACCGTTGAAGACGTCCTGCCGCTGCCCCGGCAGTTGGTAGGACATGGCGAGCTCTTCATGCTGAAGGTCGCCGGAGATTCCATGATCGACGCCGCTATCTGCGATGGAGACTGGGTGGTGGTACGGCGGCAGAACGACGCACTCAACGGCGACATCGTGGCCGCACTCCTGGACGACGAAGCCACCGTCAAGACCTTCCGGCAGCGCGACGGCCACACGTGGCTGCTCCCCCAGAACACGCAGTACGAGCCTATCCTGGGCGACCATGCCACCATCATGGGCAAAGTCGTCTCGGTCCTGCGCTCGCTTTAGTCCGCGATAGCTTTGACGGCGCGGTAGCTTTGACGGCACTGGGCCCGTGGCCTGCCGCCTCTCCGCCGGTGGTGGTAGTCAGGTATTCTGCTGCCAGTGATACTTCATCTTTCTCTGTGACCCACAGGCCTCTCAGCGATTCCAGGCCGCTCCTTAGCGAGCAGTGATTCCGTGCGCCCGCGAGGGGAACTCCATATGGACTTCCCCTGCTCACCGGCCCACACCGAACTCACTCCTGGAAGATCACATGCAAACAACGTCAGCGAACCATACCGAACCCTCATCACCTTCCCTCGACCGGCAATCCCTGCGCCCTGACTGCGGAAACTGCTTTGCCCTCTGCTGCACAGCGTTCGGGTTCTCCCGCTCTGCAGATTTCGCACTCGACAAACCCGCAGGCTCTCCGTGCCAAAACCTTGCAGCTGACTTCTCCTGCACAATCCACGACAGCCTGCGCCCAAGAGGCTTTCGTGGCTGCACGGTCTTTGACTGCTTCGGGGCCGGCCAGAACGTATCGCAAGGGTTCTTCGCCGGAAAGAGCTGGCTTGCGTACCCTGATATAAAAGACGAGATGTTTTCGGCATTCAAAGCCGCCAGACGGCTACATGAGATGCTTTGGTACCTGGCTGACGCACAGGCACGAACTTTCGATCCCGACTCCTCACATCGTGCGATACAGCTCCGGAACACGATCGAACAGGCAGTCGGCGGCGAGCTGCCGGACCTGCTTTCACTGGACATTCAAGAACTTCACTCCCAGGTGAGGTCAACGCTCATGGAAGTCAGCGAAGAAGTACGGGCCTCCTACTTCGCCACCGGAGACGATCATCTTGATTCCGCGCTGAAGCCGGGAGCTGATCTGATGGGCAAAAATCTCAGGTCCCGCCGGTTATGCGGGGCAAACCTCAGAGGGGCCTACCTGATTGCCGCGGATCTGCGGGACAGTGACTTATCGGGGGCCGATCTGCTCGGCGCAGACCTCAGGGATGCATGGCTTGAACGCACTGATCTGTCCAAGGCAATGTATCTAACCCAGCCGCAGCTCAACGCCGCCAGAGGCAGTCGCGCAACTCTGCTGCCCTCGGATCTGGAAGTGCCCTCGCACTGGCACGACGGATGACCACCACTGGGGCTTGTTTCCAACTCCGGGCCAACCGGCTCCGGGGTCGGAAACAAGCGCCGGATTCGCGGGCCTGAGGCCGCTGCTTGCTGATGCGGTCTCTTCAAGCCGACTCGGCGTAAAGCCGTTCGAGCGCACCGCGCACTACTGAACGGTCCGTGGTGGGCCAGAAGGGCGGCAACGCTGCCCGGAGGAAGTTGCCGTAGCGCTCGGTCGAAAGCCGTGAATCCAGTACTGCCACCACGCCCTTGTCCCCCGTTGAGCGGATGAGGCGGCCCGCCCCTTGTGCCAGCCGGATAGCCGCGTGCGTGGCAGACACGGCCATGAAACCATTGCCTCCGGCCTGCGCCACCGCGCGGGACCGTGCCGTCATCAGGGGATCGTCCGGACGAGGGAACGGGATCCGGTCAATCACTACCAGCCGGCATGAGCCGCCTGGAACGTCAACGCCTTGCCAGAGGGACATCGTGCCGAACAGGCACGTGTCTTCCTCCTCGGCAAACTGCCTGACCAACGCGGCCATGGTCGATTCGCCTTGGCACAGGATGTCCACGTCCAGGCGCGACCGCATCGCTTCCGCGGCGTCCTCGGCTGCACGTCGGGACGAGAAGAGGCACAAAGCCCCGCCGTGCGAGGCCCTGATGAGCTCTTCAAGTTCGTCAAGCGCTTCGGGCGAAGTGCCGCGCCCCGGCTTGGGCAAGTGCTTGGCGACGTACAGCATGCCCTGCTTCGGGTAGTCGAAGGGCGAGCCTACATCCACGCCCGTCCAGCTGGGGGCGCCCTGGCCAGTCAGGCCCAGCCCCCCGGCGGTGGCCTCGAATGCGGAGCCGATAGCCAAAGTGGCAGAGGTCAAGACCACGGTGTGGCCCGCGAAGAGCCCTTCCCGGAGGCGTCCGGCAACGCTGAGCGGCGCGATGTTGATGAGCGCGGGCGAGTCCTCGTCGGGCGCGGTGTAGCCCTGCTGCGGATCGAAGGTACTGTTCCGGGAGAGCCACACGACTTCCCTGTTTTCCCGTGCGGAGAGCAGCCGTTCGCACAGCTCGAGGATCAGCATCAACCGTGAGCGCGCGAGCTGGCGTCCGCCGTCGACCGCGTTGGAGGAATCCCCCTTCGAATCGGAAAGCGCCGCACGGCAGGCTTCCCGGAGCTGGTCCACGCAATCAAGTTGTTCATCGTTGAGCCCGTTGGGCAGGAGGCCGGACGGCGCACCGATGATTACGAGTTCCAAGCGGTCAGCGGCCGCGTTCAGCGCGTCCACGGTGATGGCCGTGTGTTTGCGGGCGCTCGAGGCTGCGGCGTGGATCATCGCCACGGACAGCTGTCCGGACACGGCACCCGTCACGCGGTCCTGGAGTTCGTGGGCCTCGTCCACCACGACAACGTCGTATTCGGGCAGCACGGCCAGGCCTTCGAAGGCGCTGACGGCAAGCATCGCGTGGTTGGTGACCACGACGTCGGACTCCGCGGCACGGTGGCGCGCGAGCTCGCTGAAGCACTCCTCCGCCATCGGACACTTCTGGGCCCCGAGGCACTCCATTGACGTGACGGATACCTGGCGCCAGGCCCGGTCCGTCACGCCCGGCATGAGTTCGTCCCGGTCCCCCGTCGTGGTCTTCCCGGCCCACTCGCGCAGCCGCAGGACTTCCTTGCCGAGCTGCGAGGCAGGCCCGCCGATGGCTGCGGCGAGGTGCGGAACGCTGGTGTCCTCGCCGAGGGAGAACAACTGCCCCTCGGCAGGCTCCTCGCTGGGGAAACCGCCCTCCAGCTTGTGCCGGCACACATAGTTGGCCCGGCCCTTGACCAGGGCGATGCTGACCGGGCGCTCCAGCTCCGGATTGATGGTTTCCAGGAGCCTGGGCAAGTCCCGGCCCACGATCTGCGTCTGCAGGGCGAGGGTGGCCGTGGACACGAGGGTGGGCTTGTTGCTCTCCATCGCGTGCGCAATCAGCGGAATCAAGTACGCGAGGGACTTGCCCGTGCCCGTGCCCGCCTGAACCAGGAGGTGTTCGCCGGTCTCGATCGCCCGCGCCACCTGCCGTGCCATCTGGTGTTGGCCCGTGCGGTTTTGCCCGCCCATACCGGCAACGGCTTTGTCCAGGAGTTCGAGGGCGGTCCGTTCCCCCACGGTTTCGCCGCGCTCCCCCGCCTCTGGATCAACCATTGCTGACGAACGACTCCAACTCGGCTGCCAGGTTCTCGTGGACCATGGCCACCACGCGGGTGCCTTCCTCCTCATGCTCAAGGCTGAGGATTTCGGCGTCGGTGTTGTGCAGTTTGTTGATGAGCTCGCCCCGGTTGTACGGAATCAGAACCTCAAGGCGCACACCGGGACGCGGAATAGCCTCGCTGATGGCTCCAAGGAGTTCGGCAATGCCCTGCCCTGTGCGCGTGGACACGACGACGTGGCGGGGCTCTTTCTGCTTGAGCCGCTCAATGACAAACGGATCCGCGGCGTCCGCCTTGTTCAGGACAATGATTTCCGGGATCTTCCGGGCATCCACTTCGCTGAACACCGTGCGGACGGCCGCGATCTGGCCTTCCGGATCGGGATGCGAAACGTCCACCACGTGGAGGATCAGATCGGCGTCGGCCACCTCTTCCAGCGTGGAGCGGAAAGCCTCCACGAGCTGGGTGGGCAGCGAACGCACGAAGCCGACGGTGTCCGAGAGCGTGTAGCCGATCCCGTCAGGGGTCTGGGCCTTGCGCACCGTGGGATCCAAGGTGGCGAACAACGCGTTCTCCACGAGGACACCGGCATCCGTCAGGCGGTTGAGCAGCGACGACTTTCCGGCATTCGTGTAACCGGCGATGGCAACCGAAGGAACGGCATTACGACGGCGGTTGGCCCGCTTGGTCTCGCGCGATGGCTTCATCGCGGCGATTTCGCGCCGTAGCTTGGCCATGCGGGTGCGGATTCGACGGCGGTCCAGTTCGATCTTGGTTTCACCAGGACCACGGGAACCCATGCCGGCACCGGCACCACCCACCTGGCCACCGGCCTGGCGGGACATGGAATCGCCCCAGCCACGCAGGCGCGGCAACAGGTATTCGAGCTGTGCCAGCTCAACCTGGGCCTTGCCCTCCCGGCTCTTGGCGTGCTGCGCAAAGATGTCGAGGATCAACGTGGTGCGGTCCACCACCTTGACCTTGACGATGTCCTCAAGGCCGCGCCGCTGGGACGGCGCCAGTTCGGCGTCGACCACCACGGTGTCCGCGCCGGTGGACATCACGATGTCCTTGAGCTCCATGGCTTTGCCCGAGCCAAGGAACGTGCCGGGGTCCGGCTTCATGCGGCGCTGGACAATGCCATCCAGGACTTCAGAGCCGGCCGTTTCGGCCAGGGCGGCAAGTTCCCGCAGGGAATTCTCGGCGTCGGCCAGGGTGCCTTCGGTCCAGAGGCCTGCCAGCACCACGCGCTCAAGGCGCAACTGCCGGTATTCGACCTCGGTGACATCTGCAAGTTCCGTGGACAGGCCCGCAGTACGGCGCAAGGCCCGGCGCTCGGCCAGATCCTCTTGATCGCCGTCGTAGATGCTGTGTTCTTCGTCCAGGCGGGAGATCGCCTGGGCCTTGCCAAACACGCCCCTCGGTTCGTCGCGGTCCTGAACTATGGCAGGTGCGTCCTTGGAGAGAATCCGGTCGATGACAGCCTGGATTTCTTCAGGACTCATGTCCTGGGCGTCGGAATCGGGTCCGGTGTTCTTCTGCGTGGTCATGGTCTCCTCTAGGGGGTTCGGCACTTCCAGAATAGTGCCGATTCGTCTCTTGTGGCGCGGAATTCGCGCAGGGCTGATGCCTGGCAAGGCTCTGCTGACTGTCTGGGGTCTCCATCCGGGACGGGCTGCGCGGATTGCGTGCACAGATCCCGGGATGGGGAGGGGACGATCTGCTGAGTGTCCAGACGTCAGGGAGCAACGACTGGAACGGACATGCCAAGGCGGAATGGCGCTGCACATGAGGCAGGCCTACGTCGCGGGCGGTGCCAGCTACTCAAAGATCAAGAACATGCGCATCAGACTATCAGACCCCGTCAAGTTCAGCCTTGCCGACCCGCGGTTTCCCTTGCCCGCTGCTGGCCACTAATCTGGCAAGCTATGGAGTCTGCTCACTATTTCAGCGCACAGCCCGCGGGGCCGTTCACCCGCAAGCCCCTCACGGTGGAACTGGCCGGCGCGACCCGCCGGCTCCAGACCTCGGGCGGCATCTTCAGCCCCGACGGGATCGACAAGGGAACCGCAATCCTTCTCTCCGAGGTTCCACCGCCGGCGCCGCAGGGAAACCTGCTGGACATCGGCTGCGGCTGGGGTCCCATTGCGTTGACCATGGGGCTCATGGCTCCGCACGCACGCGTCCACGCCGTGGATGTCAACGAGCGCTGCGTCACCTTGACGAACGAGAACGCGGCCCTGCTGGAGCTCGGGAATGTCACCGCGAGCCTGCCCGACGACGTCGACCCGGCCGTGACGTTCGACACCATCTGGTCCAACCCGCCCATCCGCATCGGCAAGGATGGACTCCACGAGCTGCTGCTCACGTGGCTGCCACGGCTTGCCCCGGGCGGAAACGCGTGGCTCGTGGTGCAGAAAAACCTCGGAGCGGACTCGCTTCAGCGCTGGCTGGCCGAGACCCTCGACGGTTCCTTCTCGGTGTCCCGGGAGAGCACGTCGAAATCGTTCCGCATCCTGCGGATCAGGAAAGCGTCCCGCTAGCGACAATCACGGCGGGCCCGCTGAGCTCAACGTGTTCGCGGCCGCTTTCTCCAGGGAAGAACCGCACGCCGACGACGCCGCCCGGCACCTTGACGCGCCACGTGTCGGGTGCGCCTTCGCCGGCCCAGTGGCGGATCGCGACGGCGGCCGCGCAGGCGCCGGTGCCGCACGATTGGGTCTCACCGACGCCGCGTTCGTGGACGCGCATCGTGATGTTTCCGACGCCTTCGTGGACGAGGGGCTCCGCGGGAACCACGAATTCGACGTTGGTGCCATTGGCTGGCTTGGGATCGACGACGGGCGCCTTGAAGAGCTGCGTGGATTTGAGCTCTGAAAGCTCGGCCAATGCCACCACAGTGTGCGGATTGCCCATGCTGACAGAAAGGGCTGGGCGGGCGACTTCCAGTCCGTCGGCGCTGACGAGGGAGTCCATTGCTTTACTGGTGGCATCCTTGGGGAAAATGAACTCCCACGGACCCATGTCCACCGCATATCCCTCAGAGGTCCGGACGATCTTCTTAATACCGCCGCGCGTCCCGATGGTCAGGGATTCACCGGCGTTTAGCGTGACAAGACCCTGCTCGATGAGGAATTGGACGAAGACGCGGACACCGTTGCCGCACATTTCGGACAGCGAGCCGTCGCCGTTCCGGTAGTCCATGAACCACTCGGCATCGGAATCTGCTTCGAGCAGCTGGACGCCTTCGGGCAGGAACCGTGAAGGGACGGCTCGGATGAGCCCGTCCCCGCCGACGCCCAGGTGGCGGTCACAGAGGGCTGCCACCTGCTCCGGAGAGATCTGGTGCGCGTCTTCGGGGTCCGCAATGAGGACGAAGTCGTTGCCCGTTCCATGCCCCTTGGAAAAGGCCAATCCGTGAAGACCGGAGGCGGGCACGGAACCGCCGGCAGCGGTAGGCTGCGGGGCGGAAAATGCAAGGGTTTCATCCATGGCTCAAGGCTACCTGTACTAAGGGTTGCGCCTAAATCACCGACGCCGGGCTCGCGCAGATTTCTACTGCTTTGGCCACCAAATCCGGATCCTGCCAGTCAAGCCAGTGGATTCGAGGGTCGGCCCGGAACCAGGTGAGCTGGCGCCGGGCGAATTGCCGGGTGGCCACGATGGTTTCTTCGGCCGCGGTAGCCGTGTCGGATTCGCCATCGAGGACCCTAAGGAACTGGGCGTATCCGAGAGCCCGCGATGCCGTCTTGCCTTGTCGCAGTCCGGCGGCGTCCAATCGGGCGACCTCTTCAAGAAGTCCCGCGTCCACCATCCCCAGAACGCGCTCGGCCAAACGCTCGCGGAGTACTCCACGGTCGACGTCGAGCCCTATCTGCACGGCCGGCTGGAAGTACTCGCGCTGCGGCATGAAGGAGCTGAACGGGCGGCCGGTGAGCTCGAAAACCTCCAGCGCGCGGATGACGCGGCGGGCGTCGCCGAGCCTGGCCGCCGAAACGGGGTCGACATGTTGGAGTCGTTCCTGGAGGGCTGGAAGACCGGATGTTTCGTGCTCCTCCTCCAGCCGCCGCCGTACGTCGGAGTCCGTGCCAGGAAACTCCAGGACATCCAACGCTGCCCGAACGTAGAGGCCGGAGCCGCCCACCAGGATGGCACGCTTCCCGCGGCTATGGATATCACGGATGGCGGCCCGGCAGTCGGCCTGGAAAGCGGAGACGCTGGCTTCCTCGGTGACATCCATCGTGTCGAGGAGGTGGTGGGGTACTCCCCTGCGTTCGGCGACGCTGATCTTGGCCGTGCCGATGTCCATGCCCCGGTAGAACTGCATGGCATCGGCGTTGATGACCTCGCCGTCGAGCGCAAGGGCGAGGGCGACGCCGAGATCGGACTTGCCGGACCCTGTGGGCCCGACGACGGCGATCACGGGTGGCTTCGGATCAGCTGATCCGGCCGGTGGTGCTGCAGCCATGTCGGGCTAGCCGCGTCGCACGGGGAGCGACGGCATGCCGAGGGAGACGGCCTTCAGGCCGCCGGACCCGGCCCCCGCGGCACTCGGTGCCGGAGCGCCGCAGGAATCGGCCTGCGAGCGGTCCCACGCGTCGCCGGCACGGGAGCGCCTCAGGCTGTAGTCCGCCGTCGTCGCCGGATCTGAAACGAGGTGGAAGGCAGCTGCCTCGGTGATCGTCACGGTGACGAAGTCTCCGGGGCGTGGGGTCTCAGCGCCTTCGGGCACTGAGAAGTGGACCAGCCGCTGGTCCTGGGAGCGACCGGACAAGCGATGCGTTTCCTCGGCCTTGCGGCCGGACTGCGCCGTGACAAGGAGTTCAACGCGGCGTCCGAGCTGTTTCGCGTTCTCCTCGGCCGCGATGCGGTCCTGGAGGGCGGTCAGCCGCTCGTAGCGTTCCTGGACAACGGCCTTTGGCAGCTGGTCCGGAAGGTCCGCGGCCGGGGTGCCCGGGCGCTTGGAGTACTGGAAGGTGAAGGCTGAGGCGAAGCGTGACTTCTCGACGACGTCGAGCGTGGCTTGGAAGTCCTCTTCCGTCTCGCCGGGGAAGCCCACGATGATATCGGTGGTAATCGCGGCGTGGGGAATCTTGTCACGGACCTTGTCCAGGATCCCCAGGAACTTGGTAGAGCGGTAGGAGCGGCGCATTTCCTTGAGGACCTTGTCCGAGCCGGACTGGAGAGGCATGTGCAACTGCGGCATGACATTGGCGGTCTCGGCCATCGCGTCGATGACGTCGTCGGTGAAGGCAGCCGGGTGCGGGCTCGTGAAGCGGACCCGCTCGAGGCCGTCAATGTCACCGCAGGCGCGCAGCAGCTTGGAGAAGGCCATACGGTCCCCGAATTCGACGCCGTAGGAATTCACGTTCTGGCCGAGCAGGGTGACCTCGACTGCGCCGTCGTCCACCAACGCTTGGATTTCGGCAAGGATCTCGCCGGGACGGCGGTCCTTCTCCTTGCCGCGGAGCGACGGCACAATGCAGAAGGTGCAGGTGTTGTTGCACCCGACGGAGATGGAGACCCAGCCCGAGTACACGGAGTCACGCTTGGTGGGCAAAGTAGACGGGAAGACGTCCAGCGACTCCAGGATTTCAAGCTGCGCCTCGTTGTTGTGGCGGGCCCTGTCCAGCAACGCCGGCAGCGCACCCACATTGTGGGTCCCGAACACGGCATCCACCCACGGGGCCTTGCGCACGATGGTTTCGCGGTCCTTCTGCGCCAGGCACCCGCCCACGGCTATCTGCATGCCCGGATGGGCGGCCTTGACCTGCTTGAGTTCCCCGAGGTTGCCGTAAAGCTTGTTGTCGGCGTTCTCACGGACGGCGCAAGTGTTGAAGACCACGACGTCGGCGACACCGCCGTCGAAGGGCACATATCCTGCATCCTCCAGGAGTCCTGCCATGCGCTCGGAGTCATGGACATTCATCTGGCAACCGAAGGTGCGGACCTGGTAGGTGCGCTTCGCCCCGAACTCGGGTGCCGGATCGATGACAGGGGCCGGAGTGGGCTGCTGGATGGAGGCTGGTGCTGGTGCTGCGGAAGGGGAACTCACCAATCTAGGGTAGCCCCTCGGACTAGTACCAGTTGAAGCCCATCTCATGCTGCCAAGCGTTGCAGGGGGAACCGTAACGGTCGCGGATATAGCCGAGGCCCCAATCGATCTGGGTCCGGTAGTTGCTGAGCCAGTCGCTGCCTGCCGAATAGTACTTGTCCGGCGGCAGCGCCTGCGCAACGCCGTAGGCACCGCTGCTGGGATTGGTGGCATCCGTCATCCAGCTTGATTCCTGGGTCCACAGCAGGGACAAGCACTGCATTTGGTCCTGGCCCCAGCCGTAGGCGCCGAGGCGGGATGACGCATATTGTCGTGCACCTGCGGGGTCGTTCACGACGTTACCCCCGCCGCCGCCCCCGCCTCCGAAGCCGCCGCCGCTGCTGATCGGCGGCTGGACGACTGGCTGGTTACTGGCAGCTGCCGCCGCGGCGGCCGCCGCAGCGGCGTCCGCTTGGCGCTGCGCCGCTTCCCTCTTGGCTTCCTGGGCGGCCTGATAGGCGGCAAGCGCCACTTGGCCTTCTTGGTATTTCTGCGCAACTGCGGCAGAAGTGGACGTCAAGGACGCGAGCTGGGCGACCATGGTCTTTCGCTGGCCGTCCGTGGCGGCAACGCTGTCTTCGGCAGCACGCCTGGCAGATTCTGCGGCCTGCGCCTTTGCCGCGGCGTCGCTGTCCAATTGGGCCAGGACGTCGCGGGCAGCTTGTTCCTGGGCGGTCGCGGCAGCGGATGCCTGGGACGCGCTCAGGGCATCATCGTGGAGCTTCGCAGTACGATCCAGAACCCTGTTCAGCAAGGCGAAATTCTGAATGTTGTCTGGTGCGATGGCGGCGTTCGCGAGGGACCACGGCCCGGGATCGAAGCCGCCCGACTCGTATGCCTTGACCACCAGGGAGGAAGTGGCCTTCCTCAATGAATCGGCTTTTGCCTTGGCCTGTCGGGACGCTTCAGCCAGTTTCTGGGTGACTGCCTGCTGATGCTGCAGCGCGTCATGGGCCTTCGCGTACTCGGTTCCCGCTTTGATGGCTGCCGCGCCGAGCTCTCCGGACTTCTGCTGGAGGCCGGCCAATAACTGGTTGATACGGTCCACTTCGGCGCTTGCGGCAGCTTCGTTCCCCTGGGCCTGCTGTACCTCTGCCCAACTGGGATAGCCCGACGGCGGCGCATCATCGTCTGCGGAGGCCGGGCCTGCCTGGAGAAGCGACGCGACGAGCAAGGGAACAATGATTGCCGAAAGCCGTAACGACAACGGATGCATTGGATCTGACCTGCTTCCCGACTCGGAACACTAGTCAAGAACCTTAGCCGACGACCATCAAGAAGCCACCCAACCCCGCTGCCCGGGGCAATACTCACAGGCAGCTCTCAGTTTCCCAGGCAGCGCAGCTTAGCCGAAGTCGTCCGGGTCCGGACCACCGCGTGACCCGATACTGTGTGACTCCGGCCCGGTACGGTAGGACTCCGGTTCCCCCGCCAAGGCTTCGTCCAGGACCTCGCCAACAATCCGGAACGCCGCCGATGGCTGGTAGCCCTTGCGGGCAAGCATCGACGCGAGCCGCCGGGTTTGCTTGTCCCGCTCAGTCCTGTCGGAAAGGTCCGTGCCGGACCTCAAACGGCGCGCGACCAGGTCCCTGGCCGCACTCAGCTCGTCCTCATCGCTCACTTGCGCCAGTGCCTGCTCTGCGGTTTCGGTGTCGATGCCTTTGTCCGCCAATTCGCGCCTCAACGCACCCCGGGCGAGTTTCCTCGACTGGGAACGGCTGCGAACCCACATCTCGGCGAAGTCGGCGTCATCAATGAGCCGGACTTCCTCGAAGCGGTCCAACACTGCTTCGGCCACATCTTCCGGCACATTCCGCTCAGCCAGTTTGCGTGCAAGCTGAAGCCTGCTCTTGGGCGAGTTGGTCAGTTGGCGCAAAACAATGGCCCGGGCTACCAATTCCGGATTGGCCTCGGGGTCCGCCGCCACGGACGAATCCGCAGACGGACCCCACGACCGGGAAGAACTTGAGGAACGGGAGCGGCCCTGGCGCTTAGCCGTCAACGGCCTTCAGCTTCGGAGATTTTTCGGCTTCGGCAGGCTTGACTACTCCGACGCCAAGCTTCTCCTTGATGAGCCGCTCGAGGTCTGCCGCCAGCTCCGGGTTGTCCCGCAGGAAGCGGCGGGAATTCTCCATACCCTGCCCCAGCTGGTCGCCGTCATAGGTGAACCATGAACCGGACTTCTTGATGATGCCGTGCTCGACGCCCATGTCGATGATGCCGCCCTCACGGGAAATGCCCTGGCCGTAGATGATGTCGAACTCGGCAATCTTGAAGGGCGGAGCCATCTTGTTCTTGACGATCTTGGCCTTGGTGCGGTTACCTACCGAATCCGCACCTTCCTTCAGCGTCTGGATGCGGCGGACGTCGATGCGAATGGAAGCGTAGAACTTCAGGGCCTTACCACCGGTAGTGGTCTCGGGAGAACCGAAGAAAACGCCGATCTTCTCACGGAGCTGGTTGATGAAGATAGCGGTCGTCTTGGTCTGGCTCAGCCGGCCGGTGATCTTGCGCAGGGCCTGGCTCATGAGGCGGGCCTGGAGGCCGACGTGGGAGTCGCCCATTTCGCCTTCGATTTCGGCACGCGGAACCAAGGCGGCGACGGAGTCAATCACGACGATATCCAAGGAGCCGGAGCCGATCAGCATATCCATGATTTCCAAGGCCTGCTCACCTGTATCCGGCTGCGAAACCAACAGCGCGTCGGTGTCGACGCCCAGTTTCGCCGCGTACTCGGGATCGAGGGCGTGCTCGGCGTCGATGAAGGCAGCGATGCCGCCCTGGCGCTGGGCATTGGCTACAGCATGGAGTGCCACGGTGGTCTTACCCGAGGATTCCGGGCCGTAGATTTCCACGATACGACCGCGCGGCAGGCCGCCAATACCAAGGGCGACGTCCAGGGCAATGGAACCGGTGGGAATGACTTCGATAGGCGCACGGATGTCGTCACCCAAGCGCATGATGGAGCCCTTGCCGAATTGCTTGTCGATCTGGGCAAGCGCCGCCTCGAGCGCCTTCTCACGATCCTGGTTTGCCGCCATGGTTCACACCTCTGATGCTTTCTCGCTGTGGACTGGCCTGAACGGCCGTTTTCCTGTCTCATCCGACGCTAGTACGAGCCGCTGACAATTTTGTGTGCGACTTCGCCTATGTGGACAACTACGGGCTTCGAATGACACGGAAACCGCTCCGCCAGGATCAATTTTCCTCTGATAGGAGCATAGCCTCATCCGAACAGATATTCGAACAAATTTGCGGGCGTGTCCGCCATGAACTGGAACTCAGAACGTGCTGGAACCCTTGTCGGCAGGCTTGATGTCCCTGCCGAGCCGTCGCTCCGGAGGAACGTCCTGGACATCGCACAGGGCAAGCCAGACGTCGCGGGGGCTGTAGCCCGCTGCCAAGGCTTCGTTTGCCGTACGGCCGCCGACGCCGGCCAATACAAGGGAGCTGCTGAGGACCCTGGAGTAGCCAGCCCCGAATTCATCGTCCATCAGCCGCCAGAAGTCACTGATACGCACCAATAGAGTCTCTCACGGGAGCGGACTCTAGAATGGTTGTCATGAGCAACACTCCCGACGACGCGCCGGAGATGGTGGAGGCCGGCGACAACGTCGACGCCGCCCTCCAACAGGTGGAACACCAGCTGAGCATGTTCTGGCGACGCGCACGATCGCTATCCCACCAGTTATCCCGCCAGGTCCATCCCGACATGGAGCCAGCAGCCTACGGACTGCTGACGATCATTAGGAAAGAGGGCCCCATTCGTTTGACGGAGCTTGCCTCGTGCATCGGCGTCGGGAAACCGTCGGTGAGCCGCCAGATCGCGTTCCTTGAGAGCATCGGCATGGTCTACAAAGAAGCCGACCCCCAGGACGGACGCGCACAATCGATCCGGCTCACGCCCAAGGGCGAAGAAAAGATGCACCAGGTCCAGGACGCACGCCGGCAGGTTTTCCGGGAACGCCTGGGTGAGTGGCCGCTGGAAGAAATCCAGACGCTGGCCGACTACATTGAACGGCTCAATGCTGCCTACGGCGAAGGAATCGGCAAGGACTGACCGCACCAAACCACATAGACCAAAGAAGGAGGACCTCCAGTTGGAGGTCCTCCTTCTTTATTTCAGGTCCGCCTAGCGGGCTCCGGAGAGCATGCCTTGGGTGAAATCGTCGTTCAGTTCGGCGCTGAGCTCGCGGTCGAGATCGCGGCCGTAGCGCTGAGCGAATTCCTGCGGGACGGTGTCCGGAACAGCGACGCCTTCGGCGACGGCAACCCGGTCACTGACTTCGCGGAGCATGCCGGACAATGGAACGTCCAGGGCGGAGCAGATAGAGGACAGCAGCTCTGAGGATGCTTCCTTCTGGCCGCGCTCAACTTCGCTCAGGTAGCCAAGGGAAACGCGGGCGCTGTGCGAGACTTCGCGGAGCGTGCGGCCCTGACGCTGGCGGACATCGCGCAGGACATCACCAATTTCGTGACGCAGTACAACCATTTTGCGCTCCTTCTGTTCGCTCGGTGCCTTCTCGGCCAAGCCCACATCCTTCCAGCGGACAACGCCGTTTACGGATACGGGCTGCTTAACCATCTGTATCGCCTTGCTCCCTCGTGAGTCCGGTTCACCTTGCAGGTGCACCGGTTGTTTTCTACATCCTAGGCGCCCCGGCCATTCCGAGGCGACACAATGTAACAACTATTGGGCCGCAGTTTTTGTTCCCGGCTACTTTACGTGTGGTAGGTCGGCATGGACAAGGCACTCCAACAAGCGCTCCAATGCGGCCTCGGTTGCCTGCGCCCGGATACTCGGCCGGTCGCCGCTGAACGAGTAGGAATGCGCCGCGGCCCCGCCCGGGGTGGCGACGCCAATGAAGACGGTGCCAACCGGCTTCCCGTCGTGGGGCAAGGGCCCCGCAACCCCCGTTGTGGAGATTCCGACGTCGGCCCCGCACGCGCGTCTGGCCCCGTCGGCCATAGCTGCCGCCACCTCGGCGTCGACGGATCCGAGTGCGGCAAGCAACTCCTCGGACACGCCCAGGATTCCGGCCTTGACAGCATTCTGATAGGCGACCACCCCGCCCTGGAGCATGCCTGACGCCCCTGGAGTATCGGCGAGGGTGGCGGCAACCATCCCGGCGGTCAGGGATTCCGCGGTAGCCACGGTGATGCCCCGCTCGATGGCGAGCGCTACCGCCGACGCGGCCACTTCATCCGCGGCAGCGCTCATGCGCGCTTGCCTGCCGTGCGAAGCTTTGCGGCCTCGATGACGTATTCGACGCCGGTCCACACCGTGATGGCGAGGGCGACGATCATGACCCAGAAGGCCACGCTGACGAGCCATGGCGCGAAGGAATTCAGCGGCAGGATGTAAAGGAAGATGGCGACAGTCTGGACGACGGTCTTGAGCTTCCCGCCACGCGAGGCCGGCATCACGCCATAGCGGATGACGAAGAAGCGCAAGGCGGTGATGCCCCATTCGCGAACGAGGATGAGGATGGTGATCCACCAAGGCAACTCCCCCAGCGCCGACAGGAGAACGAGAGCCGATCCGATCAGCAACTTGTCGGCAATGGGGTCCGCGATCTTGCCGAAGTTGGTGACGAGGTTGCGGCTCCGGGCGATGTCGCCGTCGAGCTTGTCCGTGTAGATCGCAACTGCGAAGGCCACCACTGCGGCCCAGCGCCAAATGCCGTGCTGGCTGTTGTCCTCCAGGAGGAACCACACGAAGAACGGGACCAGGACAATCCGGAGCATCGTCAGGATGTTGGGCAGGTTCCAGATATCGGAGCTGCTGGAACCGGCTTTGCTGCCGTCGGATGTAGTCACTCCTCTAGGCTACCGTCCGGTCAGTGACCAGGCGTCCTCGCCGCCGTCGTCCTCGTCATCGAGGCCATCTGCTCCGTCGTGGTAATCAGTGACCTGCTTGCGACGTTCGAGATCGGCGGCCACCAGGTCTTCGGCATAGCCGCCGACGGCGATGTTCGCGTTCGCGTTGTCGCTAAGCGCCGCGGTGTGCGCGTCGGGCGTAGCCGGAGCCTCCTGCCCCTTCATGGCTGCCAGCACGGGAGCGAGGTCGTCCGGCTTCACCAGCACATCGCGGGCCTTGGAACCTTCGGACGGACCCACGACGCCGCGCGACTCCAGCAGGTCCATAAGGCGGCCGGCCTTGGCGAAGCCGACCCGGAGCTTGCGCTGCAACATCGATGTGGAGCCGAACTGTGTGGTGACCACGAGTTCGGTGGCCTGAAGCAGGACCTCGAGGTCGTCTCCAATATCGTCGTCGATCTGCTTCTTCTGCGCCTCGGGCGCGACGTCGTCACGGTAGACAGCCTTGAGTTGTCCCTTGACGTGCTCCACCACCCGATGGATCTCGGACTCCGTGACCCAGGCGCCCTGCACGCGCATCGCCTTGGAGGCGCCCATCGGCAGGAAGAGCGCGTCACCCTGGCCAATGAGTTTCTCGGCGCCGGGTTGGTCCAGGACCACGCGGGAGTCGGTGACGGAGGAGGTGGCGAACGCCATACGCGAGGGGACGTTCGCCTTGATCAGGCCGGTGACGACGTCAACGGACGGACGCTGGGTGGCCAGGACCAGGTGGATGCCGGCAGCACGGGCGAGCTGGGTGATCCGGACAATCGAGTCTTCGACATCGCGCGGGGCAACCATCATGAGGTCGGCTAGCTCGTCCACGATCACCAGCAAGTATGGGTATGGCTTGATGACGCGCTTGGAGTCAACCGGCGGAACAACCTTGCCAGCGCGGACAGCCTTGTTGAAGTCGTCGATGTGCTTGAAGCCGTAGTTGGCGAGGTCGTCGTAGCGGGCGTCCATTTCGCGCACCACCCACTGAAGCGCCTCGGCAGCTTTCTTGGGGTTGGTGATGATCGGCGTGATCAAGTGCGGAACGCCCTCATAGGCGGTCAGTTCCACGCGCTTGGGGTCCACCATGACCATGCGGACCTCATCGGGTGTGGCGCGCATCAGGATCGACGTGATCATGGAGTTCACGAAGGACGACTTACCCGCACCTGTGGCACCGGCCACGAGCAAGT
Organism: Arthrobacter sp. NPDC058127; assembly: GCF_042884555.1. Lineage (NCBI taxonomy): Bacteria > Bacillati > Actinomycetota > Actinomycetes > Micrococcales > Micrococcaceae > Arthrobacter > Arthrobacter sp. NPDC058127. Next base: position 19,492 of record NZ_JBHVTT010000022.1, on the reverse strand, counting down.
GCGGCATCTTGGCGAGGTTCGCGACGACGTAGCCGCCCTCGACGTCCTTGCCGACGCCCATCACCATGGGGTGGTCTGTCCGCCTCGCGTTCTGGCTTCGCAGGACATCGCCGAGGGACACGGTTTCGCGGTCAGTGTTGGGGATCTCGATGCCGATGGCCGACTTGCCCGGGATGGGGCTGAGGATACGGACATCACTCGATGCCACGGCGTAGGAGATGTTTTTGGACAAGGCCGTGACGCGCTCCACTTTGGTGCCGGGAGCAAGTTCGATTTCGTAGCGGGTCACGGTGGGCCCGCGGCTGAAGCCGGTAACAGTGGCGTCCACGTTGAACTGCTGCATCGTGTCCGTCAGGGCGGCAACGACGGCGTCGTTCGCTTCCGTGCGCTCCTTCGGAATGGAGCCCGGAGTCAGGTTGTCCGAGGACGGCAGCGTGTAGGTGACGTCCCCGGCGAGCGAAAGCTGTTCGGTGCGCTGCGGGATCGGCGTCGGGGGCGGGGGCGGGCTGACCGGTGCCGAAGGCACGATGACCGGCGGGACGGCGGCGGTCGGCGCGACCAGGGGGATCGCTTCGGTGGCGTTCGGGTCGGCTTGTGCTTTTCCGAGCCCCTGTGCCGCTTTGATCTTCTCGACGGCGATTTCGGCCTGGGTCGGCCTGCGCACCCCTGGCGGGATGGACGGCGCGCCCTTCGCAGGAGGGGCGTCGTCGTCGACGATTGCGTGTTCGAAGGCCTCGTCGCCGACATAGCCCTCAAGCCTGGCGTCGTCGTCGTGGTCCTTGCCGAAGAAGCGCTTGCGGCGCTTCTTCTTCGGTTCAACGTCCGCCTGGTTTTCATAGAGGTAGCTGCGGTCGTGGGAATCGCCGTGCTGCGCGTCGGCATCCACCAGGTCGACGCCCATGAGGTGCTCGTAGGCGCCGCGGATACGCCGGGGAATGGCGCCGAAGGGCGTGGCCGTGACAATCAGGAGGGCGATGAACGCCAAAGCGCCGTAGACGATGACGGGGACTGCGGGGTGGATGGCGGCAAGGGGCGACGCCGCGAGGAATCCGAGCATCCCGCCCGCGCGCCGGAGGCCGTCGAAGCCGTCGGCCACAGTCGGCTGGCCGCCGATAATGTGGGCCAGGCCGGCGCCCGCGAACGTCATGATCAGGAAGCCGATGCCCACGCGGTTGTTGCCGCGGCTGTCCCACGGCTGCCGGAAGAGCCGGAAAGCGCAGACGAAAAGCATGAGCGGCAGAAGCAGGGATACCCAGCCGAAGGTTCCGTTCACAATGCTGTAGACAACGTCCGGGAACCAGCCTTTGAAGCCCCACCAGGCGAAGGTTGCTATGAAGACACCGAGCGCCAGGTTGAAAAGCGCGGCGCCGTCCCGGCGGTCCGCGGGATCGAGGTCACTGACGTCATGGCCGATCCGGCGGATGCCCGCACCCACCACGTGCCCGATTCCTAACCAGACACCAGCAAGCGCACGCAGGATCCACGGTTGTTGGGGTTCGACGACGGCGGCCTGCTTGCCGCGGGCCGCGCCTGTGCCGCTCCTGCCGCTCTTAGCCGGGGTCCGGCTGCTGCCCGAGCCGCCGGATTTGCTGTTGGAGCTGCCTCTAGGCGCGGAGGTAGTACGAGTCGCCATATCGGCCACGCTACCCCAAGCCGTCCGGAAACCCGCGGATTTCAGGGGCGCAGAGGAACCATGTTGCCCCTGTTGGACAATCCGCGGACTTGGCTTCGCGGCGAGCTTGGCTAGACACACGAACGGCCCGGTTCGCTTGAACCGGGCCGTTCATGGACTGACTCCGGGGCGTGCCTGTGCCGGTATCGCTGGGCTAGGCCTCCGGGGCTATGCTTCCAGAACCAACGGGATGATCATGGGGCGCCGGCGAAGCTTGCGATTGACCCACGTGCCGATAACCCGACGGACCACTTGCTGGAGCTGGTGGTTGGTGTGGTCCGCGTGGTGGAGCACTGCGTCTTCGAGGGCCGCGTTGATCTTGGGGATGATCTCGTCAAAGACGGAATCGTCCTCGGCCACGCCGCGGGCGTGGATTTCCGGTCCCGAGACGATCTTGCCGGTGGTCCGGTTGATCACGGTGATGACCGAGATGAAGCCCTCGTCGCCGAGGATCCGGCGATCCTTGAGGTCGGCGTCGGTGATTTCGCCCACGCTGGAGCCGTCCACATAGACGAAGCCGACCTCCACCTGGCCCACAACGTTGGCTTTGTGGTCCCTGACGTCAATGACCGTGCCGTTGTCGCTGAGGATGACGCGGTCCGAGGGCACACCGGAGTCCTCCGCAAGGTTGCCGTTGGCGATGAGGTGCCGGGTTTCGCCGTGCACAGGCATCGCGTTCAGGGGCTTGAGGATGTTGTAGCAATAGAGCAGCTCGCCCGCGGCGGCGTGACCGGAGACGTGCACTTTGGCATTGCCCTTGTGGACGACGTCGGCGCCGAGCTTGAGCAACCCGTTGATGATCCGGTAGACCGCGTTCTCGTTGCCCGGGATAAGGCTCGAGGCGAGAATGACGGTGTCGCCCTGGCCCACCACCACGCGGTGGTCACCGTTGGCCATCCGGGAGAGGGCCGCCATGGGTTCACCCTGGGATCCCGTGGACATGAGGACTACGCGGTGGTCTGGCAGGTTGTCGATGTTCTTGATGTCCACGAGGATTCCCGGCGGGACGTCAAGGTAGCCCAGTTTCGCGGCGATAGCCATGTTGCGCACCATGGACCGCCCCACGAAGGCGACATTGCGGCCATGCTTGGCGGCGGCGTCGAGCACTTGCTGCACCCGGTGCACGTGGGAGGAGAAGGAGGCGACGATGATCCGCTTCTTGGCCTGGCCGAACAAGCGGTCCAGGGTGGGGCCGATTTCCTTTTCCGCCGTGGTGAAGCCGGGGACATCGGCGTTGGTGGAGTCGGCCATGAACAGGTCCACCCCTTCTTCACCCAGGCGGGCGAAGTGGCGCAGGTCCGTGATGCGCCCGTCGAGGGGCAACTGGTCCATCTTGAAGTCGCCCGTGTGCAGCACGTTGCCGCCGGCGGTGCGGATGAAGACTGCCAAGGCATCCGGAATGGAGTGGTTGACGGCAACGAATTCGCATTCGAAGGGGCCGAACTGCTCCACCTGCCCTTCTGCCACTGTGAGGGTGTACGGCTTGATCCGGTGTTCCTGGAGCTTGGCCTCAACGAGGGCAAGCGTCAGCTGGGAACCGACCAGCGGCAGGTCCGCACGCAGGCGCAGAAGGTACGGCACAGCGCCGATGTGGTCTTCGTGGCCGTGCGTCAGGACGATGGCAACTACGTCATCCAGCCTGTCCTCGATGTACGAGAAATCGGGCAGGATCAGGTCAACACCCGGCTGGGTCTCTTCAGGGAAGAGCACGCCGCAGTCAACCACGAGCAGCTTGCCGTTGATTTCGAAAACGGCCATGTTGCGGCCGATCTCCCCCAGCCCGCCAAGGGGCACAATCCGGAGTGTTCCCTGCGGAAGTTTGGGCGGGGTGACAAGTCCGGGAAGGGCGGTTTGGGTCATAATGCGCTACTTTCCGGCGGAATCTTTCTAGACAGTGAAGTCCATTCCAGCTTCCGCCAAGTCCTCGCGGATGATTGCGATCTCGGCGGCGTCCGGCTCCACGAGGGGCAAACGGACAACCGAGTTGGGCAGGACTCCCTGCCATTTAAGAATTTGTTTGGCGGCGACGGCGCCTTGGACCCGGGTCATGGTCGCCCGGATCACGGGCTCGAGCTCGAAGTTGATCTTGCGTGCCGTGCCAAGGTCGTTCGCGTTGATGGCGTCGATGAGTTCACGGAAACGGCGGGTGACGACGTGGGTGGTGACGCCAATCAGGCCCACGGCACCCATGGCCATCCACTGGAGGGTCAGGCCGTCGTCGCCCGAGTAGAAAAGAAGGTCGGTTTCCGCCATGACGCGCGTGGCCGCGGCGAAGTCGGCCTTGGCATCTTTGACCGCAACGATGTTGGGGTGGGAGGCAAGGCCGATCATGGTCTCCGGCGCGATCTGGATGGAGGAGCGCCCGGGAATGTCGTACAGCATGACAGGAAGCTCAGTGGCGGACGCAATGGTCTCGAAATGGGCCCGGACGCCGGCCTGGCTCGGCTTGTTGTAATACGGGGTGACGATCAAGAGACCGTCGACGCCGAGTTTCGCGGCTTCCTGGGAGAGGTGCACCGAGTGGGCAGTGTCATTGGTTCCCGTGCCCGCGATGATTGCCGCGCGACCGCCCACAGCTTCCTTCACTGCGCGGAACATGCCGAGGTTTTCCTCATCGGTGAGCGTGGACGTCTCCCCGGTTGTTCCGGTGACGACCAGGCCATCGCAGCCGTCGTCGACAAGCTTGACTGCCAGTTCCGCTGCCTGCTTGTAGTCAACTTCGCCGTCCTTGGTGAACGGGGTGACCATGGCGGTCAGAAGGGTACCGAGAGCAGGAACGTTCGCACGAGAGTCAGACATACGAAAAACGTTACCCTGTCAGCTGCGGGTTAGGAGAATGGGGCCCGCGTGATTGTCGTCAAATTCAGCGAAATGGGAGCAAGGCCTCAGGCTGAAGCGTCGCTATGGCGCCCGGGCTTCGCTGGCGTCTCCGACGCGCAATACTGCGCAACAGCAGCCTCCCGCAAGCGGTCCGCCCACGCCCCGAGCCGTTGGGCTGCCCGCACATAGTCGAACAATTCAACGGGGGTCAATGATTCAAGGTCGGCTTCTGCAAGCCGCCTGGCGAGTTCGGCTCCCGGCTTCTGCTCGCCCAGAACGGTTCCCTCGCGCCGCCACTGCATGTCTTCAGGCGGCTCCCCCGCCACAAGCTGCCGGAAGAGGAAATCGACGACGCCCGGGCTCATCGCCTTCATGGGCCCGTCCAGGCCATGGGGATAGCCGTTCGGCCGCTTCGAAGGATCGCTCATGCAGCCATGGTATTCGAACATATATTCGAATACAAGGTGTTTCCTTCGAGGCGACAGCCGCTACCGCTCCGCTGCGGTGGGCTCGCTGCGGAAGAGGCGCACGGCGTCGCGCATGGATTCCCTCGCCCGCTTTCGGTCGCCGGCGGCATCGTAGGCGCAGCTGAGCCGGAACCAGGACCGCCAGTCCTCGGGGGCGGCCTCGGCCTCCACGCGGTACTTCTCAAACTCGGCGTCCGCGGCGGCACGCACAATGCGGCCTCCCGGTGTACGGGGCAAGTTGTCCACCGGCAGCCCGCCCTCCGCTTCGAGCACCTTGGCCATCTTCTCCGTGCGTGCACCGAAGACAAGTTCGCGGATCAGTGCCCACGCTCCGATGATGGGAAGCACCAGGTAGGCAGCGCCGATTCCCTTGGCTACCAGGTTCGCGTCACTGAGCAGCAGGATCGAGCGTTCGAAGGTGACCACGAGATAGAGAACCAGCAACAGGGTGACGGCACCTACCCAGATCTTGGTGCGGTTCTCCTTGAATGCCTTCCAGAGCGGGCCCATGCGCCTACAGCCCCAGATCCAAATAGCCGTCCAGGCCGACGGTCAGCCCGGGGTGGGACGCCACATTGCGCAGTCCCAGCAACACTCCGGGCATGAAGGACGCCCGGTCGAAGGAATCGTGGCGGATGGTCAGTTGCTCTCCCGGCCCGCCCAGGAGCACTTCCTGATGCGCCACGAGTCCGCGCAAACGGACGCTGTGGACGCGGACACCGTCCACATCGCAACCGCGGGCACCGTCAAGGGCAGTGTTCGTGGCATCCGGGCTAGCGGGGACGCCGGCTTCTTCGCGGGCGGCGGCAATGAGCTGGGCCGTGCGGACGGCCGTGCCCGAGGGCGCGTCCACCTTGTTCGGGTGGTGCAGCTCGATGATTTCCACCGATTCGAAATACTTGGAAGCCTTGGCGGCGAAGGCCGAGGCAAGGACGGAGCCGAGGGCGAAGTTGGGGGCGATAAGGACGCCTGCCTCCGGGTTCGCCGCAAGCAACTCGCGCAACGCCGCGAGCCGCTCGGCGTCCCAGCCAGTGGTGCCGACAACAGCATGCATGCCGTGTTCGACGGCGAAGCGGACGTTGGCTTCGGTGCTGTCCGGAACGGTCAGGTCGACGACATACTTGGCGCCGGCGTCGAGCAGGGTATCAAGGGAATCTCCGCGGCCGAGCGCCGCGACGAGCTTCATGTCGGAGGCTTCCTCCACCGCTTTGACGGCTTCGATACCCATGCGGCCCTGGGCGCCCAACACGGCGACAGCAAGTTGTTCGGTCATGTCCTTAACCCTACCGGGCGGCGCGAACCGGACTTGCCCCGGATCCTAATCGCGGGATGGGGCGACAGATCGCGGTCGAACGAGATTTCGAAGGCCCAGCACGATGAGTCCCAACAGCGAGCCGGCAACGACGGCGAGGATGAGCATGGCAACGATTGGAATCGTCAGGGAATCGGCACCGATTTCTTGCTGAGCGGCCTTGAGTCCCGGGATGCTGATTGCGATAACGAGCGCCGCCACCACCAGCGTGGGCACAAGGAACCAAAGCCAGGATCGGGCTTTCTTGGACATGGGATCACTTTCCTTTCAATCGCAGGGCGGCTAGAAGAAGCACTCCGCCGGACCAGATCGCAAGAAGGAGGAGCGCTCCCCAGGGCCCGAGGGCGTCCCCTGGCTCGGGGGTGGTGCTGATCGCTTGCCCGACCAGTATCCCGGTGGTGATATTCGCTACTGACGTGGCGCCCTGCACCCCGCTCAGTCCGGCGATGAGGAGAGTGATCGGCGCAAGCCAAAAGACGGTGATGATGACGATCGCGGCGACGGTGGCTGAGCGCACCGCGTACCCGAGCCCTGCACCGAAGCATGAAGCGAGCGCCACCGCAGCGATAGAACGCATTACCGCGGCGACGGAGTCAGCAGAGAAGGGCGCGAACGCCCCGCCGAACACAGCAGCGAAGACGCCGACAACGAGCATGACGAGCACCGCAAGTGCTGCGGCAACCCCGCTGTACCCGAGTGCGCTCGCGGCAAGCAGCCGTCCGCGGCGCGGGACGAGCAACATCCGGAAGGCGATCGCTCCCGTCTGGTAGTCGCGGCCAACGCCGATGGCCGCAGCCAGAGCTGCCACGAACGCGAAGATGTCGACCCCGGCCGTCGCGATACCTGTCAGATCCGGTGCCGGCGAAGACACCTTTCGATAGATCGCTTGTCCAACGCCGAGCGCGAGCGGTACGGCTGCTCCGAGCAACAGCACGACCACGGACGTCCGTGTCCGGAGGATCCGGATCGTCTCGGCAGACACGAGCTCGCTCCGCCGTTGCGCGTCTTGCTGGCGAGCGATTCGGATGGGTGGGCGCAGCATCCTCAAGGAGCCTCTCCTTCGATTTTCGTGTCCACGATCCGTCGATACACGTCGTCAAGCGAGACGCTCTCGGTGCGAAGCTCATCCAAGACAAGCCCATGGGCAGCCGCAAGCGAGAACACCTCACGCGCTGTGAGGTCTGCGACGACCACGGCGCGATCGTCTGCTTTGACGATGGTGGCGCCGTTCCTCTTTGCGAGCGCGATGAAGGTGCCGACGTCCTCGCTTATGACGTTGACCCGCGGCCCGGCTCCTCGTGCAAGGTCGGCGAGGCTGCTTCGGAGTTTGAGCACGCCGTTGTTGATCAGTACGACGTCGTCAGCCACGAGCTCGAGCTCGGTGATGATGTGCGACGACAGGAGAAGCGCCGCGCCCTCATCGCGAAGTTGGAGGAGCAAGTGACGCAGCCACTGGATGCCCGAGGGGTCGAGACCGTTGAGCGGCTCATCAAGGACGTAGTTGCCCGGGTTGCCCAAGATGGCTGCGGCGAGCGCGAGACGCTGCCTCATGCCAAGCGAAAGCTCGCGCACCCTCCGTCTACGGGCCTCACCGAGGTCGACCATGGCCAGAACCCGTTCGGCCCGGGCCTTGTCCACGCCCTGAACACTTGCGCAGTAACGCAGGAGCTCAATCGCGCGGAGGTCAGGGATCAGCGCCCCGGCGTCGAGGACCGCCCCAACGCTCTGGCGTGGGTTGGGAAGCTCCCGGTATGGGCGTCCGTCGAACAACGCCCGCCCCGAATCGGGCTTCTCAAGGCCGAGGGCGGTTCGCATCGTAGTGGTCTTGCCGGCGCCGTTAGGCCCGATGAAGCCGACGATACGGCCGTCGCCGACGCTGAAGGTAACGTCATCAACCCGTGTCCGTCCGCCGTATGACTTCGTGAGTCCGATCACTTCGATCATGATGCGTGCACCTGGTCACGCGAGAGCGCCTCCATCAGCGTCGCGTGACCCGAGCCTCGGAGGAGCGCTCTGATTGTCCGAGGCACTGTGCCGCCGGCACGGAAAGCGAGCACACAAAATCGCCATCCGGACGCGTTGCCGTATATCGTCGTCGAGGCAGGGCTTGTTGAGGGGAGCACCCACGTCCTCGTGCCAAGCACCCCCGATCTCACTCGCCACAACCGGCTGTCAGTGGAGAAGTCAGCGCGCTTAACCGCCAGTTGCGCCACCGCGGTCGCGATCACCACTAACGCCATGATCACGACGACAACCGGCGGTGAGACCAGAGCCGCTAGCGTGCCCGCCACGACTCCTCCCACAGTCAAGCCTGCGCCCCATCCCAGGACCGGGTTGATGCCGGCGACCTCAACGCCGCTGACGATGCGGAATCGCGGAAGGTACTGTGCGACGAATGCGTCGATGTCTGAGTGGCGGGCAATCGGGATCACAACTGTACGGCTCGCGCTTCCGGACCCCTGAGCCCGCACGATCACTCGCAGCGAGTATCGCCCAAACACCCGCATCACGACGTTCTGCCGCATTTCGAGTGCGTCGATTCGGTCGACGCGGGTGGATTGATCCACGGTAGATATCAGCCCGCGCGATACCCGCATCTTCAGCATGCCATCGGAGTCGGGTTCCACACGGACGAGCGTCTTCGAATATTTCAGATAGGCCACTAAGGCGCCGTAAGCGACGCTCGCGGCGAGCAGCAAGGGCATTGCGGCCAGCGCAAGGCCCGGCTGCGCTCGCAACTGGTCTACGGTCCACTCGAGCTGGGCGACACCAGTGTTCCCCGTGAACCGGGAGATCAACGTCCAAAGCACCGGAATGAGAAGCATGTACTTGCCGTATGTGAGGGAGATAAGCCAGCAGTCCGCGTTCCGAAGGGAAACCGCGCTCGCCACCACGGAGGGCGCTTCGGTAACGCCTTCCGCGGGTGCCTCCTCCTGCCGGCCGGACCCTGCGGCAGTATTGACATCCTTGGCCTGCAGGGTCGGACGAACACCGTAGACGCGGGCGATCTCATCGACTTGGTCACGTGTGACCGCGTGCAGAAGCAGGCTGGCGCGTCCCCCCGCAGTACTTTGCACCCGCACTTCGAACAGCTTCCAAAACCGGTCCAGGCCGCCCTGCGAGAGATGGACGCTCGCGATATCGTTGCGAGCGATGGTTAAGGTCTCCCGCGAGAAGAGGCCTCGTCGATAGTGGAAGCCATCTGACCGTACATCCCAGGCGGTTGCCAGGTAGTCGTAGAAGATCACGTAGATCCGCGTATAGACGAAGTATGCGAGGAGCACCCACAACGCCGCGGCAATCCCGCCTTGAAACGTGGAGGTCGCGACGACGATCCCGATGACGATAAGTACAGACTGTGGCAGCGCCTTCAGGAGTCTGACCAGCATCAACAGTGGCGAGTTGCGCATCAGGCGGCTCCCCTATCGACGTTTTTCAACGCCCCCCGCAGCCGCTCAGCATCCTGCTCGTCGAGACAGGGAACCATGAACTCCCTGCCCAGTACACCTACGTGCACACTCGCAAGTCCAAAGTTGCGCAGCACCGGACCGCGTCGAAGCCGGACATAGAGAATCTGTGCCCTCGGCACAAAGGTCTCACGTCGAATCCACCGGCCCTGAGCGATCGACAGGCCCGGCGGCTCCACTCCATAACGGAACGTAAGGGCTCGTCGAGGGTTGACGATCAGGCACTCAGCGACCGTCGAGGCGACGGTCACGACCGCCAAGACAACCAGGACGATCGCGAGCCAGCCGTCTTGAAAGACCAGGCGGAAGCCGAGCAGCACGACGCAAGCGATCAGCCCGGTACAGCCAGAAGTGATGTTCCACACTGTCACCGCGCGGCGGCTCACCGCTGCCGAAAATGTCGCGCCAGCGACATCTGTCTCCGCCACTCTTGCGATCCCCCTCGCTATCCCGCGCGGGTCGTCACCTGTCGTTGTAGTCATCGCGTCACCTGCTCGCGCACGGTGGTATGACACGGAAAAGGGCGACCCCGGCTGGGCTGAGCGCGCCCTTTCCCGCTGCTCACAGCCCGAGGATGTCTCGGATCCGCCGAACGATCCAATCGATCGTCCTGCCGGCGTTGAGCCAGTCCAGCACCGTGCGCCAGTTGGCCGTCACCCAGTTGACCGCCCGGGAACCCAAGTGCATGACTGCTCGGATGACAGCCAGAATGATGGCAGGCATCGACCCACCTCACCTTCCTCTCAGTGCGACATTGTTGTCGCCACTGACTACGATTCATCCCGACCTCCCGTCTCAAACACCGTCATCCGTATCGAGTTAGACATCGTTCGAATGCACCCGTTCCTCTCGCAATGCGACCCAACGTTCGCGGACGCGAATCCTCTGACCGCGAAATCTGTTGGACTACTGGCCCATTAGAACCTGGGCATCGTCGCCGTCACGGTCCACCCCGTTTCATCACCGCCTGCCTTGAACGTTCCGCCAAGCAGCATCACCCGGTCGTTCATCCGCTTCAGTCCGTAGCCCGTCGCATCAGCGGTCAAATCCTCCCCGCCGCTGGACGGAGCATTCCAGACCTGCAATGTGATGCATTCGCGATCAGACGTCACCGCCAAACGAATCGACGGGCTCTGCCGAGCGTGCTTCATCACGTTGGTGGCTGCCTCACGTGCGATGTGCACGAGAGTCGTCTCGATGCTGTTCGAAATGGACAACTCACTGCCGGGAAAGGAGAGCTCGACCGAAGCTCCCATCGAGCCGAGTCCAAGACGTAAGGACTCCAACGTCGCTGCCAAGGACACTGCACCTGCCCCGGCTTCTCCGACCGTCTCGTCCGTCCCCTGGACTAAACGCAGCATCCGTCGGATGTCTGTGAGGGCTTGTGTCGCGGCATCAGTGATCGCACGCCTTGATGTATCGCGAGCCACGGGGTCGTCCACCAGTTCGAGGGCCCGGGCCTGCATCACAACGGTCGTGATGTCGTGGGCAATGATGTTGTGCAGCTCATCAGCGATTCGATCCCGCTCCATCTGTACGGCGGCCGCCGATTCTCTTTTGAGCCGATCAATGTCAGCAGCAAGCTGATGTTCCCTCGCTCGACCTCCGCGGAACCCCCAACCGATTAGTCCCGAAGCAAGGCCAGCGGCAACGCTGCCGATCCCGCCGCCTTGTGCGAGCCCCTGGCCAACCCCTGCCGCAACCACCGCCCACCCCGCTGTGATGACGCAGTATGAGACACTCAGCCACCGACTGCACGTACTCGTGACCAAGCCGACCGAGACGGCAAGAGCCAGAGAGTAAGGCCCACCCGCACCAAGAAATGTTGCGACGAGGCCGCATGCCGCGAGCACCATCGCCGCTATGGGAGGCCGCCATGCGAAAGCACCGATTGCGATGAGCGCGCCCACGTAAACAGCCGCGGTGGGCATCGGTGTCTGGGCAACTAGCGCCAGCACACCATCCACCAGCAACCCCACCGCGACAACGGCCGCCAATGCGAGACGAGCACCCGCCGGCAACGCTGTGTACGCCCAGAAGCCACGCCAACCGGCAGACCCGTGGACATTGTTGCGGGCAGCCTCTGCCGGACCGCTTCGCTTCATCCCCCAATTATCCAGACGAAGCGGGCGGACGCTCAGGCACACAGTCTCATTGCCCTACCCATCCGGCCGAAGATCGGCGGGCCCCAGGCGGAACGCCAGCCCGCCCACTACGCTCGCTGCAGACACGGTCAAATCCCTTTCTGCCCGAAAGTACCAACAAGCTAATCGTCGCAGCCGGCCGGCACAGGGTCTGCCGACGAAAGTCGACTCCTTGCGCGACTTTAGTCTGATCTGAGAGTCGACTCCCGACACCTAAACTGTAGGAATGGAAGGCGTGCGTGTTCTGATCGTCGATGACGAAGCCCTCGTGCGACACGCATTGCGCATCTTCCTGGAGTCAGCTCCGGCCACAGTTGTGGCCGGAGAAGCAGTTAATGGAACGGAAGCCGTCGAGCAGTACCGCAAGTTACAACCGGACGTAGTACTGATGGACATCCAAATGCCGGTGATGAACGGCATTGCCGCAACAGAGAGGATCACTGCCGAATACCCGGACGCCCGGGTGCTTGCAGTGACCACGTTCTCCTCCGAAAGCCACGTCATCGCCGCGCTCAGGGCCGGAGCCTCCGGCTATCTTGTGAAGGACACTCATCCGGACGAGATCGTCAGCGCCATCTTGGACGTGCACGCTGACAGGTCAGTGCTCTCGCCGCGCATAACTCGTGGACTCATTGCGGCCGTCCGGCACACGGCCAACCCCAACGGTCACGTCGCGCTCTCCCGCGCCCAAGCGCTCACAGAACGCGAACTGTCGATCGTGGTGTTTCTCGCGCAGGGTATGTCAAACGCCGAGATAGCACAGGCTCTCCACCTCTCCGAGGCGACGATCAAGTCGAACCTCGGCCGCATCATGAACAAATGGGACGTGCGCGACCGCGTCCAAGTACTCATCCATGCGGTGCGCACAAATCTCGTGACGTTGTAGCGCTCGCGATCCCTGCGCCCGGGCTACTCCCCTGCCCCGACCCACTCGACCGTGCCGTCGCTGAAGAACTGTTCCTTCCAGATGGGCACTTGCGCTTTGATCCTGTCCACAAGCTCCGAGCACACTGCGAAGGCTTGTCCGCGGTGTGCGGCGGCAACGGCGCAGACGAGCGCAGGTTCGCCAATCTCCAGCATGCCGATCCGGTGTGCTGCCCAGATCCGGACAGGCTGCGCAGCTTCTCCTGAGTGCTCGGCCACGAGTTTCGCGACTACGTCGGCCATGACCTGGTGCGCCGTGGGGTGGGCGCTGTAGCTGAGCCTGTCGACGGGTTTGCCGCCGTCGTGGTTGCGGACCACGCCGCTGAAGCTCACTACCGCTCCCGCCGTGTCCGATTCAACCGCCGCTATGGCCTGGTCGACGGAAATCGGCTCCGCGCTGAGGATCGCGCTGATGACTTCGAAGTCGGTTTCAGTGGTCATGACTTCCCTCCAACTGATCGCATAGGTGGGCAATAACAGGGTCCAGTACGGCGAGGCCGTCCATCACGCCCTTCGGCGAACCCGGCAGGTTCACGATGAACGTCTTGCCGGCTGTACCGGCATGGCCCCGGCTCAGCATCGCCATGGGGGTCTTGGAGGCTCCGGCGCGGCGGATACCCTCCATGAGCCCCGGTATTTCGCGGTCCAACAATGGCAACGTGACTTCCGGAGTGCGGTCATCGGGGCTCAGTCCCGTACCGCCGCTGGTAATGACGACGGCAGGTTCCTGGGTCAGTAGCGCACGGATGGCGGCACCGACAGGCTCACCATCCGGCACCACCATGACGGGAAAGGTCTCGTAGCCGTGTTCGACCAACCAGTCCAGGATCACGGGACCACTCTTGTCCTCGTAGATTCCTGCCGCAGCGCGGTTGGACGCGATGACCACGCCGGCCTTCCGCGGGCCGCGGCGGGGTTCGCAGGCGTTCATGCGCGTGGTCCTTCGCCGGGCGCGCCGGACGAGGCGGGCAGGGCCCAGTCGCCGCTCTTTCCGCCGCTCTTCGCCAGCACCTGGATGCCGCTGATCACGGCGTGCTTGTCCACGGCCTTGATCATGTCATAGACGCTCAAGGCAGCCACCGAGGCCGCGGTCAACGCTTCCATCTCCACGCCCGTGACGCCCCTGGTCTTCACAGTTGCCAGGACAACTACCGTGTCCTGGCCAAGCTCGAAGTCCACCGTGACCTTGGAAATAGGCAGCGGGTGGCACAGGGGGATGAGTTCAGGGGTCTTCTTGGCTGCCATGATGCCGGCAACCCGGGCCACGGCCAAGGCGTCCCCCTTGGGCAGCTCACCGGCCCCGAGCAGGGCAAGCACCTCGGCGGTGCTGTGGACGGTGGCTGTGGCCGTAGCCTCACGTGTGGTCACGGCCTTCTCGGAGACATCGACCATCTGGGCTGTACCATCTTGGCGCAAATGCGTAAGGGCGCCGCCGTCTTGGCTCAAATGCGCAAGGGCGCCGCCATCCTGGCTCAAGGGGGTGAGGCCGCCGACCATGCCGGCGGAGTCTGAAGTGTCATTCACAACATCCATACTTCCACTTCCGCCCCGGCGTCGAGTTCCGTGACGGCTGCAGGCACCTGGACCAGCGCGTTCGAGTTGGCGAGCGCATGGATGAGATGGGAACCGGCACCTCCCTCCAGCCTGACCGTTCCCCCCGGAAGAAGCGTGCCGCGGCGGACCTGGTGCTTGCCGGCCGGCGAAGTCAGAGACTCCGTAAGGCGGGCCTGGAGGCTCGGACGCAATGCAGGGCTTCCGACGACGGCGGCGAGCGCCGGGCGGAGGAACATTTCGAAGGACACGAGGCAGCTCACGGGATTGCCCGGGAATCCCAGGAAGGGCAAACCGTCGAACGTCCCGATCCCTTGGGGGCCGCCGGGTTGCATGGCCACCGACACGAATTCGACCGGCTGTTCCATCATGGCCTGCCGGACCACTTCGTAGGCGCCCTTGCTGACGCCCCCGGTGCTGACGATGAGATCGACAGTGCCGCCCAGGCTGCGGAGGAGCGCCAGCAGCTCGGTAGGATTGTCGCCGCTGATTCCCGTCCGCGTGACGTGGAGGCCGGACTGCAGCATGGCGGCTTCGAGCAGGGTTCCGTTGGAATCGTAGATCTTGCCTTCCGGCAGGGACGTACCGGGTTCCACGACTTCATCGCCGGTGGTGACCAGGAGCACGCGCACCGGCGTGCGGACCTCGACGGCGGTCATCCCCAGGGCGGCGAGCAGCCCCAATTGCCCCGGTCCGAGGGCGGTTCCGGCGCGCAAGGCAACGGTTCCCGCGGTGATGTCGCTCCCGGCGTCGCGGACGAACGTTCCGGGCTCAGTGGTGGGAAGGCGGACGGTTGATGGGACACCGGGGACGGGAAAGACATCAGGCACTGCCTGTTCGATGGGCACGACGGCGTCGGCACCCTCGGGCATCATGGCGCCGGTCATGATCGGGGCTGCGGTGCCGGGCATGAGCCGGACCGGTGCCGCGCCGGCCGGGACGGGATCCACGACCGTCAGCTCCGCACCGGCGTCGCTCCCTGCGTGGGGGGCCAGGTCCGCAGAGCGGACGGCAAAACCGTCCATCTGGGAGTTGGCGAACGGCGGCAGGCTCAGCGGGGCCAAGACGTCGGCGGCAAGTACCCTGCCGAGCGCCCCCATCAACGGCAGCTCTTCGGTGCCATCTACGTGTGCAAGGCCGGACAGCAGCTCCTGGACGGCTTGGCGGTGGGCTGCGACGGATCGTGCCACGAGGGTTCCTCCCGGGTTGTTTCGCTCAGACCTTCACAGCCTAATGTCAGTTGGCGGTGACATGGATGGTGTGGAACCCCGTGGCGCCGTCCGGTGCCACGGGGGTTTGGGCTTCGGGCTGCGGGGTACCCGTGGCATCGGTGGCACGGACCTGGACTTCATGGTTCCCTGAGCCCAACTCAAGGCCCAGCTGCCATTGGTACCACGTGTCCGAGGAGATCCCCGGGGCTAGCTTGGCTTCCTGCCAATTGCCTCGGTCGACGCGCAACTCCACGCGGGAAACGCCGCGCTGCTGAGCCCAGGCGACACCGCCGAACTGGACCGTTCCGGCCCTGACCGAGCGGCCGTCCCGGGGCACGTCGATGCGGGACTGCGTCTTGATGGGACCATGATCGCTCCAACCTCGCGGGACCCAGTAGCCCTGGTCGTCGGCGAAACGGGTGACCTTCAGTTCCGTCAGCCATTTGGTGGCCGAAACATATCCATAGAGGCCCGGAACGACCATCCGGACGGGGAAGCCGTGCTCGAGCGGCAACGGTTCGCCGTTCATTCCGACGGCGAGGATAGCGTCACGGTTGTCCGTGAGCGCTTCGAGGGGGGTTCCGGCGGTCCAGCCGTCAGTGCTGCGGGAGAGCACCATATCCGCCCCGGGCTTGGGCCCGGCCATGGCGAGGAGTTCGCGGACCGGCCAGCCCAGCCAGAGGGCGTTGCCGATCAGGTCTCCGCCGACTTCGTTGGACACGCAAGCGATGGTCACGTAACGCTCGATCATCGGCTTCGTCAGCAGGGTGGCGAAATCCAAGGTGACTTCGCGTTCCACCAGGCCGGTCACCTTCAGGGTCCAGTCCGGCGGATTCACGGCCGGCGGGATCAGCGCGGTGTCGATCCGGTAGAAGTCGGGGTTCGGCGTGACGAGCGGCAGCAGGCCCGGCAAGGTGAGAGCGGCGCCGTCGGGAACTTTTTCGGGAGGCGTCACCGGGGCTGGAAGGACCACCCCGTTGCGGAAGTCCGATGCCACCGTTCCTGCCCTGCGCACCACTGTTGTCACGATCCCGACGACGACCGCTGCGATCGCGGTTCCACCCAGCAATTGCATGAAGCTTCGGCGGGCCAATGGCATGTCTGCCGCCTCGGGCACGGGTCGCCAGGTTTCGAGCCGCTGGATCAGGAGCCGGAGGAAAAGCATGGTGACGATCGTGGCCACGACGGGGGCAATTGCGGCTGTCGGCGCGGCTTGGGCACGGGTCAGCACTGCAGCCAGCCCCGCAGCTCCAGCGAGCAAGGCGAGCGCCAGCCCCGCTCCTTTTCGCCGATACTCCAGGAGGCCGGCGACTGCGGCGAGGATCAAAGTGACCAGGGCGATGCTGACGATCAGGGCGATTTTGTCGGCGGTGCCGAAAAGGTTGACGGCCAGTTCCTTGGCCCAACCCGGCACGGCGTCGATGACCACACCGCCCAGGGCTGTGACGGGCGAGACGGACGGGCTCAGGAACCCGGCCAGCAACTCGCCGGCCGCCACCCCGAGTCCGATCGCCACCACGCCGCACGCAGCCGCCCACCGGGCCGCCGTCCTGGTACTGGCTTTCTTCGAAGTGGTCCTGCTCATGATGTGCCTGCCTGTTTGGTGCCCTCTGCCGGAACGGTGTCCGCGGGCACTTTCTGTATCGGAAATACCTTGGTGCGGGATGCGCTTGACTCTGCGCCCGATGGAAGGCGGAGCGTGAAACAGCAGCCCTCCCCCGTGTTCGCCACCGTGACATTGCCGCCATGCGCCTTCACAATCCCTGCCACCATGCTGAGCCCCACGCCTGCCCCGCTGTATCGCGGCAGACCCCCATCGACGGGCATTCCTGCTCCCCGGGAACGGTCCTTTTGCCAGCCGGTCTCGAAAACGTGGGCGAGATCCTCCTCGTCGATACCCCCGCAGCTGTCCACGACGTCGACGACGGCGTCGCTTCCGTCGCGTCCGACGCGAACCAGGACCCCGCCGTCGGGCCGGCTGTAGATAATCGCGTTGAGCAGCACGTTCCGGACGGCCCTTCCCAGGCTGGGGCCGTCCGCGACGGCCATGCACTCGCGGTCGCCGCCGCCGTCGAGCCGGATCCCGCGCTGGGCGGCGAGCGGCGCGAGATCGGCGATGGCGTCGCTCACGAGGTCGTAGAGGTCCAAGGATTCTGCGCTCAGCCGTAGGGTTCCCGCCTGGATTTTGGAAAGTTCGAGAAGATCGTTGACCATGACCGCCATCTGATCCGCCTGGGCGATGATCTTGCGATAGTACGCGGGGACGTCGGAGGCCATACCGTCTTCCAGCGCTTCGGCCATGGCCCGCATGCTGGCCAAGGGGGTCCGGAGGTCGTGCGAGATCCAGGAGACCAGTTCGCGGCGGGCGGTTTCGACGGCGGCTTCCCGTCGCCGGGATTCCTCCAGTTTGATGCTGCTCGCTTCGAGTTCCTGGGCGAGCTGGGCAAGCTCGGAGTTCATTGCCGGTCCGGCCCGCCGCGACCCTGGTTGTGGCAGGAACGAGCCATCGAGGGCTTCTCCGCTGCCGAGGCGCCGCGTTGCGGCCACGAGCCGGATGGCGTTTCGGGACACCCCGGCCCCGAGGACCAGGGAAATCGCGATCGCCACGGCCGAGGCTACGCCCAGGATGTACCACATGACTTCGAGGTCCACGGCGGAAATGAACATCGCATTGAAAGCGCTCACCATCCCTGCCACGAGGACAGCAACTGTGGCCACCACCACGAGGCAGATCTGCACCAGGATCGACGCGCCGCGCAGGAAACGCAGCAAGGCAAGGGTCAAGGCGCCGATGAGGACAGCCCACAGCAGCATCCAGCCCAGGATCGTGAACATTTCAGCTGGCTGCATGTCCACCTTCCTTCGCGTCAAAACGGTAGCCGATTCCCCAGACCGTTTTGAGCAGCACCGGGGTGGTGGGGTTGTCCTCGATCTTTTCGCGCAGGCGACGGACGTGGACCGTCACGGTGGACAAATCCCCGAAGTCCCAGCCCCAGACCGCCTTGATGAGATCCTCGCGGCTGAACACCTGGTTGGGCCGACGGAGCAGGAATGCCAGCAGATCGAACTCACGCGCCGTAAGCATGAGGGGCTTGCCATCCTGGAGCACCGTGCGGGAGGCCGGATCCAGTTCGAAGCCGGCGAGCTCCACGGGAGGTTCCGGGCTGAATTCCCGGATGCTCCGGCGCAACACGGACTTCACCCGGAGGACCAGCTCGCGGGGTGAGAAGGGCTTGGTCACATAGTCGTCCGCTCCCGTTTCCAGTCCAAGGATCCGGTCGTCTTCCGTGCCAAGGGCAGTCACCATGATGATGGGAACGCTCATGGCCAGGCGCAGCCTGCGGCACACTTCCACGCCGTCGAGTCCGGGCAGCATCCGGTCCAGGATGACAAGGTCGGGCCGCCTGGCGGCCGCGAGGCTCAGCGCGGTGAAGCCGTCGCCCGCGAGATCGACCTGGAAGCCTGCCTGGACCAGGTAGTCCCGGACGACGTCGGCGATGGTCTGTTCGTCTTCGACCAGCAGAATGCGGCGATTGCCGACTTCGGCAGCGTGCGGGGCGGGCTGCATGTTCACACCTTCAGCATAGATTCGCAGGGTGCCCGCGGTATGTGTTCCGGGCGCCCGCGGGCCAACCGTATGTATTCCGTAAGAAGTCGCGCCATGCGTTGCCTTCAGCGGCGGGCAACCGACGAACGTGACCCGTGGGCGATATCACGCTTCGGCCCTGCCTGGCGTAGCCTGAACCCATGAGTGTTCAGCTAGGCATGCCGTTGCCTCCCACGGGCGACGGGACGGGAAGCAGCGTGTCTGCACCCCCGCCGCGCCCTGCCGGAACTCCGGCGGGCCTGTTCGACCGTTACGGACGCCGGGCCACCGACATGCGCTTGTCCCTGACGGACAAATGCAATCTCCGATGCACGTAC
>NZ_JBHVTT010000021.1:0-84826 GCF_042884555.1 Arthrobacter sp. NPDC058127 | reverse complement strand
CTCTTCACGCGTAAAACCCTTGTTATCAACGGCCATCGCCGGCTCCTTCAATCAACAGGTAATGAATGACTCACAACCAGCTTGACGATGAGGGGCTCGCTCGGATATGAGCCATATCGACGTAACGCGCGCTCAGATCAATGCGGTCGTCTAGGGCCCAATGCGCCCCACCACTGCTATCGCGAAGCCACCCCACGCGCGTTTCTTCTTTGTCTCGCGACCAAGCCCACGCTGTTCGAGGAGCGTCAGCCCCGCGGATCGCAGAAGTTCGGCAAGACGCTCCCGCGACGGCGGTGTCCTGTCCACGCCGAACATCAACGGTTCGCCCGCTGCCTTAGCCGCTGCCCTCCCGAACCGCCAGTAGGGCATGCTCGACTCAAGGGTCTCGGTTGTGAAGTAGTCGAATGCGAGCAAACTGCCGTTGGCGCAACTCGCGATCTTGCGCAGCGTGTCCTCGATCGCTTCCCGGTCGAGGTACATCGTGACGCCTTTCCCAGAGGAAAAGTGCCGGACGCCCGAGGTCGAACCCCGCGTCCACGAGTTTGGCGAGCCAATCATCCTTCTCAAAGTCCGCGGGCACGAACGCGACCTTGCGTAAGTCGATTCCTGCCTTGTCCAGTATTTCGCGCTTGACCGCCTGCGTCTTTGGGGCATCTACCTCGAAGGAGTTGACGGACGTGTCCCGCGGGAGGCGGTAGGGGCGTGTGTCGAAGCCGGCGCCGAGGATGACCAACTGGTCGGTCCCGGGAAGTGCGCGGTCCACGGCGCCGTCGAAGAAGGCGACCCTGGCCGACGCCTCGGCTTGTGGAGGTATCTCGCCCTCAAAGGGGTACCGGAAGGTCTTCGGGACGAAACCGGTGACGCGGTGCGCGAAGAGCGTCGGCCAGAACGCCAACCGCATGCCCAGCCAAGGAACGCCGGGCAGCAGGGGCAACAGCTGGTTCGCTGCCTGGTCTTCGCGCACGCCGAAATTGTGCATCGCCCACCTAGCGGAGAGCGGAGCCTGCGCGCTCGTCGAAACCCCGGAAGGCTTCACGGCCAGAAGCTTCCCGACCCAAATCACATAGCCGAGCAACGAGACCGGAAGCAGCAGGATGCTGAGCGCGTAGAACGCGAGGGCGGCGTCCGGCTTGCGCATTTCCGGCTCCTTTCGGCTAGTCAACGGTGAGCGAGCGTTGGGCGGGAAGCCACCATATGTGAGCGAGCGTCGGGCGGGAAGCCACCATATGTGAGCGAGCGTCGGGTGGGAGGTGCCTACTCCGCGTCGAGGTCTGTTTCCAGCAGCGTCACCAGGGAATCGAGGGCAGCGTCGGCGCCGTCGCCCTCGGCCCGAAGCACCACGACGTCGCCCTTTGCCGCCCCAAGCGTCATGAGCGAAAGGATGCTGGCGGCGTCGAGCGCGTCGTCGGCAGGCGAACCGGCCATCGCGATGGTCACTTCAACCGGGGATTCCCCCGCGGCTTCGGCAAAAATCGCCGCCGGACGGGCGTGCAGTCCGGAGCGGCTGGCGATGGTGGCGGTGCGTTCGGGCATGGTTTCTCCTTGTGTTCAGGTAGGGGGCAGTACGGCTGGGCTCAGAGCCCGAGTTCCTCGAGGATCGGCAGTTTGGCGCGGACCCAGGCCTTCGCATCAAGCGCATCGGGTGCGCTGAGCGCCAGTCGGGCGAGCTCCTGCGCCTGTTCCAACGTCACCGTTTTGAGCACGGTTCCGACGGCGGCCAGCGAGCGGGCGGTCATGGACAGTGTGGACACGCCCAAGCCAACGAGTACGACGGCGAGGGCCGGGTCCGCGGCAGCTTCACCGCAGACGCCAACGGGTTTGCCGTTGCCTTCTTCCGCCGAGCCCGCCACGGTCAGCTGGACGAGGCGCAGGACGGCGGGCTGCCACGGGGTGTTGAGTTCGGCGAGGGGCCCGAGTTGCCGGTCGGCGGCCATGGCGTACTGGGTGAGGTCGTTGGTGCCGAGGGACGCGAAGCCCACGTGGCGCAGGACCGACGCCGAGGTCAATGCCGCCGAGGGAACTTCCACCATCACGCCGGGTGTCTTGATGCCCGCGGCATCGCACATCGATGCGAAATGGGCAGCCTCGGCCGCAGTCGAGATCATGGGTGCCATGACCCACACCTCAGCTTCTGTTTCGTCGGCCGCTATGGCGATGGCCTCGAGCTGGCGGTCCAAAACACCGGGTGTCGTGAAGTCGGTGCGGTAGCCGCGCACGCCGAGGGCCGGGTTGGGTTCGGTGGCGTCGGTGAGGAAGGGAAGCGGCTTATCGGCGCCTGCATCGAGGGTCCGGAGCACTACTTTCTTGCCCGGGAAGGCGTCGAACACGCCCCTGTACGCGGCGGCCTGTTCCAGCACGGTCGGTTCGGTGTCGCGTTCCAGGAAGCAGAATTCGGTGCGGAAAAGGCCCACGCCCTGCGCGCCAAGCGCGGCGGCCGCGGCAGCGTCCTTGGCGCCGCCGACGTTGGCGAGGAGGGGCACCAAGTGGCCGTCCGCCGTCGTGCCGTTTCCGTCAAAGACCGCCAGGGTGGCGGCGTTTTCGACCCATGCGAGGGCGGCCGCGCGCTGTTCTTCGCTGGGTTCGAGGGAGAGTGAGCCGGCTGCGCCGTCCACAAAGACTTCTGCGCCGTCAGGAATTTCGTCCACTCCGCGGGCCGCGACGACGGCGGGCAGGCCGAGCGAGCGCGCGATGATCGCCGTGTGGGACTGCGGTCCGCCGCCCGAGGTGACCAGTGCTGTCACGACGGCGGGGTCCAGCGTTGCGGTGTCGGCCGGAGCGAGGTCTTCGGCCACCAGGATGAACGGAGTGTCCGACGCCGGGATCCCCGGGGCGGGGACTCCGCGAAGTTCGGCGACGATCCGCGCGCGGACGTCCAGGACGTCGGTGGCGCGCTCGGCCATGTATCCGCCCAGGTTGTGGAGCATTTCGGACACGGAGGCGCCGGCTTCCCAGATGGCGCGTTCGGCGGAGCTGCCGTTGTTGTTGATGAGCTTGGTGGCCGACTTCAGGAGCATGGTGTCCTTGGCCATGAGGGCGGTGGCTTCCAGCACCGCCTTGCCGTCGCCACTGGCCTTGTCCGCGCGCGCTTTGAGTTCGTCGTGGACCGACTGGGCCGCCGCTTTTAGGCCGGCGACGGCGTCTTCCGCGGTGGTCGATGCGGCTAGCTGCTCTCCCGACGGCGGTTCGCTGACTGGTTTGGGCATCTGACGGATAGTGCCAATGACGCGGCCCGGGCTGACGCCTACTCCTTGGAAATTCTGCACTGAAATCCTCTGTTCCTGCTCTCGGATCGGACCCGGCGGCTGCGGCGCCTCGGGATCCGAAAAAATCTCCTGTGACTCACTTCATATAGCGTTGCTATAGGTGCTAGGGTAGCGGCTATGAGTTTCGATGACCAGCTTCCGCCCAAAACTCGGCTGCTCCGTGCAGCTGCCGAGTTGCTGGCGAATTCGGATGGGTCGCCGGTCTCTACGCGCCAAATCACCAAACTTGCCGGCGTCACGGCGCCCACGCTTTACCACCACTTCGGCGACAAGGAGGGGCTGTTCGACGCCGTCGTTGCAGCCGGCTTCGAGGAGTATGTGGCGGGAGAGCGGGACTTCGCTCCCTCTGGGGTTCCCCTGGAGGACGTCCGCCGGATGTGGGACAACCACGTCCAGTTCGGACTTACCCAACCGCACCTTTACCTGGTGATGTTCGGCAACATCCGTCCGGAAAGCAGGCCGGCCATCGTGGCTGATGCCGAGTCGCTTCTGGAGGAGATGCTGAGCAAGGCGGCCATTGCCGGGCAGATCAACGTACCCCCGCGTGAGGCGGCCAGAAGCATCCTGGCGGCCAACGTTGGCGTCACGCTCATGCTCATTGCAGAGCCCCTGGAAGACCGGAACCTCGAACTTTCCACCATGACCCGGGATTCCATGATTTTCGCCGTGTCCACGGAAACAGCCCGTGGCGCCGCAGCAGACGACTCCGGCAAGTCGTCCGTTGTTGTTGCGGCAATCGCGCTGAATGCGGCACTCCAAGCCTCGCATTCAGACCAGCTATCCAGTTCGGAACTGAAGCTCTTTCTTGAATGGCTTCACCGAATCTCCAGCAGCTCCTAGAGCTGTCCTCTTTCGATAGATATCGACTGATTCCGCATTGATGCGGGACTCACGTTAGGAATTCACACAATGGCAACAGCGTCAGTTGCGAAACAGCGCACCAGCGTGCGCGTTGGTGTCCAAAAGTTCGGAACGTTCCTCTCGGGCATGATCATGCCCAACATCGGGGCCTTTATTGCATGGGGCATCATCACCGCCCTGTTCATCAAGACCGGTTGGCTGCCCGTCCCCGAACTGGGCGGCTTCGGCAACAACGCCGCCGGTACACCGAACGTGGGCCTTGTCGGCCCAATGATCACCTATCTGCTGCCGCTCCTGATTGCATACACCGGCGGCAAGATGGTCTACGACGTCCGCGGCGGCGTGGTTGGTGCTATTGGTACCATGGGCGTGATCGTTGGTGCCGGTATTCCGATGTTTATCGGTGCAATGATCATGGGCCCACTCGGTGGCTGGACGATGAAGAAGATCGACTCCATCTGGGATGGCAAGATCCGTCCGGGCTTCGAGATGCTGGTGAACAACTTCTCCGCAGGTATCTGGGGAGCTTTGCTCGCCATGCTCGGCTTCTTCGGTATTTCTCCCCTGGTCCAGGCCTTCAGTACGGCCGCGGGCAATTTCGTCCAGTTCCTGGTCCACAACGGACTCCTTCCGCTTACCAGCATCTTCATCGAGCCCGCCAAGGTCCTCTTCCTGAACAACGCAATCAACCACGGGGTACTGACGCCGTTGGGGATCCAGCAGTCGCTCGACCAAGGTAAGTCCATCTTGTTCCTGCTTGAAGCCAACCCCGGTCCGGGAGCCGGAATTCTTCTCGCGTACATCTTCTTCGGACGCGGGGCGGCGAAGGCCTCGGCGCCCGGCGCTTTGATCATCCAGTTCCTTGGCGGCATCCACGAGATCTACTTCCCGTATGTCCTGATGCGCCCGCTGCTGATCCTCGGAGCTATCGCTGGAGGCATGACAGGCATTGCGACGCTCGCAGTCACCAACTCCGGCCTCGTGGCTCCCGCAGCCCCGGGATCCATCTTCGCAGTCATTGCCCAGACCTCCCGGGATAGCTATGTGGGCGTCATTTTGTCGGTCGTCTTGGCGGCGACGGTGTCGTTCCTCGTCTCCTCGCTGATTCTCCGCACCACGCATCACAGCGACGAGGTTGACCTTGGTGCAGCCACCTCCAAGATGGAAGAAATGAAAGGCAAGAAGAGTTCCGTTTCCTCCGCCCTCTTGGGTGCCGGTGGCGGAACCGCCGTCCTGACCCGTCCTATCCAGAACATCGTGTTCGCGTGCGACGCCGGCATGGGCTCCAGTGCCATGGGTGCTTCGGTGCTGCGCAACAAGATCAAGGCAGCCGGTTTCCCGGACGTCAAGGTCACAAATGCAGCCATTGCCAACCTCAGCGACACCTACGACGTCGTGGTCACGCACCAGGACCTGACCGAACGCGCACGGCCTGTCACAGCCAGCGCCGTGCACGTCTCCGTGGACAACTTCATGAACAGTCCCCGGTACGAGGAGATCGTGGAACTGGTCAAGAGCAGCAACGCCGGATCCGGCGCTGAGGGCTCGACGGCGGTTGCCGAACCGGCCGCCGTCGGGGGCAAGGATGTCCTGCTCGCCGAAAGCGTGATCCTCAACGGCACCGCCACGGACCGTGACTCGGCCATCGACGAAGCAGGCAAGCTCCTGCTGGACCGCGGTTCCGTAGACATGGGCTACATCCACGCCATGCATGAGCGCGAGGAATCCGTGTCCACGTACATGGGCAGCTTCCTGGCCATCCCGCACGGCACCAACGCTGCCAAGGACCACATCCGGCACTCCGGTGTGTCGATCGTCCGCTACCCCGAGGGCATCGACTGGGGAGGCAAGCAGGTCAAGTTCGTGGTCGGCGTCGCCGGTATCAACAACGAGCACCTCCACATCCTGTCCTCCATTGCCAAGATCTTCACGGACAAGGCGCAAGTGGCCCAGCTCGAGCAGGCCACCTCGGTGCAGGAAGTGCTGGATCTGTTCGGAAAGGTCAACGCATAGTGAAGGCAGTCCATTTTGGGGCAGGGAACATCGGACGAGGGTTCGTCGGTTTGCTGCTGCACGAGGCCGGATATGAGGTGGTCTTCGCGGATGTCGCAGATGCCTTGATCAGCCAGCTCGCCTCCGTGTCCTCCTACGAGGTCCACGAGGTCGGCGAAAACGCGGCAGTCAAGACCGTGTCCGGTTTCCGGGCCCTGAATTCGGGCACCGAAGAGGTTGCCGTCGTCGCGGAAATCGCGACGGCGGACCTCGTCACCACGGCGGTGGGGCCGCACATCCTCAAGTTCGTGGCACCCGTGATAGCGCGGGGCCTCGCCGGCCGCTCGCCGTCGTTGGCTCCGCTCCAGGTCATGGCCTGCGAGAACGCGATCAACGCCACGGACCTCCTGCGTTCCGAAGTGGAAGCGGCGTGGGACGGTGCCGCGGGCGATCTTTCCTCCGTTGCTGTTTTTGCGAATACCGCGGTGGACAGAATTGTCCCCAACCAGGCGCCGGGCCAAGGCCTGGACGTCACTGTGGAGACCTTTTACGAGTGGGTCATCGACCGGACGCCGTTCGCGGGGGAGGCGCCGGTCATCCCCGGCGCGACCTTCGTGGACGAGCTCGGGCCGTATATCGAACGGAAGCTCTTCACGGTCAACACGGGACACGCCTCGGCAGCATACTTCGGCTACGGCGCCGGCTTGGAGAAGATCTCCGATGCGATGGCCGACGCCTCCGTGGCCGCCCGGGTGCGAGCCGTGTTGGAGGAAACCAAACAGCTTCTCGTGGCCAAACACGGCTTCGTCGAAGCTGAGCAGGAAGCGTACGTGCAGAAGATCCTGTCCCGCTTCACCAACCCGTACTTGCCGGACACCGTGAACCGGGTAGGCCGTGCTCCGCTCCGCAAGTTGGGCCGGCACGAACGGTTCATCGGCCCGGCGGCAGAACTGGCCGAGCGCGGAGTCACTCCCGTCGCCTTGCTCGACGCGATGTCGGCCGCCCTGCGTTTCGACGACGGGGCCGACGACGAAGCCGTGGAACTCGCCCGGATGCTTTCAGAGATGGACGCCGCCGAAGCGGTCGAGCGCATCACGGACCTTCCGCCGTCGCACCCGTTGTTCCCGCAGGTGCGGAAGCTGATCGAAGACCGGAAAGCCGAGGCCTAGACAGCCGGGGCCGGGCTGGCGACGCTCGCTCAGATATGCGGGCTTTTTTCCGAACGCTCGCTCAGATATGCCGGCTTTTTCCCGAACGCTCGCTCACCCTCCTTCACATGATGTGAAGGAGGGTGAGCGCTTTGGGCTCCAAAAGTGAGCGAGCGTCGATCAATTGCCGAGTTCTTCCGACGCCGTTCTTCCGGCGGCCTGGACCCGCCGCAGGAAGTCGGTAATGACTGCGATTTCAGCGTCGTCGTAGTCTGCGCAGATGGTGTCCATGAGGCTGTTCATTCCCGAGTAGAGGCGGAACATCTCGGCGTTTCTGTCGGGAAGAACCCGGATCACCACGGCGCGCCGGTCGGACGGATCGCGGTCCCGGACAATCCAACCGCCGCGTTCAAGCCGGTCGAGGATGCCAGTCATGGTGGCCGGGTGCAGGCCCGCGTGTTTGGCCAACATGCTCGGGCTGAGCGGCCCGCGGCTCGAGATCAGGTCAAGACAATCAAGGTCAACGTCCTTCAGCTCGGCTTGGGTGCCGACCTGGTGATTGAGTACGGCTAGTTGCACGCGTACGCCCCGAAGCTCGGCTTTGAGCTCAGCGACAGCGCGCCGCCGAAGGCGCGGAGTTGCGGCCTCTTGATTTGATATGGAACTCATATGATATCGTTTCTGTATTGTATGGTTTTCCTAGGACAAGAATACCGGAGGCCGCATCACATGAAGATCGCAGTATTCGGGGCAAACGGCCCCACCGGAAGGATTCTCACCGCACAAGCGCTCGACGCCGGACACGTCGTCACCGCTGTCACGCGCAGGCCGCACGAATTCCCGATTTCCGCTCCCGGCCTAAGTGTGGTCGGCGCCGATGTGTACAACTTCGATGACGTGAGCGCCGTCGTCGAAGGAAGTGATGCCGTCCTCTCAACCCTCGGCGTTCCATACAGCCGCCAGCCGATCACGGTCTATTCAGTGGGCACCGGCAACATCATCCGGGCAATGGGCAACCACGGCGTCCGTCGATTGGTCTGCGTGAGCTCAAGCGCCACCGACACTACGGCCGGCCCGCACGGAGGGTTCCTTTTCGAGAAATTGCTGCAGCCACTCGTTACCAAGCTCCTGGGGAAGACCCTGTACGAGGACATGCGGCGAATGGAATCTGCTGTCGCCGCCAGTGGCTTGGATTGGACAATCATGCGGCCTTCCGGTCTTTTCGAAACCGATTCCGTGACTGAATACAAGATGGCCGTTGACTACATAAATGGCACTTTCACGTCGCGGGCCGACCTGGCGGACTCCATGCTGAGGCAACTCACTTCGGACGAGTTCGTGCGCAAGAACGTAGCAGTTGCAACCTTTTCGCAGAAGCCGAGCCTCATTCAGCTGCTTTTCCGCGAGGCCAGCAGCAAGAAGGCCGCGCCGGATAGCGTCCCCGAGGGAAAGTTGTCATGAGCCGTCTAGCCATCCAGTCAGTGGTCCGTATCGCTGGGCTTGTATTCGTCGGCCTGTTCGCGGGGTTCCTCGCTGGGATACTCGTCTTGGAATTGTCCTTGCGGCAATTTAGCAGCACGGTTTACGCCCAGCTCCAGCAGGTGGCCCTCGTCGGGCTGCCTCTCCTGGCCTCAGTCCTACTGTTTCCAGCGCTGATTGCCACGGCGGCCCTGGTATTGATGGAGCTCAAGACAAGGGATCGCGGTTTCTGGTTGGTGGCCGGCGCCCTTGCGCTGCTGCTCGCGGCCTTGATCACCACACTCGTAGTCAACGTTCCTATCAATCTGGCCGAAGCTGGATGGAACGTCAGCAACCCGCCAGGGGACTGGGCGGACATACGCGACCGTTGGCAGGTGGGCCACGCAGTACGAACCTTTGCTGCGTTCTTGGCCTTCGGAGCTTTGTCAGTCGCCGCGGCGCGACAACCGATCCGCCGTCGGAGTTTGCAGCCCGCGCCAGCATAAGTCCCGGCGCCCAACGCTCACCCGCCTTTGGCGGGACAGTCGAAACCCTCCTTCACATGATGACGTGAAGGAGGGTTTCGGGTTTTGCCGCTACATGTGAGCGAGCGTTGGAAGAACCGCCGCTATATGTGAGCGAGCGTCCTAGCGGGCGGAGGCTTCGACGGCGGTCGTCTCGGTTTCGGCCATGGCTTTCCACTCGGCGACGCGGGCCTGGTGCAGCGGAGACTTCCGGACCAGGGCGTAGGCCACGGCGAGGATCGCGAACCAGATGGGCGTTACGAGCAGTGCCGTGAGGGTGTCCGGCTGCGTCGTCAGGGCCCAGACCAGGAAGCCGAAGAATGCGAAGACCACCCACACCATCACGATCCCGCCGGGCATCTTGAACGTGGATGCCTCGTGGAGGTGAGGCCTGCGCTTCCGGAAAACGAGGTAGCTGGCCAGGATGATCGACCAGACGAACATGAAGCAGACGGCGGACACGGTGGTGACCATGTCGAAGGCTGCTCCAATGTCCTTGCCCGCGTAGAGCAGTGCGACGCCGCCAAGGAGCAGCACGCAGGACAGGAATAGGGCGTTCTGGGGAACCTTGCGGCTGGAAAGGCGGCCGAACATCTTGGGGGCATCGCCGTCATTCGCCAGGCCAAACACCATGCGCGACGTCGAGTAGATACCGGAGTTGGCCGAGGACATGGCGGAAGTCAGGACCACGAGGTTCACCACGGTGGCCGCGATGCCCAGTCCTGCCAGGGAGAACATGGCGATGAATGGGCTGTGGCCGGCCTTGAACTCGGTCCACGGGATGACGGACATCAGGATGATGAGCGCGCCGACGTAGAACAGCATGACGCGGACCGGAATGGCGTTGATGGCGCGGGGCAGGTTGTGCTCCGGGTTCTTGGTTTCGGCCGCGGCGGTGCCCACCAGTTCGATACCCACGAAGGCGAAGACCGCGATCTGGAAGCCGGCAACGAAGCCCATGAATTCCTTGGGGAAGAACCCGCCGTGGCTCCAGAGGTTGGTGAAGCTCGCGGCTCCGGCGTCGGACTTGAAGCCGGTGGAGATCATCACGATACCCACGATGATCAAAGCGGCAATGGCGATGATCTTGATGAGGGCGAACCAGAATTCAGTCTCGCCGAAGGCCTTCACGGTGGGGAGGTTCAAGAGGAGCAGGATGACGATGGTCGCGAGGCCCGGAATCCAGAGCGGCACCCCCGGCCAGAGCTCATTGGCGTAGCCCGCAATGGCGATGACATCGGCCACCCCCGTTACCACCCAGCAGAACCAGTAGGTCCAACCGGTGAAGAAACCTGCCCAGGGACCGAGGAGGTCGCCGGCGAAGTCGCTGAAGGACTTGTAGTTCAGGTTGGACAGGAGGAGCTGTCCCATGGCGCGCATGACGAAGAACAGCATGAAGCCGATGATCATGTACACGAAGATCACGGACGGACCGGCGACGGAGATGGTCTTTCCGGAGCCCATGAACAGGCCTGTGCCGATGGCGCCGCCGATGGCAAGCAGCTGGATGTGGCGGTTGCTCAGTGAGCGTGCCAGATGCGGCTCGCTGTCTTTGCTGGAGGCAGTGCGTTGCCCCGTGGTTGTCTGGTCAGACATTTTTGCATCCTTCGGGTGATTCGCCGCAATGGTGACGTGGCTAACAAATCTGCTAGTCCAAAGTAACTCGAACAATCGAAAAGATTGTGATTGATCGTTTCACCCAGAATTCATGAAGGCTAGCAAAAAGAATCCTCCAGCTTGTGTCAGGCTGGTGCTATGAGTCACACAAATCCAGGAGTGAAGCCGCTGTTGAGCATGGTTCTGGACGAAGGCGTCTTCACGCTCCGCCGGGCCCATTGGGAGGACCTCCCCGCCATTCTGAGATTGCTCGCGGCCGATCAGTTGGGTAGTTCCCGCGAAAACGCCGACGACGTCGGCCCCTATCTGCAGGCGTTTCAACAGATCAACGAGGATCCGGCCCAACTGTTGGTGGTGGGCCACTTGAACGGCGCTTGCGTGGCAACTTTCCAGCTGAGTTTCATCCCGGGCCTGGCCAGGAAGGGCTCGCTGCGCTGCCAGATCGAGGCCGTGCGCGTCGCCGCAGAGTTGCGGGATCATGGCGTGGGTGCGGCCATGATGCAATGGGCCATCGAAGAGGCCCGGAACAGGGGCTGCACCCTGGTCCAGCTCACCAGCGACAAGTCGCGCAAGGACGCCCATCGCTTCTATGAGCGGCTTGGTTTCGTGGCCAGCCACGAGGGAATGAAGCTGGCGCTGTAGCGCCGGCAGCCTGGAGGCAATCTCGAGGAAAAGTCCGGCATCCCTTGATATTTAGGCAGCCTAACTGTTAGGATACCTAAATATGAACACCAGTCCAGCTGACGACGCGCTGCTCGCCCTCGCCCAATCATTCCGGGAAGCCTTGCGGCAGAGCGTCTACGTGATGCGCCGCCTCGATTCCGAGGAGCAACTCAGCTCGGCCCAGCTTGGCGTCCTCAAGATGGCGCTCGACGGCGGTGCCCGCGTCGGGGGAATCGCGCGGAACCTTGGGGTCAAGGTCCCCAGCGCCACGGAGCAGATCATCAAGCTTGAGCGCGCGGGCCTGGTCAAACGCGAAGCAGACCCGGACGACTCCCGCGCCGTCCGCGTCGCCGCGACCGCGGCGGGGCGTGCCGCCGTCGAGAAGGCAGACCGGCGCCGCAACGAATTCATCGCCGGGATCCTCGGAGCGCTGAGCCAGTCCGAACGCGACGCTGTCCAAGCCGCCCTTCCGGTGTTCGACAAGATCAACCACTCAGTCCAGTACTGAACAAGCCGAAACTAGGAGAGCACTCCGTGAAAGGCCAGCTCGCAGAGCAACTGCAGCCAGCGGAAGAAACCCTCGAGGCCGAGAAGGCCTCGTTCCTCAAGCAGCCCAAAGCTGTGTGGGCCACGGCGATTGCCGCCGTCTTCGCCTTCATGGGCATCGGCCTGGTAGACCCGATCCTGCCGGCCATCGCCAAGAACCTCCAGGCCAGCCCCAGCCAAGTGTCTTTGCTCTTCACGAGCTACTTCCTGGTTACCGCCGTCGCGATGCTCGTGACCGGTTTCGTCTCTTCACGGATCGGCGGCAAAAAGACCCTCATGATCGGCCTTGCCCTGATTGTCGCGTTCGCCTCGCTCTCGGGCCTGTCCGGAAGCGTGGGTGAGCTGGTCGGATTCCGCGCTGGTTGGGGACTTGGCAACGCCCTCTTCGTGGCCACCGCGCTTGCCGTGATTGTCGGCGTCGCGAGCGGCGGAACCGGAACGGCCATCATCCTGTACGAGGCCGCCCTTGGCCTGGGTATTTCACTGGGCCCATTGCTCGGCGCGCTCCTCGGCGGCTGGCAGTGGCGTGCACCGTTCTTCGGAACGGCGGTCCTCATGGCCGTTTCCTTCATCGCCTTGTTGGCCCTGTTGCCCAAGACCCCGACGCCGGCAACGAAGGCCCGTTTGGGTGACCCGCTCCTTGCCCTGGGCCACAAGGGCCTTCGCACCACTGCGGCCAGTGCCCTGTTCTACAACTACGGCTTCTTCACGATCCTGGCCTTCACGCCCTTCATCCTGGGAATGGACGCCTACGGTATCGGTGCTGTGTTCTTCGGCTGGGGTGTGGCAGTGGCTGTGTTCTCGGTCTTCGTGGCACCCGTGCTGCAGCGTCGCTTCGGCACCACCAACGTCCTGGTCGGCACCCTTGGGGCGCTCTTGCTGGACCTCGTCGGGCTGGGACTGGCTGCGGGGCACTCGGTGACTGCCGTCGTCGTGCTTGTCATTGTGGCGGGCGCCCTGCTTGGCATCAACAACACGCTGTACACCGAACTGGCCATGGAAGTCTCCGATTCGCCGCGTCCCGTGGCCTCGGCCGGTTACAACTTTGTGCGCTGGATGGGCGGCGCGCTGGCTCCGTTTGTGGCGGCACAGCTGGGTGAGCACTTTGGCCCGCAGGTTCCGTTCTTCGCCGCGGCCCTTGCCCTCGCGTTCGCGATCCTCGTGGCCGTGGGCGGCCGCCGGTTCCTGAAGTCCCACGAACCGCACCTCGTGTAGGAGGGCCCAACCAGCTCGCAGTTGTTGTCGTTATGAAGCCTCAAAACGACAACTACTGCGATCTACTTGGGTGGGGGCTACTTGGGTGCGGGCGCGAGCTCCGCAGGTTTGGAGCCCTTCGGGACGAACAAGGTCTCGGCCTGCTCAAGGGACATGCCGTTGGTTTCGGGCACCTTGAACATGACGAAGAAGAACGACGCCGCGGCGAACCCTGCGTACATGCCGTAAGTCAGCGGAAGCGAACCCGCCGCCATGATGGGGAAGCTCAAGGTGATGGCGAAGTTGGCGATCCACTGGGCCGCGGCGGCCAGGCCGAGCGCGCGGGCACGGATGCGTGAGGGGAAGATCTCGCCCAGGAGCACCCACACCAGGGGTCCCCACGAGGCGCCGAAGCTCACCACGAACACGTTTGCAGCCACGAGGGCCACAGGACCCCAGGCCCCGGTCAAGGACACCGAAGAGCCCGTCCCGGTGGCGGAAGAAAAGGCCAGCGCCATGGCACCGAGGGACACGGCCATGCCGATGGAGCCCGTCAATAGGATGGGCCGGCGGCCGATGCGGTCCACGAGGGCGATGGCCACGAGGGTGACCAGGATGTTGGTGACGGACGTTGCGACGGAGATGGCCAGGGAGTCTTGCTCGTGGAAGCCGACTGCTTTCCACAGGGTGGTGGAGTAGTAGAAGATCACGTTGATGCCGACGAATTGCTGCAGCACGGACAGGATGATGCCGATCCACACCACTGGCTGCAGGCCAAAGGCCTTGCCCCGGAGCGAGCCCTTCTTGGTGGAGAGCTCGTCCTGCTTGATTGAGTCGCGGATTTCACGGATGTGGCGTTCGGTGTCGTCGCCGGGCATCAGGGTGTCGAAGATCTTGCGTGCGGTGTCTTCCTTGCCGTTGAGGACCAGGAAGTGCGGGGACTCCGGCAGCCGGAAGGCGATCAGGCCGTATATCGCGGCGGGCACGGCGCACGCGATGAACATCCAGCGCCAGGCCTCAATTCCGAGCCACAAAGCATGGTGGGCGCTTCCCGCGGAAGTCGCCAGGACGGCGTCGGATAGCAGCGCCGCGAAAATGCCGGTGGTGATCGCCAACTGCTGCAGCGACGCGAGCCGCCCACGGACCTGGCGCGGCGAGATTTCCGAGATGTAGGCCGGCGCGATCACCGACGCGAGGCCGATGCCCAGGCCGCCAACCAAGCGCCAGAAAACCAGGTCCCAGACGCTGAAAGCCAAGCCCGTCCCGATGGAGCTGACGAGGAAAAGGGCAGCACCAAGCTTCATGGCGGGGATTCGGCCGTAGCGGTCCGCTACCTTGCCCGCAAGATATGCCCCTGCCGCGCAGCCGAGCAACGCGACCGCCACAGCGAAGCCCGTGACGGCTTCGCTCAGCATGAATTCGTCCTTCATGGCATCGACGGCGCCGTTGACCACGGAGGAATCGAAGCCGAAGAGGAAACCGCCCACAGCTCCGGCAACGGCCAGGCCAATTACCTTGCGTGGGACGCCGGAATGGCTGTCGGAGCTGGATTTGGGCATGGCTCTCCCTTGGGGAAATGTGGTGGATTGTGCGGCGCGGTCGTCGTCGGCAGCTGATTCCGACGGGGACGCCGGTGCACTCGCGCTACACAGTGTGGCACGCCGCCAGCGTGACTTCCAATCAACGCGGCCAGGCACACCGGAAGTGTCACGCCGCGCAAACTTTCGCGCCGCCGTCGGGCACTCCACCGCGCGAACGCTGGAAACGACAACGGCAGGCAGTCCAAAAGACTGCCTGCCGTGACGCGGTTCGAGATATTAGTGTGCGGAAACGGATTCCTTCGCCGCCGCCTTCGGGTCCGTGAGTTTCTTGTTCGGCAAAGCGAAGGTGATCAGGAACGCGAGGCCGGTGAGCGCGGCGGCGGTCAGCATCACGGTGTCGATCGACTGCGCGAAGCCTTCAAGAATGGGCCGTGTGAGCGCCGGGTTGGCATGGTGGAGCCAGCTGGTGTCGTTCAGCGAATCGTTCGTCGCGCCGTTCTTGAAGAAGTCGTACAGCTTGGCGTTGGCGGGATCCGCGGCAACCGCGGGATCCTTGAGCACCTTGAGGTAGTCGGCGTTGCCGATGGCGTCCTTCATGCCTGAGGCGATCTTGTCGGCGGCCAGGCTGAAGAGCATCGAGATGAACACCGCTGTACCCACTGCGCCGCCCATGGAACGGAAGAATGCCGCGGTGGACGTGCCCACACCCATGTCCTTCGGCGGCACGGAGACCTGCATGGCCAACGTGAGCGGCTGCATGCAGAAGCCCAGGCCCATGCCGAAGAACACGGCGATCAGGCCGGGAACCCAGAGCCCGGTGTCCACGCCGAGGGACAGTCCCATGACGATGGCGGCGGCGGTGAGGATGCCCGTGCCGAGGATCGGGAAGATCCGGAAAACGCCCGACGCCGAGATGGTCCGTCCCGCTGTAATGGAACCGAAGAGGATGCCCACCGTGAAGGTGATCATCATGAGGCCCGCCTCGGTGGGGGTGAGGCCCTTGACCAGCTGCAGGTACATCGGGAGCATCGCGATGGCCCCGAACATGCCGATACCGATGATGAAGTTCAACAGGGAGGACAGTCCGAAGGTGATGTTCCTGAAGAGCCGCAGGGGGATCAGCGCATAGTCGCCGGCACGCCGCTCAACCAGCAGGAACGCCACGATGCCAACGACGCCGAGGCCGTAGCAGATCCACGAGTTGACGGAGGTCCAGCCCCAGCTGCGGCCTTGTTCGGCCACGAGCAGCAGCGGGACGATTGCCAGCGTGATGGCTGCAGCGCCCCAGTAGTCGATTTTCTGCTTGACGTGCTTCGCGGGCAGGTGCAGATAGAAGAACACGACAGCCAGCGCGGCAAGGCCTATGGGCAGGTTGATGAAGAAGACCCAGCGCCAGCCGTCGAAGCCGAGGATGTTGGCCGATCCTGCGAAGGCACCGCCGACTACGGGTCCGAGCACCGAGGAGACGCCAAAGACGGACATGAAGTAGCCCTGGTACTTGGCACGATCCTTGAGGGCAACGATGTCGCCGATGATGGTCAGTGCGAGGGCCAGCAGACCGCCGGCGCCCATTCCCTGGATGCCGCGGGCAATGGCGAGCTCGGTCATGGAATGCACGGAACCGGCGTACAGGGAGCCGGCCAGGAAGATCAGGATCGCAGCCAGGTACAGCGGGCGGCGGCCGAATATGTCGCTGAGCTTGCCGTAGAGCGGGGTGCTCACCGTGGAGGTGATGAGGTAGGCCGTGGTGGCCCACGCCTGCAGGGACAGGCCATCGAGGTCGTTGGCGATCGTGTAAATGGACGTGGACACGATGGTCTGGTCCAGGGAGGACAGGAACATGCCGAGCATGAGGCCCACCATGACGGTAAGCGTCTGACGGTGTGTCAAGACCTCTCCGGCGGCCCGCACAGGCGTGGCGTTGGACATTGCTTCTCCAAGGGTGGATGTAAGGGGACTAAGCAGGATAGTTGCTTTCAGTAACTATCCTAATGGCTCCTGTATTCCCTGTCTTACCCGATTGGAGAGAAAAATGTCACCGCTCTATGAGAATCCCGTCGGGATCGCAGTAGATCAGGTTGCCGGGTTCGATGTGCACTCCGTCAATCACCAAGGGGATGTCCACTTCGCCACGGCCCACTTTGGAGCTCTTCTTGGGGTTGCTTCCCAGTGCCTTGACGCCCAAAGGCAGCTTCGCAATAGCCACGCGATCGCGAATGGCCCCGTTGATCACGACGCCGGACCAGCCGTTCGCGACTGCGCTCTCGGCGATCATGTCCCCCATGAGGGCTGTGCGCAGGGAGCCGTAGCCGTCCACCACCAGCACGGCACCTTCGCCGGGGGTTGCCAGGACGGTCTTGACGAGTGCATTGTCCTCAAAGCACTTGATGGTGCGCACGGGTCCGTTGAAGTGCGAGACGCCGCCGAGGTCCTGGAACTGCAGTGATATCGACTCAACTTCTTCGGCACGCTCGTCATAGAGATCGGCTGTGTTGATGGGGTTCGCTGGGCTGTTCATCGTTGATCCTCCTCGGTCCGTTGGAGTTACCCTAACGCGAGCGGCCTTGCCATGGCGGGTCTTGGACGCGCCGGTTGTCCACATACGCGCCTTCATGACAGCCGGGCAGGCTCCCGCGGCGCTAGGCTGAATTCACACGTCCAGAGGCTAGGGGAGCACCGTCATGAGCCTGTCCGATCTGCCCGGTTCATTACCTGAAAGACCGGTGACGGATCCTGCCCTGGATCTTGCGCGAACAGAAGGCCCGACGATGGCGCTCGCCGAGCCCGTGGAGCGCGTCCGCTCTCTCTGGGTCACCGGAGTGGTGCTCGTCAATGTGGGCATCAACGCCGCCTTCTTCGGCCCTCTCCAGGTTTTGCTAGGGCAGCAGGCCATCCACTTCGATGAGGGCCAGAAGGAAGCCATCCTTGCGCTCGTTACAGGATGTGGTGCTGCGGTGTCGATGGTCGCGAATCCCCTCTTTGGTGCGTTCAGCGACCGCACCACGTCCCGCTTCGGTCGGCGCGTCCCTTGGGTGCTCTTCGGTGCCATTTTGGGCGTCGTAGCCTTGGTGGCCTTGGCGGGAGCTCCCAATGTGGCGATCATGACTATTCTGTGGTGCCTGGTCCAGGCCGGCTGTAATGGAGCCTATGCGGCCATCACAGCGGCTATTCCGGATCGAGTGCCGGTGCCCCAACGCGGCGCGGTCGGCGGCCTTGCGGCCATGGGCCAGACCGTGGGCATTCTCGCGGGTGCTGTGATCGCTTCCGTAGTTTCGGGGAACTTTGCCCTCGGCTACATCGTGTGTGCTGCCGCGCTGATGGCCGGTGTCGTGCTCTACCTTTTCAAGAGTGGCGACGTGCCTCTCGTTCCGGAGGCAAGGCCACCGTTCAAACTCTGGACATTCGTCAAGGGATTTTGGATCTCGCCCGTCAAATACCCGGACTTCGCGTGGGCCTGGTTGACGCGCCTGCTGGTCAATATCGGCAACCACATGGTCACGTTGTACTTGCTGTTCTTCCTCAAGGATGCCGTGCATCTCGAGGAGACCCAGGGCCTCAAGCCTGAGTTCGGGGTCCTCATCCTGACGGGCCTCTATGCCGTCATGGTGATCATCACCAGTGTGGTGGGCGGTGCCATCAGCGACCGCATGGGCAAACGCAAACCTCTGGTGATTGTTTCCTCCATCGTCATTTCGATCGCAAGCCTGATCCTCGCGTTCGAACCCACGTGGACGGGCGCCATTGCCGGCGCGGTGGTGCTCGGTATCGGCTTTGGCGCGTACCTCGCGGTCGACTTCGCGCTCATTACCCAGGTGCTCCCCACTGCGCTGGACCGGGGCAGGGACCTCGGGGTTATCAACGTGGCCAATTCTTTGCCGCAGGTGATTGCGCCGGCGATTGCCTCCGTTTTCGTTGTGTTCTGGGGTGGGTACGTCTCGCTTTATGTGGCCGCAGCTGTCATTGGCTTGCTGGGAGCGGTATTCGTGGTGAAGATCAAGGGCGTAGCATAGACCTGGGAATCCGTTCTCAGGGAACTGACAACTTGCTGCCGTATCATTGTCAGGACGCGCTCGGTCTATGGGGGGCCGCGCAATCTCCCCGAACGAAGCCCAAACCAACAGAACGCCGGAAATGTCCGAACCGAACTCCTTGGAACCGTATTCGCTGGATCTGGCCGCGGGGTTGCCCCAAATGGCGGCTGCTCCCACCACGCCGAGACAGCTATTGCGCTACGCCCGGATACTGAAGACTGCCGCGGGATTCGCCCAGCGGCAGTTCGATACTGTGAGCCTCTCGGATGTATCCACTCGGGCGCACGTTCCGCTCGGGACGCTCTACCGTTACTTTCCGTCCACGGTCCATCTGATGCTCGCCGTCTACCGGCAGCAGCTCCGGGAACTCAACGACGCCAAGCCGGCATCTTCGAGGTGCAGCCAGCAAGAGCTCACCGGTCTCGGGATGGAGATCTTCCACATGCGGGTCATGCAACCCGCAGTCGAACACTGTCTGTCCCGCACGTGGGACACCCGCGACGGTGACATCCCCGTACTCTTGCGCGATATCGAGGTGCTCTCGGCGGAGATGGTCGCGGCCGCGATCGGCGACACCGGGCGGGCCCGGATTCTGCTCCACGTAATCAGTGGTCTGGTCCAGTCCGTCAACTGCCGCCGGATCTCACTTTTCGACGCCGAGAAGGACCTCAAGAACGCCTGCAAGTTGATTGCGGACGCGTAGCTTTTCCGGGAATCAACGTAATTGGTCTAGACCACTACGACCAAAAGTATGAGTTTATGACTGGATGTCTCTAGTCTTCCTATCAGGCCCCTGTCTACGAAGACAGGACCCAAGCGGCTAGCAGCCCATATCCGCAGGAGTTTCACCGCACGGACCAGCCACCCTTGGTCCGGCACCGAAGCCTCTATACCTGCCCGAATTGTGCCGTGGGTTCACGGCTAGCCTGAGGAGACAACGACGTGTCCGTCGAGACCATCACCCCTGAACAGAATCTGACTGCCCTGGCGCTGAGCGAAGAGGAAATCTTCAGCGCCCACGAAGGCGGCAAGCTCTCCGTGTCCAGCACCGTGCCGCTTTTGAACAAGCGGGACCTTTCCATCGCCTACACTCCCGGCGTCGCAGAGGTGAGCCGAGCGATCCACGCCAACCCCGAGCTTGCACGCACCCACACGTGGGCCGAGCGCCTCGTGGTGGTCGTCAGCGATGGGACCGCTGTCCTGGGCCTGGGCGACATCGGACCCAGCGCTTCCCTCCCGGTCATGGAAGGAAAGTCCGCGCTCTTCAAGGCCTTCGGCGATCTCGACTCCATCCCCTTGGTCCTCAACACCACCAACGTGGACGAAATCATCGAGACCCTTGTCCGCCTGCGTCCGAGCTTCGGTGCAGTCAACCTCGAAGACATCTCCGCGCCCCGCTGCTTCGAACTCGAAGAGCGCCTCATCGAAGCCCTCGACTGCCCTGTCATGCACGATGACCAGCACGGCACCGCCGTCGTGGTTCTCGCAGCCTTGACCAACGCCGCCAAGGTGACCGGCCGTGAGCTTGAGGGACTGAAAGTCGTGGTCTCCGGTGCGGGTGCCGCGGGCATCGCCGTCTCCGAGATCCTGCTGACCGCGGGCGTCAAGGACGTCGTCCTTCTGGATTCCAAGGGGATCATCAACTCCGAGCGCGCCGACCTGGTGGCGGATTCAGGCAGCGTCAAGGCCCGCTTCGCCCAGCGCACCAACCCCCGCGCCCTTTCCGGCGGACCCGCGGAGGCACTGCAGGGCGCCGACGTGTTCATCGGCGTTTCCTCGTCCAAGCTGGCCGAGGAACACTTGAAGCTCATGAACGAGAATTCGATCGTGTTCGCCCTGTCCAACCCGGACCCGGAAGTCCTGCCCGAGGTCGCCGTCAAGTACGCGGCCGTCGTGGCCACCGGCCGGAGCGACTTCCCGAACCAGATCAACAACGTCCTTGCCTTCCCCGGAATTTTCCGCGGAGCCTTGGACGCTGGCGCACGTCGCATCACTCCGGCCATGAAGATCGCCGCAGCCCGCGCCATCGCCGCGCTGGCCGAGGAAGAACTCTCCGCCGATTACATCGTGCCCAGCCCCCTGGATCCCCGTGTCGCTCCTGCGGTTACGGCGGCAGTTGCGGCGGCGGCTGAATAGCCCGCGCGCTTAATCCAACGAGCCGACGACGGCGACCCTCCCGTGCTGGGGAGGGTCGCCGTCGTTCTTTTGTTCCGCCGTCGTTCTCGGGGACCAACTTCAGCGCTGGTGAGCGAGGGTTTGGGATTTGGGCCGGATATGTGAGCGAGCGTTTGCATCGACTGACGCTCGCTCACCTTTGGCGCCCTTTCGACTGACGCTCGCTCACATCTCGCGTTGGCTCCAAGGATGAATCCGCTGGCTTCCGGGTGGAGATCGGACGCTGGAGGGCAGAATCGGCGGTCCCGCGTCCCTGGCCGTGGATAGTGTGGCTGACATGGAACAGACACTGAAGGTTGTACGGCATTGGGGCGCCCCTGCGGCGGCCGTCATTTTCTTCGCACTGTGGTGCGTGGCGGAACTGGGATTTATGGCGGCATGGCTTCCCCATTGGGCCGAATTGTGGAAGCTTATTCTGTCAAGATTTTCGATACTGATCTTGACCACCTTCGCCATTGCTGTCTCGGCATGGCGACCCGCGCTCTCTCTGGGATTCACGGCCGTCTTGCTAATGGGTCAGTTGGTGTACTTCATCCCGGAGCCTGATTCCAATGATTGGGCGATTTACTTGGGCTCATTCATTGCCTTGGGGTTTTCGATGTGGACTGCGAGGGGTCGTCTGCAATTTGTTGTCGCCGGGAGCAACGTGGCTTTCGCCGGTGTAATGGTTTTCATGATGTTGTCGTGGCGCTACGGGCAGGGCGTTGGCTGGTTCCGCCCGTTATTTATGGGCGACAGATTCGCCCTGGCCAACAACGGCTGGCAGGTCTTCTCGTTCCTTTTCCTCATCGCAGCTGGTTGCGCCGCAGCGGGCCTCGCCCTGCGCCTTTACGAGGACCGGGGCAAGCTCTTCCAGTCCAAGGTCCTCGTCCAGGCAAACCTCAAGGAGACCGAAGTCGAGCTGGTCGTGGAGCAGGAGCGCACGCGGATCGCCCGGGACCTCCACGACGTCTTGGCGCATTCGCTCGCAGTGATCGCCGCGCAAGCCGACGGCACCCGCTACCTCAGCCAAGACCAACCCAAGGCAGTGCTCGACGCTTTGGAGAACATTGCGGTATCGGCCCGCCACGCATTGGTGGACGCCCAGCGCGTCATTGAAGGAGTGCGCGACGACGGCCTGGTAACTCCGCAGCCCCGGCTCACCGACGTCGGGCCTCTTGTCGAGCGGATGCGGCAGGGGAGCCTCAAGGTCCAGCAGAGCGAAACCGGAACCCCGGTGGACCTTGGCGCGGGCCAGCAACTCGCCGTATTCCGGATTGTGCAGGAGTGCTTGACGAACGCCCTCAAGCACGGAGGACGCGGCACGGCCGTGCGCCTTCACTTCGACTGGAGCGGCCCAGGGCTGACCATGCACGTTGCTTCGGAATTGCCGGGGTCCGTTTCGATTGGGGGGACGGACGACGGCGGTGCCGCCGAGCGCGTGGGGCGCGGCATTCCCGGAATGCGCGAGCGTGCGCATCTAGCCGGAGGCTGGCTCAGTTCCGGGCCCGACGGCGAGCAGTTCCGCGTGACGGTCTTCATCCCCTATGGATCGCGCCCGGCAGCGCTCCTTCCGGAAGGTGGGGCGGAAGAGGAGGGTGTTTCGTCCGCCAAGGGACTGGAGCAGGAGCCGGCGCTGGCTCTCGAGGGCGCCTCGCCGTCGTCGGGCCCTGAGCGGGGAAGCGTCGGACGTGGCTGAAACACCCATCACGGTTGCCTTAGTGGACGACCAACCACTGTTCCGTTCCGGCATCCGCATGCTGGTGCAGAGCCAGGCGGACATGGACATGGCCTGGGAGGCCGACGACGGCGAACAAGCCGTGATGCTCGCGGCCGAGCAGCGGCCGGACGTCATGCTGATGGACCTTCGGATGCCCGTGCTGGATGGAGTCGAGGCCACGCGCCGCATCACGGAGGAAGCCGATGCGGCGGGAGCGGACAAGCCAAAGATCATTGCCCTGACCACCTTCAACAGGGACCAGGCCGTGGTTGAAGCCGTGCAGGCGGGAGCGAGCGGGTACCTGCTCAAGAGTGCGGAACCGGAATTCCTCCTGGCCGCCATCCGAACCGTGTATTCGGGATACTCGGTGATCGCGCCTGGTTCGGTTCACGAGCTCTTCCAGCACGCAGCCAGGACGGTGCCGGTCGCCGGGCCGGACCTCGCCGCGATGGACGAGCTGTCTCCACGCGAGCGGGATGTGTTCCTGCTGGCGGCCAAAGGCTTAGGGAACGCCGAGATGGCGCAAAGCCTGTTTGTCTCCGAGGCCACAGTGAAATCCCATCTGCGCAGTGTCCTCAGCAAGCTGGGGCTGCGCACAAGGCTTCAGCTGGTGGCATTCGCCTACGAACGCAGGCTTCTCGGGTAGGCAACCAGAACGCAAAGGCGACGGCCGCCCGAAAGGGACGGCCGCCGTCGTGCAACTGCAGAGTGTTGCAGAGTCGGGGGCGCTACATGGCGCGGCCCTTCGACTCCTCTCTTACATCGCGTCCAAGCCAAATGCCAAGGGCAACCATGACAACACCGAGAACCAGGTGCAGCCAGTCGTCCGCGGCGTTCATGGGCACGAAGTCAGCGCTCATGCTGGACATGGTGATGAGACCGTAGATCCACAGGACGAGGTAGATTGCGCCGCCACCGATCAAGTAACCGCGCGCCATCCTTCCAGTCCTCGCGAAGTACAGGCCTGCTGCGCCGAACAGCAAATGGACAATATTGTGCAGGACGGATACTTGGAAGACTCCAAGAAGCATGGCGCCCGAGTCATGTCCTGCAAAGGCCATGGCGCCGTAATTGCTGGTGATGCCCGGGATAAATCCCAAGACGCCAACAGCCAGGAAAACCCAGCCCAAAACCAGTGCTGTGTTGTGCAGCGTCAGCCCCATCACGTGGTGGTGCTGCGCGGGGTGTGAAGCAGTAGTCATAGCTCCTCCCGATCACGATTTCCATCGGCCCTTCAAATGGAGGGCCGTATCGCGGCAAGGAGTCGGAACCCTGCCGACGGGGATATCATACTCCCGAAAACCCCGGAATAGAGGGGAGAAGCTGGGACATGCGGAGCTAGCATGGTTCTGTGACGCCCAATTCTGCGACGCTTTGTCCTGCGATTCCAGGGCAACCGTGAGTGAGCCATCGGTTCCCGGAGTCCGTGGAGCGATCTTCTGGGACACCAGGGACATCACGCCGTTCCGGAATGGACATGTCCGCACATCGGTGGGTGGACTGGCTGAGGGCTTGAGCGGTGCGATTTGGGGCTTCCTGAAAGGAAAGGCCGCTGGCCGGATCGACGTCGCGGGGGACGTTCCGAGGCTCAAGCGGCTGGCCGGCAAGACCGCCAAATCGGTGTACGACGCGGTCTTTACCAGCACGGAACCGGACCGCCTGATTACCTTGGCGCGCAGCTACCCCGGCTGGGCTGGCCTCTGCTACGTGATTGCCGGGCTGCTTGTGTACAAACACGGTGGATATTTTCGGGCGTCGGAACTGCTGCAGCGGGGCTTGTCCATTCGGATCGACGACGCCGCCAGCCAGTTCTCCGCAAGTTACCTTCGCAGGGTGGTCACGCGGGTCGAGGTAGCGGAGCGGATTGACGTCCCCGTCCTGTTCAGCGAGGAATCCGTGTTCCTTGCCCTCTCGCATTGCTTCCGGGAAACGGGCCAGACGGCAGAGGCCCTGGACGCCCTTGCCAGCTTGCCGCCGTCGTTGCCCACCGCCTTGGCCCGCTGCACTGCGGCGGCAGCGCTCGAGCGGCACGCCGACGTCGTCGCCTGGACGGAGGGGCTGCGCAACACGGACGACCTCTCGGCGGCGCTCCTGCTGATTCGGGCGCAGTCGCTCAGGGTGTTGGGGGAGCGGGAGGCGGCACAGGCCGCTCTCGTGGAGGTACTCCGGAGGAAGAAGACCAGCCTCGCCTTGCGCAATGACGCGCTTACGGACAGGGCACTGTCGAAGCTTGAGGTCAGGCGGCGTCCCAGCCCGCGGCCCTTTGTTGCTGAGCGGGTCCGGCGCGGCAAGCCGGAGGACGCTGAGCCGGATGCCGTCGACGGGATTCGCAAGGACATCGAGGTGCGTCGAATGTGGAACAAGGACTTCGGCGAGCCGGGCGGTTAACGCCGGGACTAACGACGCGCGGTTAGTCCCGAAGCGCGCGGAGGACTCCGCGAATCGAAACCCCCACGGCGCCGACAGCATTGCGTCCGTCGCTGCCTCCTC
This sequence comes from Arthrobacter sp. NPDC058127, assembly GCF_042884555.1. Classification (NCBI taxonomy): domain Bacteria; kingdom Bacillati; phylum Actinomycetota; class Actinomycetes; order Micrococcales; family Micrococcaceae; genus Arthrobacter; species Arthrobacter sp. NPDC058127. The sequence goes on along the minus strand of NZ_JBHVTT010000021.1, from coordinate 59,624 downwards.
AGAGCGATCCCACCCGGAGGCCGCGTCACCGGAGCAGCGGAAGCAACTGTTCGCCCAACAGAACGACGCCGAGTCCCACCATGATGATTCCGCTCGCAAGGGTCACCACGCGGGCGGCGGAGGGCCTGGACTGCAGCAGCTTTCGCGAAGTCAGGGCCACCACGGTGTAAATGATGCCCGCGAACAAGACGAAGGTGAGGCCCAGTACGCCGGACTGCACCGGCACCGGCAACGAAGCCTCCGGGCTCACGAATTGCGGCACCAGCGCCAGGAAGAACAGCAGGCCCTTGGGATTGATGCCGCTCGTGCCCATACCCTGCAGGAAGGTGCGCATCTGGTTTCGGGACTGCCCGACGGCGTCATCCGCACTGAAGCTCGCGCCGCGCCACGAGCGCATGGTGCTCACGCCCAGCCAGAGCAAGTAGCCCGCGCCAGCGACCGTCAACCAGCCGAGAAGCCCCGGAACGCCCGTTAAAAGGGCTGCGAGTCCGGCCACCAGGAGGGCCGTGTGCAGCACGTATCCGCTGCACAGGCCGGCCACAGCGGGGAAGAAGCTGCGCCGGCGCAGGCCTGCGGCAATCGAATATGCCCAGTCGACGCCCGGGGTGCACGCCAAGGTGACAGCGACTATGACGAAGGCGAGAAAAAGCTGGGGATTCATGGTGGCTCCTGGCTGGCGGTTACACCATGAACTTTATGGAAAATCCGCCCATAAGTGTTCCCATTTTTAGCCAGGCTTGCCGAGGTTTCGGTAAGATGTTTGCGTGATTGATGGAATAGATAGAACTATTTTGCGCCACCTCAAAGAGGATGGCCGAATGACTGCCACCGCGCTCGCCGCCAAGGTGGGATTGACCGTGGCTCCGTGCCATCGAAGGCTGCGGGATCTCGAGGCCTCCGGCGTCATTCGGGGGTACAGGGCAGACATCGATCCGGGTGCGATTGGCCTGGGATTCGAGGCCATAGTCTTTGTGACCCTGCGCCAGGCTGACCGCGCCACGATGTCGGAGTTCGAAGACCGGGTGGCAGCCATTCCGAACATCGTCGAGGCCCAGCGGCTCTTCGGCTCGCCGGACTACCTCCTCCGCGTGATCGCCGCCGATCTCCCGGCCTACCAGCGCTTCTACGACGACCAACTCTCGGCGCTTCCCGCCGTCGAGCGCCTCAACTCGACGTTGGTGATGAAGAACCTGAAGCCGAACGCGGGACCGCCGGTCTGAGTCCGGGTTAAATGACGGAACCGGCCGGGCTTTGGATTCGTTGCCGGGCCATGCGGTAGGTATCGGTGGCCGGATCTGGGACCGGCCTAAAATGTCGTAGCCCCCTGGCAGAGTGTTTCCATGGAAGCGATCGGATGCGTCGGTACCCGGCAGGACCTTGGGTCCGGCGGGCTTTTCGTGGCGTCCCATCATGCCCGGGCGCCGCGCTTTGCCGGGGTTGCGGGCGGGTTTCCGGGCGGGCTGGCCTTCGCAGATCCGCGCGATCTCGGCGGTCGGCAGGCCGTTCTGGACGGGGCCGTGGCGGCAGTCAGGTCGCTGGCCGGCAAGGCGGCCGACGACGTCGGACGGCTGGGTTTCCAAGAGGCCGTCGCGTTCGTGTCCGGGGTTGAGGAACTTTCCCGCGCCCTGGATTATCTCCAACTGCTCGCCGCTGCAGGGCTGGACAGGGCCCGGAGCGCTGAACCCGCCACCGAGCCGGGCTGGACGACGGGCTGGGCCGCGGAGGCGGATACGGGCCCTGGCGTGGGCTGGACCTCCGAGACCATGGCAGGCCGCATGGACGCGCAGGGTGGTGCCTCCGGCCCGGTGCCGGGTGGGGCGTTGCAGGGCCCAGGGACTGTCAGCCGTGAGGCGGATGCGGCTTCTTCGGTGCGGGGAACCGGGAGCGCTCGTGGCGGAGAGTTCCGGAACACGGCTGAGCATCTGCGTTCGTTGCTGCGGATCAGTGCCGCCGAGGCCAGGCGCCGTCTGGCCCTGGCCCGGGACCTGGTGCCGGGCCGCGGCCTCACCGGACAGACGGTCCCGCCCCGGCACGAAGAAACGGCCGCGGCGCTGGCGTCCGGGGTCATCGGGTCGCGGACAGCCGGGATCATCACGATGGCCGTGGAGAAGGTGCGTCCACTGTGCGGCCCGGAGAAGGCGGCGGAGATGGAACACGCCCTGACCCGCACCGCGCAGGAGAACGATCCGGATTTCCTGGCCAGGGTCGCCCGGCGCTGGGTCGAGGCGATCGACCAGGACGGCCCGGAACCCTCCGAAGAATCCCTCCGCTACCACCAGGGCGCGTTCCTGCGCCGCCCCAAACACGGCCTGCAGCACGTGGAGATCTACGCCACCACCGAACAATACGAACACCTGCTCACCGTCATGAACACCGCCACCAACCCCCGCACCCGCCTACCCGAGGGCACCGGCGCCGGCGTGGAAGGAAACGACCGACCTGCAGATCCGGACAGCGGAAACAATCCGGACGGTGGAAACGAGCCGCTGGAGCGGAGGTCGAGGGCGCAGAAGCTCCTGGACGGTTTGGTCGGCGCCTGCCGGCTCGCCCTGGCCACCGGGTCCCTGCCCGCCACCGGCGGCCACCGCCCGCAGATCATGGCCACCATCGACCACCGCGAACTCTTCACCCAATACAGCCAGGCCCAGCAATCCAAGAACGGGCAGCCCGAGCCCTTCGGGGAAGCTGCGCCGTTTGGAAATGAGCCCACGGGCCAATTCGGGCGCGAGGGTTCCGGCCGGCCGGGGTTTGAGGTTTCCGGCCAGCCCGCCCTGTTCGGCCGCCCCCGGCAGGTCACCGGCACCGGGTTCAGCAGCACCGGGTCCTTCACGTTCACCGGGCCCGTCCGGGCAGCTACGTTGCGCAGACTAGCCTGCGACGCGGACATCATCCCCGTGGTCCTGGGCGGCGAGGGCCAGGTCCTGGACATCGGCCGGGCCTCAAGGCTCTTCCCGCCGCACCTGCGCAAGGCGATCACGGCGCGGGACAAGGGCTGCGCCTTCCCCGGGTGCACCATGCCGGCCCCGTGGTGCGAGGCCCACCACATCGAGTACTGGTCCCGGGGCGGACCCACGAGCGCCGCCAACGGCACGCTCCTGTGCAGCCACCACCATCACCTGATCCACAAGGAAGACTGGCGCATCGAAGTCCAAACAGGCGTGCCCTGGTTCATCCCGCCACCCCACACCGACCCGGACCGGAAACCCAGAAGAAACCACTACTTCCAGATATGACCTCAGCCTCGCAGCAACCCCGTCGTCCGGTATGGAATCACCTCGCGCAGGAACATGCTAGTGGACGTGCGCACGATTCCCGGGCATAGCCTGATCTCTTCGGATACCCGGTATAGATCATCCGGGCTTGTGGCGACCACGCGGATGATGAGGTCGGTGTCGCCGGCCGGCGCATGGCATTCGAGTACTTCCGGGATGTCGCGCAGGGCAGCGATGGCCTCGTTCAGCCGGCTCTGATCCAACTCCGCACTTACCGCCGCCGCAACGCCGCGGCCCAGTGCTGAGGGCAGCACGCGGCTGCTGTTCGGACGCAAAGCGCCCGACGCCGACATTCGCTCCAGGCGCGACTGGACCGTCCCGCGCGCCAGGCCCAGGCGCTGGGCGAGGACCATGATCGGCACCCGGGGGTCGTCGTCGAGCGCGGCAAGGATCCGCTTGTCCGTTGAATCCAATTCCTGCATCGCTAACGCTTTCTGCCTAGTCGCGGAAGATCCGACTGGTCAGAATGTCCAGCCGAAACCCATTCTCCCGCACAATCCCGGCCGAGCAGCCCACCGGCGGGACCAGTTCGCCCCGAGCCATGGTTGCGAATCATTTACATGCCCGTAACGGGAAAGCCTTGACGGCATGAATTTAAAACGCGAAACTCTTCTCATATGTGATTGACGTCTCAAGAAGATCGGCACCCAAGGCGCCGGCTCTTGGGAAGAAACCAAAGGCGAAGAAAATGGCAACAACACTCGAACTGACCGTCCGCACCGCATCCTGGACCCGGCCGCCCCGCGAACTGGTCCGTGCGTTCGAAGCGTTCCCCGTGGCAAACATCGGTGACGCCATGGAGCGGCTTGGAATCGTCGACGGCGGAATCAGCCCGGTCTGGGAAGGCGCCCGTTGCGTCGGCTCGGCACTGCCCGTCCTGGGCGCCGCCGGAGACAATGCCGCCGTCATCGAAGCGCTGAACTACATCCAGCCCGGCGATGTGATGGTCATCAACGGCTTCGGCCACGAACACCGCGCCCTCGTCGGCGAGCAACTGTCCCAGCGCTTCGAAGCCGCGGGCGCCACCGGCGCGGTCATTGACGGCTACATCCGGGACCGCGCCACCATCACCGAAATCAAGTTCCCCGTCTTTGCGCGGGGTGTCACCCCCGCCGGTCCGTTCAAGAACGGCCCGGGTGTCATCGGCGAACCCGTAGCAATCGGCGGAATCGTCTGCTCGGCGGGCGATATCGTCGCCGCCGATGACGACGGAGTGGTCATCATCCCCCAGGCCCGTGCCGCCGAAATCCTGGAACGGGTCATCGCCGTGGCCGCGCACGAGGCCGAGATGACCGCGGAAATCACCCGCGAATACAGCTAGCGCTTTCTCCCACCCCAGCCCCCTCATAGACTGAAAGCACCCACCATGACAAAGCAATCGACGGACTCAGTGGAACTGAACACCGCTCAAATCAAAGTCGTAACCGCTGACGGCAGGATGGTGCGCAAAGCAACCTTTGCCGGCACCATGGGTTCCTTCGTGGAATGGTACGACTACGGCATCTACGGCCTGCTGACCACGTACCTGGCCATGAACATCATGGGTTCCAAGGACGTCGGCTCCTTGCTCCTGACCAACGTCGGCTTCCTGGTGAGCTTCCTGGCCCGCCCCTTCGGCAGCGTCATCTGCGGTTTCCTTGGTGACCGGCTGGGCCGCAAGAATCTGCTCGCTGTCCTCCTGCTCCTCATCTCCGGGGCCACTGCCTGCATCGGCCTCATCCCGTCGTACTCGGTCATCTTCTGGGCCGCTCCGGCCTTGCTGATCCTGTTCCGCATCCTTCAGGGCTTCTCAGCCGGCGGGGAAGTGGCAGGCGCCATGGCCTTCGTGGGCGAATACGCCCACAACAAGCACCGCAACTACTCCATGAGCTTCATCGCGGTCGGTTCCTTCTGCGCCCTGCTTTTCGGTAGCGCCCTCTCCGCCGGCCTCATCACCACCCTCGGCGACTCGACCATGCAATCCTGGGCGTGGCGCATTCCGTTCCTCTTCGCCCTGCCCTTGGGCTACGTCGGCTTCTACATCCGCTCCAAGATGGAAGACACCCCGCACTTCGCGGCACTCCGAGAGCGCAACGAGGTGGAACGCAACCCGCTGCGCACTGTCTTCACCTCCAAGCGCCACCTCAAGGCCATCGCCCTGACCATCTTCCTCCCGGCGCTGAACGGCCCCGGTTACTACCTCCTGTTCGCTTACATGCCCACGTACCTGAAGACCCAGCTCGGTGCGGGCAACAACTTCACCATGCTCCAGGCGCTCCTCGTCACCGCCGTCAGCTTGGTGGCCATCATCATCTCGATCCCGCTCATGGCCCGCCTGTCCGACCGCATCGGACGCAAACCCGTATTGGCTCTCTCCGCAGTGCTCATGGCCGGTGTCTCCTACCCGATGTTTGCAATGATCACCACTGGCAACATGCCGCTGGCCTGTGTTGCCACGGTCGTGATGGCCATCGCGTTCTCCGGCCACGCCGCCGTCGTCCACACTGTGCTGACCGAAATGTTCCCCACTACTGTCCGCTACAGCGCGTACAGCATCGGCTTCAGCATCAGCACCATCATCTTCGGCGGCAGCGCCCCGCTGGTCATGACGGAACTGATCAAGGCCACCGGCAACAGCATGGTTCCCGCGTACGCCTCGATCGGGACGGCCATCATCACGCTCGTCTCGGTCTACTTCCTGAAGGAAACCAAGGGACAGCCCCTGCAGACTCACTAGTAAAACCAGAACCCCGACGGCGGCGGCCGCCCGCCAGCGAAACGGCAGCCGCCGCCGTCGAACACCAAGCAAGACAACAGAACCTCCTAACCAGGAACAGAAGCAGGAGTCACCTTGAGCATCAATTCAGTCGCCGTCGTCGCAGACCTCGGCGAAAGCTATGGCAACTACACGATCGGCGACGACGACGCCCTGCTCGGCCTCGTCACCGCCTCCAACATCGCCTGCGGCTTCCACGCCGGCGATCCGAGGGTCATGGATGCCACCGTCAAGGCCTGCGTGGAGCGCGGCATCGAACTCGGCGCCCACCCCGGATATCCGGACCTGGTGGGCTTCGGCCGCCGCCTCATCGAAGCCAGCGAAGAAGAAATCCGCACCGACGTCCTCTATCAAATCGGCGCCCTGGACGCGTTCGCCCGCATCCACGGCGGCAAGATCAGCCACGTGGCACCGCACGGGCGCATGGGCAGCATCGCCCAGACCGACACCAAGCACGCCCGGGCCATCACGGACGCCATCAAGGCCTACGACCCCTCTTACATCGTGATCTGCCAGAACGGTCTTTTGGCCGATGAATCCCGCAAACGCGGCCTTCAGGTTGGCTATGTCTTCCTCGCGGACCGTGGCTACGGAGAAGACGGCATGCCGGTCTCCCGCAACAGCGAAGGCGCACTCCTTCACGACCCCGAGGAAATCGGCCGCCGCGTGGTTCAGGTGGTGACCGAAGGAACCGTCCGCGCCGTCACCGGCAAGGTGGTCCCGCTGGGCCACGATGCCGACGTCGTCCTCCTCCACGGCGACCACCCGCAGGTCCTCCAGAACGGCACGGCCCTGCGTGCGGCCCTCGACAAGGCAGGCATCAAAGCCGCCGGGCTACAGGAAGTCCTCGCCGAAAAGGCCCGGCTCGCCACGGTCTGAAGCTGAGCAGCAACCCGGATCCATCACCCGCACCACCGAGCAGGACTCATGACCACCCACACAGCACCCGCGGAGCGGCTGCACCACCCGCCCGAACTGGAAGCCGAGCCGTTCGGCGACTCAGCCCTCATGCTCCGGGTCAAGAACGACGACGGCGACTTCCGCCGGGCGGCGGGCCGCCGGCTCCGCGACGTGCTGCTGGAGGTTCGGCCGTACGGGGTGCTGGACATCGTGGCCGGCGTTGAGTCCCTGTTGGTCGAGTTCGATTGCCTGGCTGTGACCCACGAACAATTGGCCCAGACCATCCGCCTGGCGGTTGCCGGTAGCGGCCTGGAACCGGGTGCTCCCAGTGCTTCCCAAGCACTTTTTGTCATCCCGATGGTGGTCGGCGAGGAATTCTCCCCGGACCTTCAGGATGTGGCCGAGGAGTTGGGCCTGCGCCCGGAAGCAATGCTGCAGCAGTTCCAGTCCTCGGTGCTGACCATCAACCTGTTGGCCGCGGCCATGGCCCCCATGATGGGCGGTGTGCAATTCCCTGGCCAGGTCAGCCGCTGCGTCGAGCCTCGGACCAACGTGGAGCCCGGGTCTGTCATGGTGGCCGGTACCAACGCCATCATCCAGCCGTTCCCCGGACCGAGCGGCTGGAAGGTGATCGGCCGGACGCCGCTCACCATTTGCGACATCCGGGAAGATCCCGCGACGTCCTACAAACCGGGGGATCTGGTGCGTTTCGACGTGGTGCCGGAGAGTGAATGGTCGCGGCTTGAAGGGCAATTCCTGAGGGCCACCCCGGAAGGCGTCGCCTCTGACGGCACTGGCTGGAACGGCGCTGAAGGGGGCAATAGTGACCTTCCCTGAACACGCCATCAGCATCAAAGTAAGCGAGGCCGGTTGGCTGTCCACGTTCCAGGACCTGGGCCGCGAGAATTCCGAATTCATGGGAGTCCCCTGCGGAGGCGCGGCTGACCAGTACTCCGCGGCGGTCGCCAACATCCTGGTCGGAAACAGCCGTAAGGCCGCGTGCCTGGAAATCATGGGAGGACGTTTCGCCTTCACAGCCACACATGACGTGATGTGCGCTGTGACCGGGGTCCCGGCCGAGGTCACGGTCAACGGGGATCCGGTGGGGTTGTGGGAGCCGCTTTGCCTCCCCGCCGGAGCCCGAGTTGTGATTGCCAAGGCCAGCGGTGGCATGCGGAATTACCTGGCCTTCAGCGGGGAGCTGGAAACTGCCCGCTTCATGGGCAGCGCAGCGCCGGAATCCCGCATGGGCTTCCCACAACAGCTCGCCCCAGGCCAGACGCTCACCCTGCACAGCCGGTACCGCGGATTCACACACCCGTTCCTGACCCAGCCCCTGTTCCGGCTTCCAGTTCCCCTGCCGGACTTCAGCCCGGACGTGTGGACCATCGACGTCGTCGTCGGTCCCGAAACGGACAGGACGCCGGGCATCCGGAAATTGCTCAGCTCCAGCCACTACACGGTAGGCGCCAAATCCAACCACGTGGGCCTGCGTTTGGACGGCCCGGTTGTGCATCCCGAAGGGCTCGGGGAAATCGTGTCCCATGGGGTCCCCATCGGCGCATTCGAAATCCCGCATGGCGACGAACTCATCATCCTGGGCCGCTCAAGGACGTTGACCGCGGGCTACCCGATCGTCGCAGTGGCAGCCAAGGCTTCCTTGTCCATGTTGGGCCAGGCCAGCCCCGGCCGGAAGATGAGCTTCCGCTGGATCGGCAACGAGCAAGCAGTGGAGCAATACCGGGAACAGCAGCGCGGTTTGGTGAATCTGGAAGAGCACGTGCACGCACTGTTTGCCGCCGTCGGGCTTCCTGTCGCCGCAAGCTTTGCGGCGGCCTCCTCGCCGAGTCCCGCTGCGGCGTGACCCATCGGCCGTGCGAAAACACTTGACCATCATTCTCTAAAATGAGAAACTCTTCTCATATGTGATCGGCATCTCAAATGACTCACACTAAAAACGCAAGGAACTGAAACCATGGGACTTCTGGACGGCAAGCTCGCGATTATCACCGGCGCCGGTACGGGCATGGGACGCTCGACGGCGGCCCTGCTGGCAGCCGAGGGGGCCGCAGTGGTGCTGGTGGGGCGGCGTGAAGACGTCCTGCAGGAACTCGCCGCGGAAATCGTCGCCGACGGTGGCCGCGCCATTGCCCGGGCCGCGGACATCACCTCCAAGGAAGATGTAGATGCGCTGCTGGAGTGGATCCACGGGAATCTGGGCCAAGTCGACATCCTCGTCAACAATGCGGGTAGCTCCAGCAAGGTCCTCAACGTCCGCTGGATCAGCCAGCAGGAGTGGAATGACGTCCTGGACGTCAACCTCAACGCCGTCTACCTGCTCAGCCAAGCGGTCCTTCCGGACATGCTGGCCCGCAAGACCGGAACCATCATCACGGTCTCCTCGCTCGCCGCAGTGAATCCGAACCTTCTCGGTGGCGCCGCATACGGCGCTGCCAAGGCTGCGGTCCGGAACTTCATGACGTACCTCCACAACACCTTCCGCAACGACGGGCTGCGTGCGGTGACCATCCTGCCCGGTGAAACCGCGACGCCCATCCTGGACAACCGCGCCCGCCCGCCCCGCGCAGAGGAGCGCGATGCCATGGTGCAGCCCGAGGACGTGGCCCGAGCCATCCACCTCGTGGCCACGCTGCCCCAGCGCACCGTGGTCCAGGAACTCGTCATCGCCCCCACGATCCAGCGGGATACCTCCGGCGACATCGAGATCAGCCGCTGGGCAGGAGCCCCTGCCGATGAGGCTCCCGCAGGCCAGGCGCCGCAGCGATGAAACCCCGCAGGCTCTACGCGCCCTCCGCTGCGTCGCCAGCAGGCCTCGCGTCGCGCGCCCCTAGAACAACCACCCCCGAAGCAACCACCCAGATCAGGACCCTCATGACACTCGAGCCAGCCACCGCCGTCGCCGATTTCCAGCCTTCCGAGGCGGTGCAGCGCATCCAGCGCACATCGCTGCGGGTGCAGCAGCCCCAATCCAAGGGGGACCTTGTCTCCTTGGCGATGGGCGAGCCGGATTTCGACACCCCGGCCCAGGTTCGAGCAGCAGCCGCCCGTGCCCTCGAGGACGGCTTCACCCACTACTCGCCGTTGCTCGGCGAGCTGGTGCTTCGCGAGGAGCTGGCTGCCCGTATCGGCCAGCTCCTCGGCGGAGTGGCCAGCCCAGGCGACGTGCTCATTACCCAAGGCGGCACGGCCGGCTTGTCCGCGGCGATCCTTGGCGTCGTCAACCCGGGCGACAAAGTGGTCATCCCGGACCCCACCTATTCCCTATACGCGGACCTCGTCAGCATGGCCGGGGGCATCACCGTGCCGGTGCCGCTTGCCGATGACCTGCATTGGGACCTCGAGGCACTAGCCACCGCGCTTGAAGGCGCCAAGATGTTCGTCTTCTGCAACCCCTCCAACCCCACTGGTATTGTGCATTCCCGACGCGAACTTGAAGCCCTCGCCGACATGGTGGCCGGAACCGACACCTTGATCCTCTCGGACGAGGCTTACAGCGATCTTGTCTACACGCCCGAACCCTTCACCTCGGCGCTCGAAGTCGAAGCGCTGGCCGGCCGGACCATCTACTGCCAGACCTTCTCCAAGAGCTATGCCATGACCGGCTGGCGCGTCGGCTACCTCTGGGGCCCGTCCGACGTCATCGCCTCCGCCGCCCGGGTTCACAACACCTTCAACGGCTCCATGAACCAGGCCGTGCAATACGCGGCGCTGACCGCCCTGAAGACGTGCGGACCGGACATCGAACGCATGCACGCCTCCTATGCCTTGCGCAGGGAGCTCATGGCCAACGGTCTCCAGCAGATTCCGGGTCTTACGGTCAGCTCGCCGGAAGGTGCGTTCTACCTTTTCCCCAAGTACGACGTCGAGCTGCCGGCGGCCGCGATGGTGGCCCACCTTCGCAACCACGGCGTGGCCGTCCGTCCCGGCAGCGAATTCGGCCGGAACGGCGAGTTCCACTTGCGCCTGTCCTACGCCGCCAGCTCCGGGGCGATTACCGCCGGTGTGGAGCGGCTGGCCGCCGGATTGGCCGAGCTCCGGTGAGTGCCGCGGACGTGGCCAGCGTAGCGCCCGCCGCTCAGGCGCTACGCTGGAATCTGACACGGAAGGGGGCGCCCATGCGCAGCGACACCCAACGCAACCGCCGCCAGCTGGTGCGGGCCGCCGGGAAGCTCTTCGCCAAGGCCAAGGGCCCGGTGAGTATGACGGACATCGCCCGTGAAGCCGAGATCTCTCCCGCAACGGCGTACCGGCATTTCGCCTCGGTCGAGGACGTCCTGGCCGCGTTCCGTTTTGGTGTTGGCGAGAAGCTACGCGATTTCAGCGTTGCCCAGACCACGTCCGGGGTGGAACTGCTGGAAAGCGTCAGCCGGCACTGGGTGGGCCTCGTCATCAAGCACGGCGGTTCCATGGTCCACACCCGTTCCGGCGAAGGGTACCTGGCCCGTCTTCGCTCCGGCGCGTACTACCTGACCATCCAGGCCGAGGCTTTGGAGCGGCCACTCCGCGAGGCCTGTGAGGAACTCGGCCTCCCGCCCCTGGGGGACGAAGCCATGTTCCTGTGGAACATCCTCTTCGACCCCCGGGAAATTTTCGATCTGCTCAACACCGTCGGCCTGGACAAGGACCAAGTGTCCACCAAGCTTTGTGCTGCGCTCCGTGGAGCGATGGCCGCGTGGGCCGCTGCCGAGCCAACTTCGGCAAAGTGACCATCTCCTGTTCATGTTCCGCTAAAGAATTAGTCAGATTGACCAGTGACGGTTGAGTCCGTTGCGCCAGTTGTAGTGTTCCTGTTGAAATAGTGGCAACAAGGGGAAGGGCTACCGCCGGACCCCACAGGCTACGGATCCCCCGGCACACCACCCGGCAACCCGGAACACCGTCCCGCAAAGACGCAGCCGCTGATTGACTCTTGTTCACGCATCGTCTTTCCGCACCCCGCCGGCGTCGCCATGAAGGGTGGCCGGCACCACCATAAGAGCCCCTGAGCCACCGAATGCGTTGCGGTAGCTGGGGGGCTCTTGTGCTGCCCGGGTCGTGTTCTCAAAAAGGCTGAATCAACACCGCGACAAAGTCGTATTCATCTTGGGAGGCGGCGGTCCATTCGACCTCCACCAGATCGCCTGCATTGAGGGACCTGTATCCGCCTGATTGCTCGATGACCGAGAAATGTCCGAAGCATTTCTTCCCGTCGGGAAGAATAAGTTCCCCCCAACCTTCTTCGGCTTTCCAGAAGGAAACCGTCGCCTTGACTCGAGCTGAGCTCAATGTTGGTCCTCTCTTTGGAAACTAAAGGTACCCAATTCTCCCAGCGGCCCCGACCTCGCCTGAATCCTGCAGGCACGCCCGGCGGCGCATAGTCTTGTGCCATGACTTCCGCTGGCCGCTTCGCTCCGAGCCCCTCCGGCGAGCTTCACGTGGGCAATCTGCGCACGGCCATGCTCGCCTGGCTCTTCGCTCGTTCCACGGGCCGCGCCTTCCTGCTGCGCGTTGAGGACCTCGACCGTGCGCGGGCCGGCGCCGAGGAAGTCCAGCTCCGCGATCTCGAAGCCGTCGGCGTGACGTGGGACGGCGCCGTCGTCCGCCAGACGGACCGTTCCGGACTGTATAACGACGCGATCGCGCGGCTCACCGACGCCGGACTGACGTATGAATGCTTCTGCACGCGACGCGAGATCCAGGACGCGCCGTCCGCCCCGCACGCGCCACAGGGCGCCTACCCGGGGACGTGCAGGAACCTTTCGACGGCGGAGCTTGAGATCCGGCGGGCCTCACGCCCGGCCGCCATCCGGCTCCGCGCCGATACGCATGAATGGACTGTGGAGGACGGGCTGCACGGACAATACACGGGCGTCGTGGATGACTTTGTGCTCCGGCGGAACGACGGCGTCACTGCCTACAATTTGGCCGTGGTGGTGGATGACGCGGAGCAAGGCGTGAACCAAGTGGTCCGCGGAGACGACCTCCTTTCCTCCACACCCCGCCAAGCCTATTTGGCCTCCTTGTTGGTCTTAGCCGTGCCGGAATATGCCCATGTCCCCTTGGTGCTGAATCGCGACGGCGCCCGCCTGGCCAAACGCGACGGTGCGGTGACGCTTGGCGACCTTGCCGCCGTCGGGCTGTCCGCCGGGGAGGTGCGGGACGTGATCCTGGAATCGCTCGGCTTGCCGGGAGGGCCGCTTGGCGAGGCCTTGGATAGATTTGATCCGGCCCGATTGCCACGCGGGCCATGGATATGGAATGGCATTCAGCAATCAACCCTCCGGAAAGGGGCCTAAGTGCTCGCCTATGTGCTGACCCGCTACGGCGGCGCCGACGCAATGGAGCTGCAGGACGTCCCGAGGCCGATTGCCGGTCCGGGCGAGGTCCTGGTCAGAGTGTTTGCTGCGGGGCTCAATCCTGTGGACTACAAGCAGCGCGAAGGTGCGGTGCGGGTGATTACCAGGCCCAGGCTGCCCTTGGTGGCCGGAAGCGAACTGGCCGGGATCGTGGAGGCTGTTGGCCCGGATGTCACCCGCTTTGCCACGGGAGACCGGGTGTTTGCCCGTGTGGACAAGACGCTGCTGGGAGCCTTTGCCGAGCACGCCGCCGTCCACGAGGATTTCGTGGCGCTCATGCCAAGGTCGCTCAGCTACACCGAGGCCGCGAGCCTTCCCTTGGCGGGCCTCACCGCGCTGCAGGCATTGCGCGACGAGCTCAAGATCAAGCCCGGGACCAAGCTGTTCATCTCCGGAGGCGCGGGCGGAGTGGGAACCCTCGCCATCCAGCTGGCCAAGTACTTTGGCGCCGAGGTGACCACCACCGCGTCTCCCCGTGGGGAACAGTTGGTGCGGCGGCTCGGGGCGGACGCCGTCGTCGACTACACGAAGGAAAACCTGGCCGAAGTGCTCAGCGGCTTCGATGCCGCGCTGGACCTCGTGGGCGGCGAGACGCTGGACCAGACGTTCAAGATCCTCAAGCCGGGCTCGAAGGTGGTCAGCATCGCCGGGATGCCCGAACCGCAGACGGCCCTGAAAGACCTTGCGGCTCCGGCCTGGATGACCGCGCTGTTCTGGGCAATCAGCCTCCGAATCCGGAGCCGTGCCAGTGAAGCCAACGTGCGGTACCGTTACCTCTTCATGCACCCCAGCGGCGAGGACTTGAAATTCCTGTCCCGCCTGGTTTCCGAAGGGAAACTGCAACCCGTGGTGGACAGCAGCTATCCGCTCGAAAAGATCGCCGACGCTTTCGCCGCGCTGGAGCAAGGACGCGCCAAGGGCAAGATCGTGGTGACCATGGACACTCCCGGCTGGGCCCATTCTGTCGGGTTCCCTGGCCGAGTGTAGCGAGGTTAGGGGGCAGAAGGTGGGCCCATTCTGCCGGGTTCCCTGGCCGAGTGTAGCGAGGTTAGGGGGTAGAAGGTGGGCCCATTCTGCCGGGTTCCCTGGCCGAGTGTAGCGAGGTTAGGGGGCAGAAGGGATTAGGCTGTCCGGGTGGATGCACAGACGATTGCCCCTGGATTCGAACCGGTAGCCGAACTCTTTGGCCGTTTCCTCAGCGAGGACCCGGAATATTCAGCCCAGCTCGCGGCCTACCACCGCGGAGTCAAGGTATTGGACATCAGCGGCGGGCCGCACCGCCGCCCGGATTCCGTAACCGGTGTCTTCTCCTGCTCCAAGGGAGTGTCCGGGCTGGTCATCGCACTTTTGATCCAGGACGGCTTCCTGGACCTCGACGCCGAAGTGGTCAAGTATTGGCCGGAATTCGGCGCCGAAGGAAAGGCCACGATTACCGTGGCCCAGCTGCTCTCCCACCAGGCCGGGCTTCTGGGAGTTGAAGGCGGACTCACCCTGGCGGAGTACAACAACTCCGAGCTGGCCGCCGCCAAACTCGCGCAGATGCGGCCGCTCTGGAAACCCGGGGCCGCCTTCGGATACCACGCCCTGACCATCGGCGTCTTCATGGAGGAGCTTTGCCGCAGGATCACCGGGTCCACCCTCCAGGAAATCTACGAACAACGCATCCGCTCGGTCACGGGCGCCCAGTTCTTCCTGGGGCTGCCTGAGTCAGAGGAGCCTCGCTACGCCACCCTCCGTTGGGCCGAGGACCCCTCCCAGCCGTGGATTGATCCCGCGAGCCATTTCGGCCTTTCGGCAAACTCTGCGGTGGGGGACATCCTTGACCTGCCTAATATCCGCGAGGTCCGCGCAGCCGGCCTGAGTTCCGCCGCCGGGGTCGCCAGCGCCGAAGGCATGGCCCGCGTCTACGCTGCGGCACTCACCGGACTTGGCCCCGACGGCGACCGACCCGCCGTCGCGCCCCTCCTGAGCGAAGAGACCATCCAGGCCGTCTCGGCCGAGCAGGTCTTCGGCATCGACCGCGTGTTCGGCGAGACCAGTTGCTTTGGGACGGTGTTCATGAAATCGCATGCACGCTCGCCTTACGGCAGCTACCGGGCGTTCGGGCACGACGGCGCCAGCGCATCTTTGGGGTTCGCTGACCCTGTGTATGAACTCGCCTTCGGATACGTGCCGCAACAGGCCGAGCCGGGTGGAGCAGGATGCCGCAACCTCGAGCTGAGCGCCGCCGTGCGGAAGGCAGTCACCGAACTGGCGCAGAAGGATGAAAAGTGACCTTCACTGTTGAAACAGCCATGGTCCTTGCCGGGGTGGCGCACAACCGCCAGAAGGACAAACTGAAACGGCCGCACAGTGAGCACGTGATGGCGGTCGGAGATGCGCTTGCCGATTTCGATGACGATATCCGGATCGCCGGCTACCTGCACGACATCGCCAAGGACACGCCCATCACCAAACAAGCATTGCTGGACATGGGCGTTTCCGAACGCGCCGTAGAAATCATCGAACGCGTGACGCGCCGCTTCCAGGACGACCCGGCTAACGATGAGGCCGTCATTCTGCATATCGCGCAGGACCACGATGCCACCTTGGTCAAGATCGCCTGCAATGCCCACAACTCCTTGCCGGAGCGCGTACAGGCATTTGCGGAGAAGTGGCCAGACAAAGTGTCGCCCACGCGCTACGCGGACGCCCGGAAAGTGCTCTACAAGGCGGTGCCCCGGGGCGAAAGCCACTTGATCGTGGAGCGCATCAACACGGATCTGCTGTACGAGCTGGATCAGTTGGCGGACTAGCAGTTCGACCCGGTAGGTCCCACCTGCCTACGGTTTCGTCGGGTCATCCGGCCGCGGGTTGGCAGCGGCAACCGCCTCTCGCGCGGTGGGCGCGGTGACCTCCGCGAGGACCCGCTGGTGGATCTGGGCGGTGAGCTCGTGAATCGCACGCGTCAGCTCGGTGTTCTCCTCGAGCAGCTGCTCCTGGGCGTTGTAGTCATGGTCCGCCTTCACTTGCTGGAAAGCCGCTTGACGGTTCTGTCCGATCATGACGAAGGTCGAGAGGAAGATCGCTTCGAGCGAGACGATCAGGGTCAACGTCGGCCACGGACTCTGCTCGAACACGAGCATCCACACGGCGAAAAGCAAAATGTGCAGGTAGACGAAGTTCATCGATCCGGCGAAGGCCGTGATTGCGTCCGCGACTCGAAGCTGAATGCTTGCGGCCCGGCGCTCGGCCTCTGCCAGGACGGATGGGTGGAGCTTTGAACGCTCGCTTTGGGAGAGCAACCGCGTAGGTCTCAGATAAGAGCGCGAATGCGGAAGAGCGCCCGTCGTGGATGTCGATTGGTGTCCGGCCTGCTGTGCCATACGTTCAATCCCTTGGCTCGCGGCGAGCCCGTCTCGCCTCTGAGAGCGAGCCTAGCGTCGCCATGCGGGTGAACCTTGGATTGAACGGTTGATATTTACACGCGGGATCTTCCACGGAGGAAGTGGAAAATCAGGACGATCACCGCAACAACCAAAAGCAGGTGGATGAACCCGCCGCCGATGTTGCCAATCAATCCGAGAAGCCAGAGAACAGCGATAATGATGGCTATCCAAAGCAACATGAGGGTCTCCCTTGTTAGTCTGCGGATGCAAATGCTGATTCTGCGCCAGGCCGCTCCGCGACCCACGCAGATATCGTTTGGTGCCCTTACTTTATGCCACGATCGGGCTGGTGTTAACGGGTACGCAATAAGCGATAGTTCAACTGCCGCTTTGACCCCTGGTGCAGGGAAAGTTACCCGCCCATCAGCCTTCGCCGATGCTTTAGCTCCTTGATCCAGTCCCTTGTCTGCACCGCCCCGAAAGGCGAGGCGCCGGCGTCGAGCTCTGCGATGAGCGGTCCCGAAGCCTTGAGCGCGAGTCCCAAAACTCCCTCCGCTGCGCGCTCCGTCAGTCCGAGCTTCCCGGCCCAGGCAAGGAAGTGCTTTCGGGAGATTCCGCTCTTCTTGCCGCCGATTCCGAGCGCGAGCGTCTTGTCCCCATAGACCACCGTGGAGGGGATGTCGTAGACCGGGGCGATGGTGTACTCGCCCTGCGGCGACTGAACCCCTGCCTGCGACTGAAGCATGGACACGTTTTTCGCGTGGAGGTCGCCGTTGCCGCTGAGCCAAGCGAAAGCCAGTTGGATGGCCAGGTTCCGCAAGGCCGGCAGCGGCGCGGAACAATGCGCCGCCAAAGCCGCGCAAACCTCGCCGAACGGCACGCTGTACTTGTCCGCAGGATAGAGTCCCAACACTTGGGCGCCGTCCTCGACGGCGAGACGCACGGGAGTGCCGTCGGCTCCGGTGAGGCGATCGAAACGCTCGACGAGCAGCCCGGCTCGCCCGCCGACGTCGTGCACCAACTGCACGCTACTCACCGGGATCCGGAGCTTGCGCGCAAAACGGAACATGAGGAACTCGTTTTCCACCACGAACGGGAACTCGGGCGCATTGAGTTTGAGGATGAAGCGCTTGCCCGCTTGCGCCACCGGAAGCGAAATCATCCCGGCCGACAACTTGTCCTGCACACCCGCCAACGCCACAGGATCGATAAGGCCCGAATCGCCGAGCAGAGCGTCGAAGTCGAGCGGCAGCTTCGAGTCGAGCACGACGGCGGAGCCTCCTTCCGTGGGCGGCTCGCCGTGGGGGACCGTCTGGACATCGCCCACGGCGTCCCCGCCCGCGCCCATGAGGAGCGCGAGCTCGTCGTCGGCGCTGGCCTTGACCGCCCGGCGCAGGGAATTCAGGCGGCGGCCTTCCGGGAGGAGACCCGTGAAGTAGGGCGGAACCGCGCCGCTCGGGGTGAACACTGCTTCATTTGTCAATGGGAGCGTAGTGGCAACGGCCGGACCGCCTGATTCGAGGTACCGCGGCAAGTAGCTGAACTTGGTGCCGCCTTCATGCCGCTCGATGCGCGCCGCCAGGACGCCCTGCTTGTAAACGTCGGCGATGCGGTGGAAGGTCATGACTGGCTGGATTGCTTGCCCGCGGGTTGCACTTTGAGCTCAAGGCCCAGTGTGCCGAGGACCGCGAGGAGTGGCTCCAATTGGACCGTGGTCTTCCCCTGCTCCACGAAGCGGACGAATCGTTCCGAGACTCCTGCGAGGTCTGCGAGGTCGGACTGGCTCAGGCTGAGGGAAACGCGGCGGGCACGTACCTTGGCTCCGAGGGACTCGGTAAATTCCCAGGGGGACATGTCCATCCTTCGTTGTGTTCTGTGGGCATCCGCGTTGTGCGTGTCCGGTACGTTCGTGCCGGTTTCATCATTTTCCGCTTACTTGGGAGGCGAATCAAGGATTGGCGGCAGGGAATCGGTACGTTCGTGCCGGTGAGCCCGCCGCGACATCGTGCGTGCGGGCCGTCCGCTGCGTGCCGCCGGTACAGCGGTCCCGAGCCCAGACCCACGAATTCGCCTAGGTGGCCGGGTGTGCCCTCAGCCTTTCCAGGGCTGCTTCCCGGCGTGCGGCCCCGCGCCGTTCGTCGATCACGATCGAGATAGCCAACGCCGCCACAATCACCATCATGCAGACAGGAACAGAGACGTCCAGGGCGGCCAAGCCCACACTGCCGCAGAGCAACACGACCACGAGAGCCGTGACTCCGAGGAGTGCGCGGTCGAAACCCAACAGGTAGCCGTACAGCGAACTCAGGGCTACCTTGAACAGGGCCACGGGTACGGCGATGGTGGCCACTACAATGGTGGCGCTGATGTGGGCAGAATGATCGATGAAGAGGGCCGCCACGTGAAGTCCACCGCCGGTGGCTGCGATCGACCCGAAGATGAACATGTGGCCGTATCCGAAGGCGAATGCCCGGTGCCGCTGGTGATGCAGGGCGTGGCCGGACGGAAGGATGAAGTAGATCCACCACATTCCAAAGGCCAGCCCCGTACCGCCGAGGCCAACGAGGGCGGCGTCAACGGACCAGCCATGAAGGGCCACGATCGCCCGAAGGGATTCAATGGCTCCGATCAGGCACTCGCCCAGGGCGATGATGGCCAGAAGTCCGTAGCGTTCCGCGATGTGGTGTGCGTGCCACGGTGTCTTGGCTTTGCGCTCGGCGATTGTCGGCGTCGCCATTTCCAGCAGGAAAAGCGGGGCGGCCATGAGGAAGTTCGTCAGGATGTCGGCGTGGACAATCAGCACCACCACCCAGCCGATCTGCGCCACCACCAGGAACTTCGCGTAGGTGAGGCAAGCACTTCGGCGCTCCGGATCCTGCTTCGCGGCGCGCAGCCACTGGAACACCAACGCCAACCGCATGATGATGTAGCCCAGCACCATGGTGGAGTTGTCCACGCGGTGGCCCTCATCGAGGGATTGGAACATCGGTTCGATGCCCATGGCAAGGATGAGTACACCCACCATCTGCACCATGGTGACAACGCGGAACACCCAGTCGTCAGTGTCGTAGGCGCTGGCAAACCACGAGAAATTGATCCAGGCCCACATGACGGCGAACATTGCGAAGGTGAAGCCCATCAACCCGGAGCCGAAACGGGCCTCGGCCAGCTCATGCGCGAACTGGCTGCCGGCAACCCCAAAGGCGATAACGAACGTCAAATCAAAGAAGAGTTCCAAGGGCGTGGCTGTGCGATTCAGCTCCAGGGGATCGCGCCCGCCCATGCGCGACAGTGCATGGCGCAATGGATTCATGGACATGGTTCAGGGTACCGCCGGGAGGCCCCCCGAGTCCCGATCCCGCGAGAGGGCGGCCGGGTTTCTCTTCGCCCATAACAGCAGCCCGATATAGCTCAGGTCGAAAATGCTGCAGAGGACGCCGATGCCCAGGATGAACAGTGAATTCTCGAGGACCCCGAAGGTGATGGTGGGCGCAAGCGTTCCGATCCATTTCGCGACGGCGATCACCATGGATTGGCCTCGCAAGCCCCGCCGGGCCGCGAACATGGCAATGAATAGCCCGGACATCAGGAGATTCTGCAGAAAAGCCGCGTACCGGGATGCGGGATCCCAATCGAACTCGGTGATGAAGAGCCACTGCACAGCGAACGAGGCCAGGCCCAGCAGAACCGCCCATCCGATGAACAGCGGCCGCGTGACAAATCCGGGAAGTTCCCGCCTGCCGAACACGAAGAACGTGTACACAATGGCGACGTCGGCCAACGCCCAGGCAATGTTGATGACGCCCTGCACGGAGAGCCTCGTGCTGAGCGAATGCACCGCGTAGATGACCTCCCACGCGAAGTTCAGGCCCAGCGCCGCCGCCGGGATGGCATATGTCTTGTCGCGAAACCCGATCCGGATCGCGCAAATGTAGACCGTCGTCCAGGCGACCCCGCTCAGGATTGTCAGAAACAGGTTCACGGTTCCTCCTCTTCCAACGCGGGGTCACTTAGCGCCCATCCCGGGGCCGAACATGGGCCGTAAGTGACCCCGCGTTGCTCTAAACGCGGCCTAGTACGTCGATGTCTTCGAGGAAGTCCTGGTGGACTTCGTCGCTGACGGTAGTGCGGGTATCGGCGATGGCGTCGAGGTAGTCCTGCGTGACCGGTCCCTTGCGGGCGTTCGACGCCGGTGCGGCGCCCCCGGCGGAGGCGTCGGGAGCGCCGGCTGTGTAGACGGCTTTTTCCAAAGCACGCTGTGAGGCGCTGCGTGCCGCGTACTCAATGTCCGCGGGGGAGAAGCCCCCCGTCCGGGACACCAACAGCGCCACGTCCACCGAGTCCACCACGCTGGCCGGGATGAAGCGCTGCCACATGGCCTCGCGGGCATGGACGTCGGGCAGGCCGATGGGGATGACGTAGTCGAAGCGGCCGTGGCGCAGGAAGGCGGTGTCCAGGGCCCGGATGAAGTTGGTGGCGCAAACCAGCAAGCGGCCCGGCTGTTCGCGGAAAGCCGGGATGATCTTGAGGAGCTCGTTGGTGACGCCCTGCAGAGGCGACGGAGGCTCGCCCGACCGCTGGGACGCGATTTCCTCCACCTCGTCGATGAACACAACCGCGTGCTCCAGTTCGGCGATTTCCAGGAACGTCTCGCGCAGCGCCCCGGCCAGGCCCTTGGGATCAGAGGCCAGGCGGGAGGGGAAGACCTCCACGAACGGCCACTCGAGCCGGGACGCGATCGCCTTGGCGAACGTCGTCTTGCCCGTCCCAGGCGGGCCGAAGAGCACGACGGCGCGAGGCGGCACCACGCCGAACTCATCGGCGAGATCGGCCTCAGCGAGGGGAAGGACCAGGCGTCGTTCCAGCAGTTCCTTTTCGCGGCGCATGCCGGCGACGTTTTCCCACAGGTCACGGGCCAGGATGCGGCCGCCGAGCTGGCTCAACGGCTCGAGTTCCTGGCGCTGCACCGGAATGGTCCGCTCGAAGTAGTGCAGGTTCTGCTTGAGCAGGAAGCCGCGGCCCAGGAACGCTTCGACACGGGTCTCGGACTCCGGCATGAGCGCCGAGAGCTTGTTGAGGCCGTGCGGAGTCATCCGGTTCTCGACGGCGGCCAGCAGCGAGGTGCCGATCCCGCGGCCACGGAACTCTGGCAGAGTGGCCAGGAAAACGATCCAGCCTTGGTCATGGGCCGCGCGTCCGACGGCGGCACCCACCACCTGCTCGCCCTGCACCGCCACCACGGCGTGGTCCTTCTCGCACGACGCGAGGACCTCGGAGAGCGCATAGACCGGCTCGACATTGTCCGCTTTGAGCGACTCCCATAGGTGCAGGATGCCGTCCATGTCAGACGAGTGGAAGTCCCTGATGCGCCAATTGCTCATGCCCTGCTCCTTGGTGGATCGCCATCGATTGCCTGGTGTTGAGCATAGGCGAACCGGCCGTGGAGAGGGGTTGCGCGGGCGTTGCGTTACGCGGCTACCCCACCGGACGCAACCGCAGCCCCTGCATCCCGCCGTCGATCGCCAGCGACGTGCCCGACGTCGAGCCGGACAGCGGGCTCGCGAGGTAGGCAACGGCGCCCGCCACCTCTGCGGCCTCCACCAGGCGGCCGTGTGGCTGGCGCGCGTTGAGCGCGGCGCGCTCGGCGGCGGGGTCGGCGGAGGAATCCAGTAGCCTGCCCACCCACGGCGTGTCCACCGTGCCCGGGTTGACGCAGTTGACACGGATCCCTT
Organism: Arthrobacter sp. NPDC058127; assembly: GCF_042884555.1. Lineage (NCBI taxonomy): Bacteria > Bacillati > Actinomycetota > Actinomycetes > Micrococcales > Micrococcaceae > Arthrobacter > Arthrobacter sp. NPDC058127. The sequence goes on along the minus strand of NZ_JBHVTT010000021.1, from coordinate 37,241 downwards.
CGCGAACATGGTCGGCCGCCATGGCCAGAGTCAGGGACAAAACAGCGCCCTTCGACGCCGAATACAAGGCCCTTTGCGGTAGCCCGGCGGTCGCGGCGATCGAGCACGTGTTGACGATCGCAGCTGCCGGCGACTCGCGCAAGTACGGCAGGGTCGCGCGGCTGACGCGGGCGATGCCCACCACGTTGATGTCCAGCACACGGTGCCATTCGTCGTCGTCGTTGGCTGAGACGTCCCCTTGGGCGCCGATCCCCGCGTTGTTGACCACCACGTCAAGGCGGCCGAACTTCCGGGCGACAGTGTCGACGGCGGCACGCACCGAGGCGTCGTCGGCCACGTTGCATTCGACGCCGAAGTGCGGGGTCCCGGACGGGTTGAGGTCGAGCACCGCGACCTGCGCCCCGCCTGCGGCGAGCCGGTCCGCGATAGCCGCGCCGATGCCCGACGCCCCGCCGGTGACCAGCGCTACGAGGCCCTCGAACTCGGTGCTCACCGCGTTGCCTTGTCTGTGCCTACTGCTGCAAGCGAACCAGAGCGGGCCCTGTAGAACTCTTGCCGCTGACGGCCGAGCCCCTCTACCTCAAGCTCCACCACGTCGCCGGGCTGAATGTACGGGAAACGGCCGGAGAGCGCCACGCCTTCGGGAGTGCCCGTGAGGATCACGTCGCCGGGCTCCAGGACCATGTACTGGCTGAGGTGGTGGACCACGGTAAGCGCGTCGAAGATCATGTCCGAGGTGTCCGAGGACTGGCGGATCTCGCCGTTGACCCAGGTGCGCAACGCGAGGTGTCCGGCGTCGAGCTGGTCTGCTGGAACCAGCCACGGGCCCAGGGGAGTGGACTGCGGAAGGGACTTGCCCTTGGTCCACTGGCCAGCGGCGCCGGGCAGTTGGTAGTCGCGTTCGGAGAGGTCGTTGGCGACGACGTAGCCCGCGATGCAGTCTGCGGCCTCGTCGGTGCCTGAAAGGTATGACGCTTCACGGCCGATGACGATTCCGAGTTCCACCTCCCAGTCGTACTTTTCGGACGACGGCGGGATGGGCGCGGCGTCGAACGGTCCACTGACCGTGTTGCTGGGTTTCAGGAACACCACGGGTGATTCCGGGGGCGTTGCTCCGGATTCGGCTGCGTGCGCGGTGTAGTTGAGGCCGATGCAGACGACGTTTCCGGGCCGGGCGATGGGTGAACCGATCCGGAGTCCCTCGGCTGGAATCTCGGGCAAAATGCCTGCTGCAAGGGCTTCTTGGGTGCGTGCGATGCCGTCCGCGGCGAGGAACTCTCCGTTGATGTCCTTCGTCAGCGGGTCAAGGCTGAAGTACTTTTCGGTGTCGTTGGCGTCTTGGGCGATGACAACCGGCCTTTCATTTCCGGCAGCGCCCAGCCGGGCGAATTTCATGTTCATGTATTCCTCCGTGCTCTGGCTCTAACATCCGAGCTCTAGTCTGCTGTTGCTCTCCATAATACGGAAATGTGACCCATTGACAATGCAGACATCGGATGTTTACGCTCTTCCCAGCAAACTACCTGCTGCCAAGCAAGGAGCACAATGAGCGTCATCACCGCAGTGGATACCTTCGATATCCGCTTTCCCACCTCCCAGGAACTGGACGGATCGGATGCCATGAATCCGGATCCGGACTATTCGGCGGCATATTTGGTGATCAAGACCGATGCCGCTGACGGTCACGAGGGCCACGGTTTCGTCTTCACCATCGGGCGCGGCAATGAGGTGGAAGCCGTGGCGATCGAGGCCCTCCGCCACCACATCCTGGGCCGCAACGTCGAGGAGTTGCTCGGCGACATGGGCGGCACCTGGAAGCTCCTGGCCCACGATTCCCAACTCCGCTGGCTCGGCCCCGAAAAGGGCGTGATGCACATGGCGATCGGCGCCGTCGTGAACGCCCTCTGGGACCTCAAAGCCAAGCGGGCCGGGCTACCTCTCTGGGAGCTGCTCTCCGGGATGAACCCCGAGGAGATCGTGGCACTCGTGGACTTCCGGTACCTCAGCGATGCCCTTACACCCGAAGAGGCGCTGGGAATATTGCGGACGGCGGAGCCGGGGCGCGCCGCCCGCAGGTTAGCGCTTCTCGCGGAGGGATACCCCGCATACACCACGACGCCGGGCTGGTTGGGTTACAGCGACGACAAACTCGTGCGTCTGGCCAAGGAAGCCGTTGCGGACGGTTTCGGGCAGATCAAGCTCAAGGTGGGGGCCTCGCTGGACGACGACATCAGGCGCGTCCGCACGGCCCGCGATACGGTGGGGCCGGACATCAAGATCGCCGTGGATGCGAACCAACGCTGGGACGTCCAGGAAGCGATTGACTGGATGGCGCATTTGGCTCCCTATGACATTGCCTGGATTGAGGAACCCACCAGTCCGGATGATGTCCTCGGCCATGCCGCGATTGCCCGGGGCGTGGCGCCGATCCCCGTGGCCACGGGTGAGCATGTCCAAAATCGCGTGATGTTCAAGCAGATGCTGCAGGCCGGATCCCTGCAGGTCTTGCAACTGGATGCGGCGAGGGTGGCGGGAGTGAACGAGAACATCGCCATCCTCCTGCTCGCGGCGAAGTTCGGCGTCCGCGTCTGCCCACATGCAGGTGGAGTTGGCCTCTGCGAGGCCGTCCAACACTTGTCGATGTTCGATTTCGTGGCGGTATCCGCCGACAAGAATGGTCGGATGATTGAGTTCGTCGACCATCTGCACGAGCACTTTGTCACTCCGGTGGATGTCCACGACGGCTCGTACTGGCCGCCGTCGGCACCCGGTGCCGGCAGTGAAATGGTCGGCGGCACGTTGGCCGGCTACAGCTTTCCCGATGGCCCTGTGTGGGCCGCGGGATCCCCTCCTTTGACTCCCAAGCAATAACCTTTATCGAAATTCCTCGAAAGCACAGTTCCCTACTGAAAGCACGTGGTGAAAGATATGCGCAAAGAAGCGTTGGTGGCAGGTGCCTTGGCACTGGGCCTCATTGGACTCACAGGCTGCGGGGGCAGCTCGTCCGGCAGTACCGCAGACGGCAAGACCGCCATGACGTGGGCCATGTGGGTCGGCGGCACGGAAGACCAGAAGAACTGGGAGAAAGTTGCCGATGACGTCAGCAACACGTTGGGCGATGTGAAGATCACCCTGCAGGGTTCTACCTTCCAGGACTACTTCACCAAGATGAGCACCCAGCTCAGCTCGAACACAGCCCCGTGCCTGGTGGCGGTCCAGAGCCTGCGGACAGCGCAGCTCAAGGATGGCATGCTGCCGCTCGATGACCTGGTGAAAAAGAACAACCTGGATTTGAGCGCCTTCGACTCCTCCATGATCAAGGGGCTCAGCGCCGACAACAATCTGTACGCCCTGCCGTATGACGTGGGCCCGGTGATGATGTTCTACAACAAGGACATGTTCGACGCCGCGGGCGTGCCGGTCCCGAAGGCGGGCTGGACGGCCGACGAGTTCGTGGCAGCCGCGAAGAAGCTGACGGCCAACGGCAAACATGCGATCGCACCGAACACGGCCGATCTCTTCGTTGAATCGCAAGTCCTCGCCTACAACGGCGGACGCGTCTTGAAGGAAGACGGCACCATGGACGCGAGCGATCCGACCTTCGCCAAGGGACTCCAGTGGGTTTCCGACCTGACAAGCAAGGAGAAGGTCTCCCCCGAACTGCCCGGCGGCGACACGGCATTCAGCGCCAATGAATTCATGGCCGGCAATACCGCGATGAGTATCGACGGTCCGTGGTCCCTGCTGGACGTCAAGGCCAAAGCGAAGTTCAAAGTCGGCGTCACCACCCTTCCCGCCGGCCCTGGCGGCGGGAAGACGTTCAGCGCCGGCTCCGGCTGGGGCATCTCCAAGCAATGCGCTACTCCGGACAAGGCCTTTGCCGCCCTCAAGGAAATGACCGGCGACAAGGTCCTGGGGAATCTGGCGGCAGCCGGGCGCGCACTGGCCGCACGCACCGCCCAGCAGACAAAGTGGATTGACAACGCGGGCATTCCCGGAGTCGCGGAGACCCTTAAGAGCGCCGAGGCCACGGCAGTGCCGATGCCAAGCAACACCAACAGCGACCAACTGGGCCAGCTTTTCAACCAGTACCTCGTCAAATCCATCAATGGACAGCAGAGCGCAGCGGATGTCATGAAAGACATTGCGGCCCAGCTGCCCCGATGATCAGTGTGATGCCTGCCTGGCAGTGCCCGAGCAACAGCCGGGCAGGCACGCACTCTTCGCAAAGGAATGAGAAATGACACTACTCAAGCCCGCAAAGGCGCCGCTTCCTGAAGTAACGGCTGCCACCGCCAGTGGGAAGGCGAAGGCCGAGACGGATGCACAGCTCGGCCGGAGGACAATGTGGGGACCGGCCTTTGCCCTGCCGCATGGCCTCGGTCTCGCGATCTTCACGCTGCTGCCGATCGTTGTTTCCCTCGTCATCAGCTTCTTCCGCTGGCCGCTCCTGGGAACCCCGAGTTTCCTCGGCCTGGGCAACTACGAGAAGCTGTTCAGCGATCCGATCTTCGGGCAGGTTGTCGGGAACACCGTGCTCTTCGTGGTCCTCTATGTGCCCCTGAACCTGGTTGTTTCCCTCGGCCTTGCCGCGTGGTTGACTCCGCGCATCAAGGGGCGCCACATCTTCCGGGTCATCTTCTTCATTCCTTCGATCACCCCGGTGGTGGCCAACGTCGTCGTCTGGAGGATGCTGTACCAACCCGGTGGATTCATCGACGGCACCCTGCAAAGCGCCACGGGAATTTCAGCGCCGAACTTCCTCGGAGACGAACACTGGGCAATGATGGCCATTGTCGTCATGAGCGTGTGGCAGGGGTTCGGCTACAACATGCTGGTGTTCTCCGCCGCCTTGGACGCAGTTCCTGAGAACCTCACCGAAGCGGCCGCAATCGATGGCGCCAACGCCTGGACCATCTTCTGGCGCATCAAGCTCAAGCTCATTTCGCCGTCCATCTTCTTTGGCACGATGATGACCCTCATTACCTCGTTCCAGGTCTTCGCCCAGCCGTTCATCCTCACCAAGGGAGGGCCGGGTTCGGCCACCTCGACGATCGTCCTCTATATCTACAACCAGGGTTTCCAGTTCCACCAGCTCGGCCTGGCATCCGCGGCTGCTTGGATCCTGTTCGTCATCATCCTCGGCGTGACGGCAGTCCAGTTCCTCGGACAAAAGAAGTGGGTCCACTACGATGCTTGAGACAACCAGCCGGATACGCCCTCTCACAGCCCGTCCCCGTGGCTCCGGAGCGCCCGGAAGGCGATGGACCACGAGGATCCGGCCCGCCTTCGGATACGTGATCCTTTGCCTTATCGCGCTGCTCTTCCTGTCGCCGCTCATCTACATGTTTGCGACATCGTTCAAACCCCCTGCTGAGATCTTCAGCGTCCCGCCGAAGTTGTTCGGCTCGGAATTCCGCTGGCAGAACTACCAGGAGGCCCTGAACTACATGCCGTTCCTGCGCTTCATGGGCAACGGACTCTTGGTTTCGGCCGCTGGAACGGCACTCACCCTGGTGGTTTCCGCTTTCTCCGGCTACGCCTTCTCACGGCAGCGCTGGCGGGGACGGAACCTGGTTTTCATGGTGTTCCTCGCAACGCTGATGATCCCCCAAGAAGTCCTGATTGTCCCGATGTTCGTCATGATGCAGAAGGTGGGCTGGGTGAACACCTTCCAGGCGCTCATTGTGCCCTGGGCGTTCACGGCATTCGGTGCCTTCCTGCTCCGGCAGTTCTTCCTTGGCGTACCCCAAGAACTCGACGACGCGGCCAGGGTGGATGGCGCGGGAACCCTGAGGACCTTCCTGTTGGTCATGCTTCCACTGGCTAGGCCCACCATGGCCGTCCTGGCGGTCTTCAGCTTCATCAGCTACTGGAACTCGTTCCTCTGGCCATTGGTAGTGATCAACGACGTCAACAACCTCGGCACCATCCCGCTGGGGCTCCAGATGTTCTTCGGCCAACAGGGCAATCAGTGGCACCTGGTCATGGCCGCCTCCGTGATCTCAATGGCTCCCACCCTTCTGCTGCTGATCCTCCTGCAGAAACACCTCGTCAAAGGCATCGTCACGAGCGGCTTTGGCGGCCGCTGACCCCACTTAGACCACGCAACGCTCAACGACCCCAAGACCCGCATTTACGGCAGAACTACTTTGAAGGAGTAACTACCAATGATCGCCCAAGCACCTTGGTTTACGGAGTCCCGGTTCGGCATGTTCGTCCACTGGGGCTTGTATGCCCTGCCGGCCCGGCACGAGTGGGTCATGAACCGCGAACGCATTCCTGCCGAGGAGTATGAGAAGTACTTCCAGCACTTCAACCCGGATCTCTACGATCCCCGGGAATGGGCCCGTGCTGCGAAGGACGCCGGCATGAAGTACGTCGTGCTGACCACCAAGCACCACGAGGGCTTCTGCCTGTGGGATTCCGCCCTCACTGACTACAAATCCACCAAGACTCCGTCCGGCCAGGACCTGGTGGCCCAGTACGTTGAGGCATTGCGGGAATTCGGCCTGAAGGTGGGTTTCTACCATTCACTTATTGACTGGCACCACCCGGATTTCACCATCGACGGGTTCCACCCCGAACGGGACAACCCCGACGTCGAAAAGCTCAACGAGGGCCGCGATATGGCCCGCTACCGCGAATACCTCCATGGCCAGGTGCGAGAGCTGCTGAGCAACTACGGCCAGATCGACTACCTCTTCTTCGACTTCTCCTACACCAGCGAGGACCACAAGGACATTTGGGGCGGCAAAGGCCGCGCGGCGTGGGGTTCAGTGGAACTCCTGAAGATGGTCCGGGAACTTCAGCCGGGCATCATCGTCAACGATCGCCTGGACATTCCCGGCGACTTCGCCACGCCCGAGCAGTACCAGCCTTCCGGGCCTATGGTGGTGGACGGCGTCGAGGTGCCTTGGGAGGCGTGCCAGACCCTGAACGGCAGCTGGGGCTATGACCGGGACAACCTGGACTACAAGTCCGTGGACCTGCTGGTGCGCATGCTTGTGGATGGAGTGTCCAAGGACGGAAACCTGCTCCTCAACGTCGGCCCCACTGGCCGCGGAAATTTCGATCCCCGGGCCGTGGAGTCCCTCCGCGGCATCGGCGACTGGATGAAACTGCACGCCCGGGCCATCTACGGGGCCGGCCCTGCGGCCTGGACCCCGCCAGCCGACACCCGGTATACGCGCCGCGGTGACCGCCTCTACGTCCACTTGTTCGCGTGGCCGTTCGAATACGTCCACCTCCCCGAACTCGCCGGCAAGGTGGAATACGCCCAACTGCTCAACGACGCTTCCGAAGTCGCCATGCTGGAGATCGCCCCGGACCGGGAAGCAATCAACACCACCCCTGGAGGACAGCCAGCAGGTACCCTGACACTGAAGCTGCCTGTCCAGCGACCGGACGTGGCGGTGCCCGTCGTCGAACTCTTCCTGAAGCCCGGGGTATAGCGTGCCGGAAACCATCGCTCTTCACACCCGGCTCAAACCGGGTGCCGAGCAGGACTATGCGGATGCCCATGCGGGGATCCCTGCTGAACTCGTCGCTGCCCTGAAAGAGGCCGGCGTGGGCAATTGGAGGATTTGGCGCAGCGGCCAGGACCTCTTCCACCTCGTTGAGGTGGCGGACTACCAGTCCATGCGCCGGGCGCTCGCAGACCATCCGGCCAACGTCCCGTGGCAAGCGCGCATGGCGGAGCTTCTTGAAGTCCAGGATGACTATTCCGGCAACGACTCGGGCATCCCCTTGGTATGGGAGCTGGCATGAGCGGCACGCGATGGGACGGCCAGCTGGGCAAGCTCGGCTTCGGCGCCGCCGGCATCGGCAACCTGTACCGTGCCATGCCGGACGCCCAGGCCACAGCCACCGGCAACGCGGCCTGGGACTCAGGGGTCCGCTACTTCGACACCGCCCCGCATTACGGCTTGGGGCTGTCCGAGCGCAGGCTCGGTGCGGTGCTCAGGGAGAAACCCCGAAGTGAGTTCACCGTGTCCACCAAGGTGGGCCGGTTGCTGGTGCCCAATGCGGCCGGAGCCAGCGCGAAGGACGACGAAGGTTTCGACGTCCCGGCAACGAGCAAACGCCAGTGGGACTTTTCCGAGACAGGCATCCGGCGGAGCATCGAGGAATCGCTTGAACGTCTCGGCCTGGACCACGTGGACATCGCCTACCTGCACGATCCTGATGTCCACGATCTTGCCAGGGGAATCGGCGAAGCGCTGCCGGCCTTGGAAAAGCTGCGTGCGGACGGCGTGGTGAAGGCGATCGGCGTCGGGACCAACTCGGCGGAAGCCGCCCTCGAATGCGTCGAAGCGGCGGATCTGGATCTGGTGATGCTCGCCGGCCGTTACACCTTGCTCGAGCAGCCCGGCGTTCCCTTCCTGGACCGCTGTGTGGCGCGCGGTACCGGCGTCGTGAACGTGGGCGTGTTCAACTCCGGCCTGCTGGCGCGACCCGAAGTACCCGAGGACGCGCATTACAACTATGCGCGTGCCCCGCGGGCGCTGGTGGAGCGTGCCCGGGCGCTCGCCGGCGTGTGCCGGGACTTCGGGGTGGAGCTCCCGACGGCGGCACTCCAGTTCAGCCTGCGGCATCCCGCCGTCGTGAACGTGACGGTGGGGGCGAGCACCCCGGAGCAAGTGTCCACCAATGCTGCGAGGATGCGTGAGGACGTGCCCGAAGAGCTGTGGGCGGCTTTGGCAGGTGTGCCGGGGTGATTGATTCCCACCTGCATCTGTGGGAGCTCGGGCCGGGGGCTTATTCGTGGCTTGGCCCGCAGCATGGCGGACTCTTCCGCAGTTACCGCGAGGCTGAGGCCCAGGAAACCTTGGACGCGGCCGGAGTCAGGGGAGCGGTGCTCGTCCAGGCTGACGACACCGTTGCGGACACTGAGTTCATGCTCGCCGTCGCCGACCGCAACTCCTGGGTACTCGGCGTCGTGGGCTGGATTCCCCTCGAAAAGCCGGCCGAGGCGGAGAAAGAACTGGAACGGTTCCTCCGGAATCCTGCGTTCCGGGGTGTCCGGCACTTGGTCCACGACGATCCGCGGGACGACTTCCTCGAATTGCCCGTGGTCCGCGATTCCTTGCGTATGCTCGCTGGCCACGGATTGGCGTTCGACGTCCCGGACGCCTTTCCGAGGCACCTCGGGGGTGCGGTCCGGCTTGCGAGGGAACTGCCGGAGCTGACGGTTGTCCTGGACCATCTCGGGAAGCCGCCGTTGGCCGACGCTGCGGCGATGGACTTGTGGCGAACGGAATTCCGGGCCTTGGCCGAGCTGCCCAACACTGTGGCCAAGGTGTCCGGCCTGCACTTGCCGGGCGTCCCCTATACGGCCGAGGCCTTGCGCCCACTCTGGGACGAGGCCCTGGAGGCTTTCGGTCCTGGACGGCTCATGTTCGGTGGCGATTGGCCTGTCAGTACCTTGGGAGCGCCATACGGACGCACTCTTGAGGGGCTGCTCGAACTGGCCGCGGAGCTCACTTTGGCCGAGCGCAGGGAGTTCCTTGAAGGGACCGCCGTGCGGACGTATGGGCTTCAGAAACGAAGCATGGACGGCAGCTAGAGCGCCTGGCGCAACCAGCTTTCGACGCCACTGATGTGGACCGTCACGAGCGCCCGGACCAGTTCGGCGTCGCCGCGTTCCAAGGCATCTGCGATGGCCTTGTGCTCGGCGAGGGTATGCGCCACGGCTTTTTCCTGGGTCAACCCGCGCCAAATGCGTGCCCGGACGGTGCTGCTGGAGAGGGCTTCGAGCAGGCCGGCGAGGTAGTCGTTGCCGGCGGCCTGGGTGATGATCCCGTGGAATTCGAGGTCGTGGGCAACGAGTTCCTCGACATCGGTGTTCTCGTCGATCCCGTCCATCGTGGCGCGCAGCTCCGTGAGTGCCGTGGGAGTGATCTTGCCTGTGGCGATGAATGCGGTGGCGGGCTCAAGGATTCGTCGGACCTCAAAGAGTTCCAGGATGGAACGGTCCTGATGCAGATCAACGACGAACGCCACGGCTTCGTTGAGCAACTTGGCGTCAAGGCTCGTGACGTAGGTGCCGTCCCCACGCCGGACGTCCAGGACACGGATGAGTTCGAGGGCTTTGACGGCCTCGCGCAGTGAGCTTCGCGAGAGGCCGAGCCGTTCACTCAGTTCCTTCTCCGGCGGGAGGCGGTCCCCGGCCTTGAGTTCGCCGCGGATCAGCATGTCCTTGATCTTGCCGATCGCTTCATCTGTGACAGCCATGGCTACATCCTAACGGCGAATGATCCGATGTCTGGCACCCAACTGACTCGCATTTGTTGTCGTTTAGAGGCCTCATAACGACAACAAATGCGAGTCAGTTGGGCAGTACTGCAGGGCCTAGATCTTGTCCTCGGCTCCGGCAACCGGCAGGTTGGCGATCACGGGGGAGCTGCCGGTGTAACCGTCCCGGGCCGCAGCGATCTCGTGGATTTGCTTGCGGCACATGTACCAACCAACCACGATGAGCGCACAGGCGATGGCCGTGACCAGCATGGTGAGTGGAGAGTCGATGAACACCATTACCAGCACACCCGCGAGGAACAGCAACGAGAGGTAGCCGGTGTACGGGGCGCCGAACATCCGGAAGGATGGACGTTTCAGCCAGCCTTTGTCCGCCCAGCGCTTGAGCTGCATCTGGCACAAGACGATCGTGGCCCACGTGACGATGATGCCCACGGAGGCGACGTTGAGGACGATCTCGAAGGCGTCGGACGGTACGAGGTAGTTCAGCGGGACACCGAGCAGGGAGACGCCGGCCGTGATGGCGATGCCGCCGTAGGGGACGCCGGCTTTGTTCATGCGCTGGGCGAACTTTGGAGCGGATCCGGCCACGGACATGGAGCGCAGGATGCGGCCGGTGGAGTACAGGCCGGCGTTCAGGGAGGACAGGGCAGCCGTGAGGACCACGAGGTTCATGATCACGTCTACGCCCTGCACGCCGATGTGGCCGAAGAAGGTCACAAACGGGCTGACACCCTTGACATAGGAGGTGTACGGCAGCAGCAGCGCCAACAGGATGACGGAACCGACGTAGAAGACGGCGATGCGGAAGACCACGGAATTGATGGCCTTGGGCATGATCTTCTCGGGGTTCTCCGTTTCGCCCGCTGCGGTACCCACGAGCTCAATCGAGGCATAGGCGAACAGCACACCCTGCATGAGGATGATCATGGGCAGGATCCCGTTGGGGAAGATTCCGCCGTGGTCCGTGAGGAGGCTGAAGCCGACTTCCTGGCCCGGTACCGGCGTGCCGAAGACGACGAAGTAGGTACCGACGAACAGGAAGGCCACCAGCGCGGCCACCTTGATGAGCGCGAAGTAGAACTCCATTTCACCGAAGACCTTGACCGAGACCAGGTTCAGGCCAAGCACCACCAGAAGCGCGATCAGTGCCCAGGCCCATTGCGGGACGACGCCGATCCAAGGGACGTATTTGCCGAAGAAGTTCATGTAGAGGGCCGCGGCCGTGGTGTCCACGATGGTGGTGGTTGCCCAGTTGATCCAGTAGAACCAGCCGGAGACAAACGCAGCCTTCTCGCCGAAGAACTCGCGGGCGTAGGAGACGAAGGAGCCCGACGACGGGCGGTGCAGCACGAGTTCGCCGAGGGCGCGCAGGATCAGGAAGGCAAAGAAGCCGCAGACCGCATACGCGATGACGAGGGAAGGGCCCGCAGCGTTGAGGCGGCCGCCGGCACCCAGGAACAGGCCGGTGCCGATGGCACCGCCGATTGCGATCATCTGGATCTGACGCGGCTTCAGGCTCTTGTGATAGCCCTTGTCCTCGGCGTGGAGGAGCTTTTCAGTGGAGTGCGCCTGCGGAGGGACCGTGTGGTCCGTGATGGGTGCATTGGTCATGGGAATCCTTAGGGGTGTCCTGTTGGGGGTCCGGATCTTGCCGTCCGGCCTGTTTCTTCGCGCGCTCAGGCCCGACGGCGGCTGGTGGGTGCCGCCGTCGTCGGACGCTCTGCGCGGCTCAGCTTAATTGCTGAGGTTGGCCAGGCGTTCGGGGCGGAGGAGCTCATCGAGCTGCTCCGAGGTCAGCAAGCCGTGTTCGAGAACGAGCTCGGCGACGCCCTTGCCGCTTGCCAGCGCTTCTTGGGCAATGGCAGTGGCGGAGGCGTAGCCAATGTGCGGATTGAGTGCCGTGACGAGTCCGATCGACTGCTCTACCGTGAGGCGCAGGTGTTCGGTATTCGCGGTGATGCCCCGGATACAGCGCGACGTGAGTGTGCGGCACGCGGCTTCCAGGTGGGAGATGCTCTTGTGGAGGCTGTGGACGATAATCGGTTCGAAGGCGTTCAGCTGGAGCTGTCCGGCTTCGGCTGCCATGGTGACTGTGACATCGTTGCCGATGACTTCATAGGCCACTTGGCTGACCACTTCCGGGATCACCGGATTGATCTTGCCTGGCATGATGGACGATCCCGACTGCACAGCCGGGAGGTTGATCTCGCCCAGTCCCGCACGCGGTCCGGAGGACAGCAAGCGGAGATCGTTGCAAATCTTGGAAAGCTTGACGGCGACGCGCTTGAGCACGCCGGAGAGGTGGACGAACGCGCCTACGTCCTGGGTGGCCTCGATGAGGTCCACCGAGGTGACGAGGGGCAAGCCGGTGATCTCGGCCAAGTGCCTGCAGGCTGCTGCGGCGTATCCAACGGGGGCGTTCAGGCCGGTCCCGATGGCGGTGGCGCCGAGGTTGATCTCGTGTATGAGCAACTGGGACTCGGCGAGTCGCGCCCGGTCCTCGCCCACGGTCACTGCGTAGCCACCGAATTCCTGGCCGAGGGTCATGGGGACGGCGTCCTGCAACTGCGTGCGGCCCATCTTGACCACCGCGCGGAATTCCTGGCCCTTCTCCGCGAAGGCGACCTGGAGTTCCTGAAGAGCCTCCAGAAGGCCCTGGACCGAGAAAATGGTGGCCAGGTTGACGGCGGTGGGGTAGACATCGTTGGTGGACTGGCTCAAGTTGACGTGGTCGTTCGGGTGCAGCCTGGCGTAGTCGCCCTTGGGGTGGCCAAGGATTTCAAGGGCCCGGTTGGCAATGACCTCGTTGGCGTTCATGTTGGAGCTGGTGCCGGCGCCGCCCTGGATGACGTCCACCATGAACTGCTCGTGAAGCTTGCCGTCCAAGATGTCCTGGCAAGCCTGCTCGATCGCGTCCGCCCGTTCGTCGTCCAGGAGGCCGAGCTCGCGGTTGGTGCGGGCGGCGGCGAGCTTGACTGCGGCGAGGCCTTTGACGAGGTTGGCGTTGCTGGCCAAGGGGTGGCCGGTGATGGGGAAGTTCTCGATGGCACGCAGCGTGTGCACGCCCCAGTAGGCATCAGCAGGGACGTCGCGGTCACCGAGGAGATCGTGTTCCGAGCGGAACCGTGGAATTGTCGTGGTGGGCACGGCAGATGTCATTGCTGTCCTTAGGTCTTTTGTGCTTGTTTGGCTGCGTCAGTTGGACTCAGTCGAAGTCAGTTGGATGCAAGGAAGTTCGCGGCACGGAGCACGCCAACAGGGTGGCCGCCGCCCAACACAGGCGCGCTGGCAAGCGTGGCGAGCTGGCCGCCGTCGAGCCCTAGTTCCTCAAGGACGCGGACGGTGACGGGCATGCGGGCTCGATCGCCGCCGTCGGAGATCTTGATGGCGACGCCGGTGCCGTTCCCCAGGCCGATGAGCTGGAGGCCTTCGAAGCCGTCCTTGGCGAGCAGCCCGGGAACCGTGCGCATGATCGCTGTGACGTCGCGACCCTCGCCGGCCACCATCTCGGGGAAAGCGCGCATCGCGTGGGCTACTTGGCCTTCTGCTTGCGTGTTGTCCGCCGCCGCCATGCGGCCATAGGCCCGCGCCATGCCGTGCAGGCTGTGGGCAAAGAGCGGGGTGCCGCAACCGTCCGTGCTGATGGCCGCTGCGTCTTCGCCCGTGAGTTCGGTAATGGTGTCCTTCACGAGCACCTGCAGGGGATGTTCGGGATGCAGGTAGCCCTGGACAGGCCAGCCGTTGATCACGCACGTGGCGGCCATGGACGCGTGCTTGCCGGAACAGTTCTGTGCGAGCTGGGTGGGCTTGCCGCCGGCGCGGAGCCATTCTTCACGCTCGGCGGTGCCATAAGGGAGGTCGGTGCTGTTTTCCAACGCGCTTTTGTCCAGGCCGTGCATTTCGAGGATGCGTGCGGCACCGTCAAGGTGCATAGTGGCGCCGGAGTGGCTTGCAGCGGTGAGGGCGAGGAGGTTCTCCGGAAGCTTGAGCCCCGCGCGGACCATGGCGACCGCCTGCAGCGGTTTGAGGGAGGACCGCGGGTAGAACGCGGCGTCGGGCTCGCCCGCTTCGAGGAGGGTTTCACCGTCAGGCCCGACGGCGATCAGGGAGCCGTAGTGGACGCTCTCGACCAGGCCGTCGCGGGTCTGTTCCGCGAGGGGGACGTGGCGCGGGGTTGGCGGAATCGTCCCTGCCGGGGTGGTTTCGGGCATAGCGGTGCGCGTTGCATGCGGGGTGGGCATGACTTCCTTCAGTTGGTGGATCATTTGCTGAGGATGGTGTCCAACGCAACGCTGACGGCGCTGAGATGGTCGGCCATGGCGGCTTCGGCGGCTGAGGCGTCACCGGCTTCGATGGCTTCGACGATGCGGAGGTGTTCATCGTCTGAAACATGCTGGCGGTCGGCCACCATGTTCAAGGTTTCGGATTGGTGGGCAAGGGCTTCGCGGATGTCTGCGACGACGCTTTCGAAGACCTTGTTGCCGCTTGCGCGGGCAATGGCAGAATGGAAAGTGGCGTCGAGGCTGACCCAGGTCTCAGGGTCGGTCTCGACTGCCATTGAACTGACGATTTCCTTGAGGTGTTCAAGTTCTTCCGGGCTGCGGCGTTTCGCCGCCAGGCCGGCTGCCGGGACTTCGATGTGCGGGCGTGCCTCGTTGAGGTCCCGTGCCGAGTACTGGCCGAGTGTGAGGTCATTGGCTACCCGGTCGGCGACGACGAACGTGCCTTTGCCGGTCTTGGTGACCGTCAGCCCGAGCGCAGTGCAGGAGCGGAGCGCCTCACGGATCACCGAGCGGCTTACCCCGTACTGCGCTGCCAGGGTGGCCTCAGAACTGAGTTTGGCCCCCACTTCGACGTTTCCGTCTTCGATGTCCTGGCGGAGGGCGCTGAACACAGCTTCCGCGGCACTGAAGCGGGCGAGGGGCCGGGGGCTTGATGGCTGGGCCACTTGGGCCGGCCGGGGGACGGCGCCGCTTGTGGCGGTGCGCTGGCCAGCCGCAGCTTTCTGGCTGACGGCTGGCTGTCCAGTGGCGGCCTGTCCGGCTGTCCGGCTGTCTGACAGGTTCACTCTACGAATATGGCACGGGTCACAGGGTGGTGTCAATGTTGGGAGCATAATTACTCCCATGGCCAACCGTCCGCGCGGGGGATGGGATTCAACGACACAGACAGCACCGCCCATCACAGTGGAGGTGCCGGTCCTCGGTGTCGGGGCAGGGCCTGCGGACTATGAGGAGTTGTCGCGGTACGTGTTTGCCTTGCGCAGGCAGCGGGGATTGCACATGACGCTATTGCACTTGGGCGTCCTGGATGACTTCTGCCGGGACGTGGCTGATTGGACCAAAGGCAACACTCGCGCCGATTCGGCCATGCTCAGGACCGTCGCGTGGCTTGAGGCGCTGCCCGTACTGGAGGCCTTCTCCGGCAGCGCCGAAAGGCTGATCGTCCTGGGCAGCGGCGGAGTGTGCGGACTGGAAGTAGATGTGCCCGCCTCGGTGCATGACTTTCAGGTCTCCCTTGTACACGCGCTTCATGAACTCCTGGATGAACTGCTTGTCGACAACATCGACGACTTCATCCTCAGCTCCCCTGCCCTTGGATTCCGCTCGCCTCGCTGGGTACCCCATGTGGCTGTGGGCAGGCCATTGCACCGGGGACGCGGGCCTTGGGAGATCGGCCGGGTGGGAGTTGACTTCGGCGAATCGCGGATCAGGAACCGCCAGCATTTCCCTCAATTGCCGTAGTGGTACCTGCAAGCTCACGCGAAACTCCTTATCCGTGGCCTCTTAGCCGGATCGTTCTGGCATGGTGGATGGCGGCCAGCGCAATCGCGCTGGCGGTGAGCCGGAGGGCGTGGACCCTGTACCACCGCTTCAACAGGGGCTTGCGTTGCGTCTCGTCGAGCGGCTGGGGGCTGAAGAACAGCTTGGGGTTGACGGACCGAAGCAGGTACGCCGTAGCGGCCGCCCCCGTGGCGGAGCTCGCGGCACCCACCATCAGCCAAGCCCGATTGTCGGAATGCTTCCACCCGGCGACGAGGGCAGCGACGGCGGCAGGGGCGCTGAGAGGCGCGATTGGGGCGTAGTAGCGCCCGGGGCTTCCCGCTCCAAAGGGGCTTCGAGGGAGTTCGCGGCTCGCTGCCGAGGCCGCGACCCGGTCCGGGATTTTGACGATGGCCTCATAGAGGTTGCCGAAGAACCAGTGTGCGTGGGTGAACTCCGCGACACCCAAGAGCCAATCAGCGAACACATCCCGACGGTCTGAAGAAGTCTGTCCCATGCCCACAATCTACCGCCGATGCCCCGCGCCGGACATGCAGTTCACCTTCCCCGTCACCCGCCCGGGTTATATGGTCAACACCACGGTCTGAGGACTGTGAGGCCAAACAGCCGGCACGATGGAAGGGAGCAGCCCGTGGTCAAAATCCGCATGATTTTGCCCGCGAATGTGCGCCATCGTTCCGGGGGAAACATCTACAACTCGAGGCTGGCTGCAGCCCTTCGGGGCCTGGGCGCGGAGGTCTCGGTCTGCAAGCTCGACGGCGACTGGCCTTCGGGGAGTGCCGGAGCCCGGAACCGCTTTGCAGCTGCACTTGCCGGAAGCGGTCTCGCCATCTACATTGTCGACGGCCTGATTGCCTCGGGTGCACCCGCGGAAATCGAGACCGCAACCGCTGCCGGGTGCCGTGTCTGGGTGCTGCTCCACATGCCCCCTTCCGGGGAGGAGCCAGTGGAAACGAGCGCGCTGCGCGCTGCAACAGGTCTTCTCTGCACTGGTTCCCGGACTGCCGAAACGGCCAGAACCCTAGGCCTGGGCAACGTGCACTTGGCGACCCCGGGGGTAGATCTCCCATCGAAAGCACGCCCGAGTCCACGAGCGACAGCGGCGCCGCATTTCATCATGGTGGGCGCCCTACTGCCCAATAAGGACCAGATCTTCTTTGTCGACGCGCTGGCCCGGATCAAGGATCTGGCGTGGACCGCAGCGCTGGTCGGATCCACCAAAGCAGACTCCTCGTACGCCGCCGCTGTGCAAGAGCGCATCCTCCGGAACGGACTTGAAAAACGGGTGGAAACAACAGGCGAGCTCTCCGGCCCGGCCCTGGAGGAGCAGTGGAACCGAGCTGACCTCAGTCTGTTGATCTCACACTCGGAGTCCTTCGGCATGGTGGTCCAGGAGTCCCTGGTTCACGGCATACCGGTGATGGTCCGAAAAGGAACCGGTGCCGTCGAAGCGCTCGGAGCCCACGGTGCCGGTGAGGCGATCGATCTCACCACAGGAATCGGATCGTTGGAGAAGTTCCTGCGGAGATGGCTCAGCGACCCTGCCCTACGGGAGGGATGGCAGTCAGCAGCCGAGGCGGCCAGCAGTGAGTTGCCACGATGGGAAGACACTGCAAGGGAAGTCCTTCGCGCCGTGGTGGCGGCCTAGTGGCTTCCCCAGCTATAGGTGCTGGATGCCTGCCCGCTGCATGGCGTCCCTGTAAGTTTCGATGTTCTTTGCCAGGAGTTCCTGCTGCTTCGCTTCGGACAGGGCAAATGCCCGTCCGCCGAGTGCGCTAGCCTTGTAGACCTTGATCCCGTGCTGCCGGAGCGGTGAGTGGTAGGTCTTCTCAAAGAGCGCCAGGAAGGCGGCGGCCTCAGCACCGTGCGCGACGACGGCGGAGACTCTCTTGTTGATCTTCAGGAACTGGCGGAAGGGGCGGAGCCCGTCGGTCTTCTCCTGTGCGCTCAGTGCCGGCGGCAGTTCCGGGTCGCGGACCCAGGGGTAGCAGTTCCACGGCATGACATAGCGGACGTCCAAGTCGGCCGAGTCATAGATCAGCTGCGCACGTCGGGCGGCGTCGTCGTCGTTGAGGTGCGATACGAATCCCGAGGTGGGGGCGCGCCCGGGACTGGTCTGGAGGGTGACGATCCGGCACTCATCTTCGTCATGCACTGGATCGATATAAGGCACGGTGGAACCGGGCCGTTTGGCCATCAGTTCGTCGCACAGCTGCGTCACGGCAGCAATGTTGGGCTCCTGTAGCAAGGCCCTTTTTTCGTCCCAGTCAATGGTCACGTTCTCTCCTTCGGCAGCGCGGCGTCCAGAATCGGCGTCCCTTGCCACTTTACGCGTCGCTCACGCTCCTGCAGAGCCAAGGAACAAAACTGCCCGACGACGGGCCGAACAGTGAGCCTCCCGCCCCGCCTGTCGGGCGGGCTACTGTCCCTTGAGCTTCTGCATGTCGCGCCGGTCCTTCTTGGTGGGCCGACCTGCGCCGCGATCCCGCTGCGGCAGCCCGAGGGCCGGTGCTGCGGGGCGCTCGGGAGTGTGGTCAGTAAAGCAGTGGGATGCTGCTTCGGCCCCCACCCTCTTCGCAATGAGCCTCCGGACCTCAAGGATGCGCTCGAAGCCAGGCTGCCTTACACGGATGGTGTCGCCGATAATCACGGACTGGGACGCCTTGACCGGGTTGCCGTTGATTCGCACATGCCCCGCCCTGCAAGCGGTTGTGGCGGCGGAACGGGTCTTGTAAGCGCGGATCGCCCAGAGCCAGGCGTCAATGCGCACATTGCCGGCTTTTGATGTTTGGGCGGAAGTTGGAAGGCTAGTCATGATTGCGAACGAGTATAGTCGGCGCGCGAACCTGCGGCTCCAACGAAAAGCCGATTACCGGCGTCGAAGTTCCGCGTATTCAAGGTGCGGGACGACCGTCCCAGCGTCCCGCTCCAGGAAGTTGGTGCCGGGCGCCACGATCTCGTCAATGGCGTCCAGGACGGCGTCGTTAAGCACAACATCGGCGGCCTTGAGGTAATCGACCAGATGGTCCTCCGTGCGTGGACCAATAACCACGCTGCTGACGGCCGGATGATTCAGGGCGAAGCCGACAGCAAGCTGAATAAGGGTGAGCCCATGCCGTTCGGCGACGCGGCCCAAGGCATCGGCTGCCAGGAGTTTGTTCCTATTGAAAGGTGCCGAGACGTCGAAGCGCCCGGGAACGGCCGACGCACGGGAGCTTGCGGGCTGGGGGACTCCCACGCGGTAGTTCCCGGAGAGCCAGCCGCCGTCGAGCGGTCCATAGCTGAGCACGCCAAGGTTGTATTGCTGTGTGATCGCGAAGACGTCCCGCTCATTCGCGCGGACCAACAAGGAATAGGGCACCTGATCCACCACTGGCGGAATGAGGTGGTTGGTGGTGGCGATCCACTGTGCCTCCACAAGCTGCGACGGCGTGAATACCGACGTTCCGTAGTAGAGGATCTTGCCCTGCCGGATGAGGTCGTTAAGGGCCGTGATGGTTTCCAGGACGTCTGTGTTGTAGTCCGGACGGTGCGCCTGGTAAAGGTCGATCCTGTCCGTCTGCAAGCGGTGCAGGCTGCCTTCCACGGCTTTCATGATCCAGCGCCGGGAATTGCCTGCATGCGCGGGATTCGGCCCCATTTGTCCGTGGAACTTGGTCGAAAGGAAAACGTCATCCCGCCTGCCTTGGAGGGCCCGGCCCACGATGGCCTCTGCCTCGCCTTGCGAATAGATGTCGGCGGTGTCGACGCTAGTGATGCCGGCGTCGAGGGCCGCATGGATAATGCGGATGCTCTCTTCGGCGCCCGTGGGCGCCGAGCCCGTCCCGAGGTTAAGGGTTCCCAGGGTAAGGGGGCTGATCAGGGCGCCTGTGCGTCCCAGGGTTCGAAGCTCGCTGAGGCTCATCTCCGGCTTCCTCCGTGAAGAATCAAGGCTGTGCAATGGATTGACACGACGCTACACATATCGTGGCCGGGGCACTCGAAAAACGTACAAATTCTTCGCTTTTCGTATTACGGGGTAATGAAAACAAGGAATGACGAATTATGAATTGACTTCATTCGACACGCGAATACACAAATATTGCCGTTATCGGCATCCAATGAATTAGTAGGTAGGCAGGCACGAAACCACAGAGAAAGGAACCCGCCATGACCCAGGTAACGGTGGATGGAGCCGCTTCGATCAAGCAGGCATTCGCGCAATTTCCCTCAGGCGTGGCGGCCTTCAGTGCCATGGTCGGCTTCGCGCCGGAGGCCCTGGTGGCATCGAGCTTCACAGTGGGAGTCTCGCTCGAACCACCGCTGGTCATGTTTGCGGTGCAGAACTCCTCCACCACGTGGCCCAAGCTCCGGCGCGCCCCTCGACTGGGTGTTTCCGTCTTGGCCCAAGGTCAGGAAGCCTTGTGCCTGCAGCTCTCCTCGCGGACCCAGGACCGATTCGCCGGCCTTGCGACCTCAACGAGCGACGCGGGCGCAGTGTTGATCGACGGCGCGGCGCTGGTGCTTGAATGCGAAGTGGTCTCAGAAACCCCCGCGGGTGACCACGCGATCGTCGTCCTCGAAGTGAAGTCCGTGGAGATCAACCACGACGCCGAGCCCCTCATCTACCACGGGGCCGGGTTCAGGCAACTGGCCGCCTGAGGCTGGACACACCCCAACTGACTAGCATTTGTTGTCGTTATGAGCCTCCAAAACGACAACAAATGCTAGTCAGTTGGGTCAGCCGGGCACTGCGGATTGGGTCAGCCGGGCACTGCGGGGCGCTAGGCCCGGGGGCGGGACCCTGCTGAGGCCGTCACACGGCCGGAAGATACGGGTTTGCCGCCATGTGGTTCTCCCCGGTGTTCGCGTACCGGCACGCCAGTTCCGGACGACTCCGCTACATTCCCTTCAGCGGGTTCCTCGGAAGTCGGCGGTTCAGGGTCTGAAGCTGACGCTTCCCCGGCCCGTTCAGCTTCGCGTGCCGCAGCCCGGGCATCGGCCTCGGCGACGGCGGCAGCCCACTGGCTGTTCAGGACCGGAGGATCCTGCTTTATCGCGACCACAAAAGGATGTTCCTTCGCCTGGGTTGTGGCTGTGGCTGCGATACCGTCCTTGATCTGGGCAGGCTTGGGCCACGTCCGTGGGTTGACCAGCGACTTCCAAGGGACGTTCCGGACAGCCGACCACGACGCCGACCACAGCAACCTGGTGGTCTCAACGATTCCAGGACGCGGTTTCCCGGGGACGAAGGGACCTCCGCCCAGCAAGCCGTCGTCCGCCGTCGTCGATTCCTCGGAATCCGAAAGCGGGACGGGCGCGCGCCGAGGCCGCGGGGGCAGGTGCACAACCGGCACGGCATCGCGTTTCGGGAAGATCCCGAACATCGCGAGCAGGATAATCGAAACCAGCTTCGCAACGCCGGCCAGCACTAAGGTGACAACCATCAGGAAGCCCAAACCAAGGAACATCAGCAAGGCCAGCCCGAGCGTTCCAAAAAAGGTCAGATTGAGGCCAAGTGTTGTTGGATCCTCCACGTAGCCTCCCCGAGCCAGAGTTGTGAGGTGAGCGCCGCAACCGAAGGTCTGCGGGCATGTCTTCTAGCCTAAGGGCGAAATGTGAATGAATCATCCGCCAAAGTCCGGCTAGCCGAGGTTGTTTCGAAGCTGTTATCTGCTGTGACAGAATTTGTTGCCTAGCTCTCACCTTCTCTTCCAGATAGGGCTTCAATGCCACTCGATCCGGCCCGCCTCCGACTCGGCGCTTGCCCTTGTTTGTCCGGGGAGCAGTACACCGAGTGCTGTGGACGCTTCCACCGCGGAGACGCCGACGCGCCTACGGCAGAACAGCTCATGCGTTCGCGCTACTCGGCCTTTGTGGTCCTCGACAGCGATTACCTTTTGCGCACGTGGCACCCGGACACCAGGCCTGCCGTGCTGGACCTGGACCCGGACATTGAATGGCGCCGGCTGGACATTCTGGCGACGCGCCAAGGCGGTCCCTTGGACACGGACGGGACGGTCGAGTTCGCGGCGCACTACCGGTCCGACGGCGAACGTGGAGTCCAGCGCGAAAACAGCCGCTTCCTGCGGATCGACCGGCGCTGGTACTACCTAGACGGCGACGTCGGCTAGCGGTACTTCCTGTGAAGGCTCTCCTTCGACGAGGCGCCGGGGGTGGCGTCGGCGATCCACGGGCCCGTCCCTTCGGATTGGTCAAGGATTCCGGCCTCAAGCCACGCATAGTCACCTGCGAGGACGTTCGAGGACAACTCATGATCGACGTCGTCGGTGTTCCGCCACAACTGATCGAAGTATCCGTCCACGCGAATCCGGGCCTGCTCGCAGTAGGCCTCGGCAAGTTCGTACGCCGCCGCACCTTGTTCCGGTGCGGTCTGCAGCAGCATCTCAGCCCGCGAGCAGCACGCTGCCATGGCAAACAACTCGGCCCCGATATCCACAATCCTGCCGAGGAACGCTTGTTTGTATTCAAGCTTCGCCTGCCAGCGGCCCATCCCGTAGAACGTCTGCCGGGCGAGCCGGCGCGAAGCCCGCTCGACATACCTCAGTTGCTTCGCGAGACGCCCGAACTCACTGTAGGACCGGGGGTCCAGGCCTGCTCCGGCCACGAGCTTAGGGAGCCATTTCGCGTAGAAACCTGAGGCGCCGACGGCGGCACGCGCCTTTTCCTGCAGCGTTGCGTCCGCTGAAGCGAGCTCGCCCGCGGCCGAAAGGTGGGCGTCGACGGCTTCGCGGGCGATGAGCAGGCGCATGATCTCGGACGAGCCTTCGAAGATCCGGTTGATGCGCATGTCCCTCAGCAGTTGCTCGGCGGCCACCGCCCGCTCCCCGCGGGCCTCCAAGGAATCCGCCGTCTCAAAGCCACGACCACCACGGATCTGCACCAGCTCATCGGCCACCGTGTAGCTCAGCTCAGTGGACCAAAGCTTGGCCAGCGCAGCCTCGATTCGCACGTCCTTCTGACCGGCATCGGCCATCTCGGCAGAAAGTTCAAAGACGGCTTCAAGGGCAAAGGTGGTGGCGGCGATGAACGCGATCTTCTTGCCGACGGCCTCGTGTTTTCCGACCGGACGGCCCCATTGGGTGCGGGCGTTGGACCATTCCCGGGCGATCTTCAATGACCATTTGCCCGCAGCCACGCACAGTCCGGGGATGGAGAGACGGCCAGTGTTGAGGGTGGTGAGCGCGATCTTGAGCCCTTGGCCCTCCCGGCCGAGCCTGTTGGCTGCCGGTACGCGGACCTGGTGGAACCGCGTCACGCCGTTCTCGATGCCGCGCAGGCCCATGAAGGCGTTGCGGTTCTCCACGGTGATGCCGGGCGAGTTCATCTCCACAACGAACGCCGTGATCCCGCCCTTGAGTAACGTGCCGTCGGATGCGGTACGGGCAGGAACAACCGCCATGACCACCACCAGTTCGGCGATCACGCCGTTGGTAGTCCAAAGTTTGACGCCGTCCAAAAGGTAAGACTCGCCGTCGTCGCTTGGCACTGCGGTGCAGCCCATCCGGGCGGGGTCGCTGCCGACGTCGGGCTCTGTCAGCAAGAAGGCCGTAATGGCGCCGGCGGCGCAACGCGGCAAGTACTCCTGCTTTTGCTCGGGCGTGCCGAACACTTTGACCGGCTCCGGGACGCCGATGGACTGGTGGGCCGAAAGCAACGCGCCAAGGCTCGGATGGACTGATCCCAAAAGCGCCAGCGCCCTGCCGTAATACACCAGCGACAGGCCCAAACCGCCGTACTCGCGCGGAATCTTCATG
The DNA here is from genome assembly GCF_042884555.1 of Arthrobacter sp. NPDC058127. Lineage (NCBI taxonomy): Bacteria > Bacillati > Actinomycetota > Actinomycetes > Micrococcales > Micrococcaceae > Arthrobacter > Arthrobacter sp. NPDC058127. Next base: position 13,441 of record NZ_JBHVTT010000021.1, on the reverse strand, counting down.
CCGAAAACGCCTAATTCGGTGAGGCCCGCGAGGTATTCGTCCGGGATCTTGGCGTCGCGTTCGATCATACGGCCGGACATGGTGCCGCAGAACTCCGTCAGCTTCGCCATGAACTCTTCGCCGCGCTCGACGTCTTCAGCCCTTGCCTGGGGCCAGGGATGGATCAGTCCAAGATCGAAGTCTCCCAGGTACAGCCCCTTGGCGAAACTCGGGCGGTTCCATTCGGTGTCGCGGGCGGCCTCTGCGACGGCGCGGGCTTCTGCGGCCGTGACGCCGTTGCTCTTGTTGTCAGTGGCGGAGGTCATGGGAGGACTCCTCTTGCCGGTTGTGCCGGTTTGAGCCCAGGATCCGCCTCGGGTGGCGGACCCTTCAGCTGTCCCTCAATGCTACCCGCGGGTAGGTACCCGTGCTAGGGGCCGTTTGCGATGGGAATTCCATCGGCAGTTCCACTTTTCCGGCCTGGTGCACCAACTGATCCCACGCAAAATTGATGCCGAGGACCAGCCCACCCAACACGTTCTTCACGGTGTACCAAGCGAGGCTTCCCGCTCCGATCAACGCAAGCGTGGCCATGGCGGCTACCGCGATGAAGGCTGCCAGAACCAGCCCAAGGATCAGTGTTCCCACGAAGACATAGATGCTGGTGTCTAAGGTCGTTAAGTCGAACTGCATTGGGTCCCCTCCGCAACGCTGCCAAAGCCGACGTCGGAGCGTCGACGTCGTTGGTGTCGACATTAGGGTCGGCATCGGCGGTTCAGCCAGCAACAACACCGGCGTCGGGCCTGTTGATACGCGATCGAAACCCTACCGGCAGGTAGATCACGGAAGGGTTGCGGCGCACCCTGCGTTAACCTTGTACGGGGCAGTTTTCGGGATTTCCGCTGCCAGAAGGTTCCGCGGCAGCTGAAGGAGAGTAAGTGTCCCGCTCAGCAATGTCCTCAGCCGACGCCATCAGTGCGCGGCTCAGGGACCTCGAACTCTTGACCAAAGGCCCTGCGTGGGCCCTCACTCGCTCGGCACCCTGGGTCATCGCGGTGCTCCAGGCATCCTTTACCCGAACAAGACCGCAGCTTCCGCTCGAAGAGTTCCATGCCGACGTCGACGCTTTCCTCGAGCAGCTCCGCAGGCAGGATCCCGGGCTTGGCGGCCAGGGGAGCGGCAAGGCCTTCGCCGACGAATGGACCCGCAAGCAGTTCCTGACCCGTCGCGGCCAGTCCGGCCAGATCGTCTACGAAATCACCGAGGCCGCCGCAAGAGTCCTGGCATTCCTGGACAGCCTGTCCAGCGAACGCTCCACGCTCAATGGTTCCCGGCTAGGAACGCTGCTGGGCGACGTCGAAAAGCTCGCCAACGAGACGAACCCGGACCAAAGCGCCCGTTTGGAATCCCTTGAAGAGGAGATCCAAGAGCGCCAGCAGTTGATAGAAGACATCAGTTCCGGCGACTTCGACGGTCTTTTGGACGATGAGCAAGCCGTCGAAGCAGCCGGGAACATCCTGGACCTTGCGGCGAGCCTGCCGGCAGACTACAAGAAGATGCGCGACCGCATCGAGGAACTGGTCGGCGAGCTCCGCAACCAGATCATCGAGGAGTCGCTCAGCAAGGGCGCCACCATGGCGCAGGTCCTGGAGGCGGACAAGCGCCTACGGCAGAGCCCCGAAGGCCGCACGTTCCGCTCCTTCACGGCGTTCCTTGAGGACCCGCAGCAACAGTTGCGGTTCCGTTCGGCAATCGGTGACGTGTTGAGCCGCCAATTTGCCGACGAACTCAGCCATGAGGACCGGGAAACCCTCAAGAACCTCGTGGCGGAACTGCGCACCCAGCACAGCCAGATCCAGCGGATCTACGGCCGGTTGTCCGAGAGCCTGAATAACTACATCCAGAGCGACGACATCCGCCAGTCCGTCAGGCTGCGGGAGGTCCTGCGCGAAGCCGAACAGGCTATCCGTTCCATGCCCTACGAACGCGACCGTCCCGGCCTGGTCCGCGGTCCGGTGTTGTTCAATGCGGGATTCGAATCGCTCGCCATGGTCAAGCTCTTCGATCCGGATGAGTTTGCGGCACCGCCAAAGCTGGCCGACCCCATCGCCTTCAGCGATTCGGACCGCGTGCGTTCGCTGCGCTCCGCGAAAGCAAGGCCCGACGTCGTCCGCTCGGCAATGGCGGGTGCCTCGACACTGGCGGGGGCTTGGGCGAACCTCCCGGAGGAAGAACGGCACATCAACACGGTCCGGGCCCTCCTGTCCGAAGCGCTGCACGGTGGTGCGGCGTTCGACCGGGCCGCTTGGGAAAACATCGACTTCGAACAAATCGATGGCAGTACACGCACCGCGTACCTGCCGCTCGTGACCCTGACTAAGGATTCCGATGACTGACGCCCACCCCACCGAGCATGCCCCCTCTTCGGAGCAAGGAGCGGACATAACGCAGCATGTCCAGTCCGATCCGTTCCGCGTCACGCCCCGCGACACGTTTGTCGACGGCGCGGCGCTGTTCCCGGGCGACACCGGCGTGCTGCCCATGAAGGTCCGGCAGGCCCTCGTGCGGCTGCTCAAGGGCCCCTATGTCGACGGCGGTCGCGACGAAAAGCTCTGGACTACCCTTTTGGATAACCAAGTGATCCTCCGCAGCCGACTTTCGGAGCTCTTCCTGAGCATGCAGCTCGACCACGAACGCAAGATCGCGGTGCTCCGGCCCGTCGATCCCGAAGCTATCGGAGGAAGCGCCCGCTCAAGCATCCTTCGCCAACAACGCGCGTTGAGCCGTGTGGAAACCATCGTCCTACTGCGCCTGAGGCTCCTTCTCGACCGCCATGTCACGGCCCAGACGGACCCGGTGATCTCTCGCGAAGAAATCGCCGAACTCGTGGCGCACTACCAACCATCCGGCCAACAAGATGCCCTCCGCGACACCGACGTCGTGAACCGCACCATAACGAAACTCCTGGCCCGCCAACTCCTCCTGGCCACGGGCATCGAAGACACGTTCGCGATCTCCAAGGCCCTCCCTCTGGCTCTCCCCTTCGAAAACATCGGCGACATCCCAGCCCAAATCGAAGCCCTGATCGCCGTAGCGGCCGACGAATCAGGCACGGAACCCCTCATCGAACTAACAGACCCGGACGACGACGGCGACCCGTCCGACGACGCCGACGCCGACGCCGGGGAAGAGGACGGCTCGGTGACTGACCGCAGCGGTGACAAACACGCCGCAGCGGTGGATGCCGGCCCGGGAGTGGCATCTAAGGCACTGGCCGAGGGCCCCGACGCGAGCTTGCGAGTGTTGGGTAGGCCACTGCCGCTTCCGGAGCCGGCAGCATCGTCCGGAGGACGAATGCTGTCCGGCGAAGGGGCGGAGCCGGCATCCACCGCGGAGGCAAACGCAACCACAACTGACGCAACCACAACACCCAAGACCATCAAGGAGGCAGCCAAATGACCATTGCGACGATGCTTCCGATCGGCGAACTCACCAACCCGGGCCAGATGCGCCTAGCCTTGGTCCAGGTGGTCAACTGGGGCACGTTCCATGGCGCCCACACGATGCACGTGGACCGCAACGGCACGCTGCTGACAGGAAATTCGGGAGTCGGCAAGTCGACGTTGTTCGATGCGATGTTGCGCGTCTTCGATGCCCGTCCGCGCTCCAATGAGGCTGCCGCGCAGCGCGCTGGCGGGGCTGTGGAGGACAAGAGGACCACGTTCACGTACATGCGTGGAAAAGTGGGCGACAAGGCCGTGGGCGAGGGTTCGGCCAGTGCCTTCCAGCGCCCGGGTGCCACGTGGTCCGCCGTCGCCCTGACGTTCGACAATGCGGTCGGCACCAAGATCACCATCTCGGCCCTCTTCGACCTGCCCAAGAACGGCACGGAGTCCAGCGTCGGCCGGTTCTACGTCATTGACAACAAGCCCTTGGATCTCGGCGCCATTGAGGGCATCGCGGAGAAGCGCTTCACGAAGGGCGCGCTGGAGACCATATTCCCGGACGCCCAGATCTTCGATGTGCACAAGGCCTTTGCGGAGCGTTTCCGCCGGCTTCTCGGCATCAACTCGGACCAGGCGCTCCCGCTTTTGCGTGTGATCCAGGCCGGTAAGGGGCTCGGCGGCAGCGTCAACACGTTCTTCCGCGACCAGGTGCTCGACGCGCCCGCGACGCTCACTGCTGCGGACGACGTCGTCGAGGAATTCAGCAACCTCATGTCCATCAGGCAGCGGCTGGAGGACGTCCGCCAGCAGCGCGACCAGCTGGCCCCCGTGCCCGGGATGAACAAGGAGTATGCCCAGTCGTTGCTGGAGGCCAACCGGCTCCGGGAGCTCAGCGGCGAGGAATTCGACGCGTACAAGCAGCAGCTCTCGGTCACGGTCCACGCCAAGACCTTGGCCCGTTTCAAGGACCTTGCCCAGGCGAAAGCCAAGGAACTCAGCGCCGAGCGGGCCGTGCGGGACGCGCTCGCCAAGGAGCTTCGCCAGCTCGAATCGGATTACAACAACCAGGGCGGGAACGCGATTTCGGCGATCGAGCAGTCGCTTGAAAACGCCCGGGTCGGCCTCAAGCTCCGGCAGCAGGTGGAGGAGTCGGCCCGCCAAGCATTGGCCGACGCCGGACTCAACCTTGAGTGGACGGCTGAGGGGTGGGAGCAGGCCCACGAGCAGGCAGCGAGCCGCTCTGCCGAGCTCAAGGACGATTCCGAAGCGCTGCGGGAACTCCGCTTCGAAGCTTTCGACGGCCACGCGACCAAGAAACGCGAACTCGCCGCGGCCCAGCAGGAGCTCGTCTCGCTGAAGACGCGCAAGTCTTTGCTGCCGCCGTCGAGCATTGAAAACCGCGCCGCGATCGCCGCAGCCACTGGCGTTCCCGAGGACCGCATGCCCTTTGGAGGCGAGCTGATAGACCTCGCCGAGGGGGAGGAACAGTGGCGGCCCGCGGCCGAGCGCGCCTTGCGGAACCTCGCCACGACGCTGCTGGTTCCAGGCGAGCACTTCGCCGCCGTCACGCGCTACCTGAACGACAACACCGTCCGCGGCGCGCTGCGGGCAGTGGACGTCTCCAAACCGCTCGCGGGCGGCGCTTTGGCTGTGGAGGACGTGTCCGACGGCGACCTGCTGACCAAGCTGAACATCCTCACCTTGGGGGCGAGGGGCGACTCCGTCGTAGAGGCAGCTGAATGGATCCGCGAGCGGATCGCCCTCGATTTCGCCTACCCGTGCGTGGAAGATCCGGACGAGCTCGCGAAGCTGGACAAGGGCCTGAGCCTGGGCGGTGTGGTCAAGCGCAACAGGCACACAGTGGAGAAGGACGATCGCTTCACGAGCCGGCAGGACTACGTTCTCGGTTTCGACAATGCTTCCAAGCTGGAGCTTGTGGCCGCGAAGGTCGGCGAGCTCGAAAACGAGCTTCTGAAGGCCGCCGAACTCGCCCAAAGCCGCGAGGATTCGCACCAAGGCATGACTCGGCAGCTCGAAGCGTTGCGCCGCATCGCCGACGACGAACGTGGCTGGGAACAGGTCTCCGCAGCGGTGGCGGCCGAGGAGCTCGCGAAGATCGAACAGCGGCTCAAGGACGCCTTGGCCGCGCAGGCCGACTTGGAACCCTTGCGTGCAAACATCGAGGCCGTACGCGAAAGGCACCAGTCCTCCACAGGGTCGGCGGCGGTTTTGCAGAGCGAATACAAGACGCTCGACCAGCAGATGACCACGGCTGACGCCCTCCTCGATGCCGCGCGCAAGCGCCTTGACCAGGCGCCGCCGTCGGGCGCTACTGTCACCGCCCTCGAGCCGTACTTCAGCGCATTCGGCGAGGTTGGCGAGCTCCACGAACTCGACACCCTGGCTGCCGAAGTTCGGAGCAAGCTCTTGGCGGAACTGCATGCCGCCGAGTCGCGCGGGCAGGCGTTGGCCGAGCGGCTGACGCGGATGTTCGAAGGATTCGTGCGCGAATGGGGCACCGCCATTTCCGCGGACCACGGCACCTCGATCGGTGCTGCGGGGGAGTTCGAGTCCCGTTACCACCAGATCGTCAGCGAAGGGTTGCCCGCGCAGGAAGCCGAATTCCGGCAGTTCTTCAACCAACGCACGCACGAATCGTTCAGCACCTTGCTGCACTTGCTCGACGAGGAACGTCGCGCGATCACGAGCCGCATCCTGCCGCTCAACGGCATTTTGTCCGAGGTCAACTTCCATGAGGGCAGCTTCCTCGAACTCGATATCAAGCAGACCCTGCCCGGCACTGCGAAGCAGTTCAAGGACGCTATCCACAACGCGTTGAAGACCCGACACACCCGGCCCTCGCGTGCGGCGGGTGCCACTTCGGGTGCCGGAGCCTCGACGGAGGCGGACGACGACGTCGAACTCACCAACCGTTACAAGTCGCTCGAAACCCTGGTCAAGCGGCTCGGCTCGCAGACCCCTGAGGACCGGCGCTGGCGTGCTGAGGTGCTGGATGTCCGCGGGCACCTTTTCATCCAGTGCAAGGAGCACCGCTCCGTCCAAGGCCCGCGGGGTGGCAAGAAGACCGAGGTGTACATGCACGCAGACACCGGATCGATGTCCGGTGGCGAGCGGCAGCGCTTCACGGCGTTCATCATGGCGGCGGCCCTGAGTTACCAGTTGGGCATCGCCGAGCAAGGTTTCACGACTTACGGAACGGTGATGATGGACGAGGCCTTCGTCCTGGCGTCGGAGGAGTTCGCCGGGGCGGGCATCAAGGCGCTGCACGAGTTCGGCTTCCAGTTGTTGCTGGCCGCGCCCGAAAATGTCATCGACCTGTCCCGGCATCTTGGTTCGGTTACGGAAATCCTGCGCGATAAGCGAACCAACCGTTCCGGCGTGCTCACGGCTCCCGTGATCGGCGCCCCGGGCCTGCCGGGTGAATGGCGTTCCGAGGCCAACCCCGTGGACATCGTGCTCCGCTAGCCCCGACGCCCGCTCACCTATCGCCGGTTTTCCCGGGACGCTCGCTCACCTATGTCCGGTTTCCGGCCGACGCTCGCTCACATGAGGTGAGCGAGCGTCCGCCGGCGGACCGGCTACTTTCCTTGGACCCGCCCCAGGAACTTGGCGGTCCGGGACTGTAGCCCGGCGATTTGGCGAACGACGACGGCGGCCGGGTCGGGATTGATCTCATTCGCTGGGGGCTCCTTCCGGACGTTGGCGCAGCAGCCGAATTCTGCACAGATCAACGTCCCCACGGTGTTGCCGTCGCGACCCGATTGGCCCGCGCGCTTGGCAACCCAAAGATAGACATCGTCCTTGGAAAACACGTCGCGGCACAGTTCGCAAAGGACCGAGCGCTTCTTGCCGGAGCCTCCCTCGGGTGCGCGCAGCATGATGCCAGTGAGGGAATCATCGTTCGGGAGGACGAGGTAGCCCTGCATGGGCATCTTTTCGTCGCGCCAGCCAAGGAATTCGAGGTTGGCCCAGTCGAGGGAATCAAAGTCCTTCGGGAGGCTGAGTTTGGCGGCCTCCGAGCGGCTCGCATTGATGAATGCGGAACGGATTTGTTGAGCGGTGATTTTCTGCACGGCAAAGTTCTTTCAGATCGTGTGGGCTCCGAAGAGCAAGGACGCTGGCGTCTGGCGATCCGAGGGCACGGCAAAGGAACCTTAGCGTGCTTCTAGTGCAGGGGCGGCGGGGTTAGTTCCCCTGACCGCCGAGCGGGATGGCCGACGCAGAGGGGGCTGCAAAGCAGGCCAAAACGGCCACCTCGCAAACCATGGCAGCGCCAACGTGTGTAGTGCGCATGCTCATCCTCTCGATCTTCGCCGCTTTCACGGCCTTGGGCAGTTCGTTGAATCAACCGGCTCTGTCATCTTTGCAAATGCGGTACCCGGTGTCCAAAAGATCCCGTGCGTTCTAGTCGCGGCGAGCCCTGACGCCCGCTCACTTTTGGGGCATTTACTGACGACGGTCGCTCACTAGATGTGAGCGACCGTCCGCGTTTTGGCCGCGATACGTGAGCGAGCATCGGGGGCTCAAGCAAAGCGAATTAATTACGCGACGCAAACGTTTCGTAATTATTCGAAGGGTAGGCTAGCCTTACTTAGGTTTGCATCACTTACCTAAGGAGTCCCGTGGCTTCCCGCCCCTCACGCCGTGCCCTGCTGAAGACCGCAGGTGCAGCGACCGCAGCCCTTGCCGCCGTCGCACTGTCACTCACCGCTTGCTCGACCGGCTCAACAACCGCCAGTTCTGCGACAACGCCGGCCTCCAGCGGCCAGTTCCCGGTCACTATCAAGAACGTCTTCGGTGAGACCACCATCAAGTCGCAACCGCAACGCGTGGTAACCGTCTCGTGGGTCAACGACGACGTCGCCTTGGCTCTCGGCGTCGTGCCCGTCGGGGTCCCGAAAAACGAATGGGGCAACAACGGCAAGGGTTCCACCCCCTGGAAGGACGCCGCGCTTGAGAAGTTGGGTGCCGGCTTTGGCACCGCGAAGGCGCCAGCCCAGTTCTCCGAGGCCGACGGCATCAACTTCACGGAGATCGCCAAGCTGGCACCGGACGTCATCCTTGCCGCCTATTCCGGCCTGACCGAGGCGGACTACAAGAAGCTCTCCGAAATTGCCCCCGTGGTGGCGCAGCCCGAACTCGCGTATGGCACGTCGTGGCAGGATGCGACCACCATCATCGGCAAGGCCCTCGGAAAAACCCCGGAGGCAGCCAAGCTCGTCTCGGACACGGAAGCCACCATCAAGAACAAGGTTTCGGCGTTCCCGCAGCTCGCCGGCAAGTCGTTCATCTACGGCAACCTTGAGCCTGCGAAGGGCGACGGCGTCAACGTCTACACAGCCAACGACAACCGACCGCGTTTCCTCTCCGAAATCGGCATGACGCTCGCCCCCGTGGTGCAGAACGCCAGCAAGGGCTCCAAGGAATTCTTCGTTCCGTGGTCCGCTGAAAAGGCCAACGAACTCTCCTCGGACGTCTTCGTGACGTGGGTGCCGGATTCCAAGACCACTGACCAGATCAAGCAGGACCCCCTGCTGGGCCAGATCCCCGCCATCAAGAAGGGCGCCCTGGTCGCCGACTCCGACAACACCCTCACCCTGGCGATTTCCGCATCCTCGCCCCTGAGCCTGCCGTGGGCACTGGACATGTTCCTGCCCCAGCTCGCCAAGGGCGCCGACGCGGCCGCCAAGTAGCGATACGCCTGACATGACACAGAGCACGACGACGGCGGGCCCACCTTCCGCGGGCGGAACTGCGCGCGAACTGGCAGCTCATGACCGTCAAATCGCCTCCAAAGGGCAACACCTGCCAGTTCGCGCGAAGGCCGGGCCCGACGTCGGGGGCCGGGGACGCGGCAACCGCGCCACCTGGCTGGTGGCCGCCGTCGTCGTGCTTGCGCTTGTCTGTGCGGCCTCGCTCGCGATCGGTGCCAGGGACATGTCCATTGAAACCGTCTGGCAGGCACTCACACAGTTCAATCCCGATGACGGCAACCACGCGGTGGTCCACACCCGCATTCCACGCACGGTGCTCGGCCTCGTCGCGGGAGCTGCCCTCGGCCTTGCGGGCGCCGCGATGCAGGGGGTCTCCAGGAACCCCCTGGCGGATCCGGGCATCATGGGCGTCAACGCGGGGGCGGCACTGGCCGTGGTCGCCGGGATCTACCTTTTCGGTATCTCGGGGGCGAGCGGCTACATTTGGTTCGCTTTCGTTGGCGCCGCCGCGGCCGCCGTCGTCGTCTATCTGATTGCGTTGATGGGACGGGACGGTGCGACGCCGGTGAAGCTCGCTTTAGCGGGGGCGGCGCTGAGCGCGGGACTCTACTCGCTGATGAACGTCATCTTGGTTTCGAGCCAGGACACCCTGGACCGCTTCCGTTTCTGGCAGGTGGGTGGAATCGCCGGCAACGACTGGTCGGCGGTGTTGACCGGGCTGCCGTTCCTGCTGCTTGGGGCGTTGATCATGCTGGGCAGCGGCCGGATCCTCAACAGCCTGGCCCTCGGTGACGACGTTGCCCGCGGACTCGGCCAGAATGTGGTGCTGGCCAGGGGCGTCACCGCGCTCGGAATCGTGCTGCTCTGCGGATCGGCCACGGCGTTGGCTGGTCCCATCGGATTCGTCGGACTCGTGGTTCCACATGCCGTGCGCTTCTTTACGGGCCCGGACTACCGCTGGATCCTGCCGTTCTCGATGGTTCTCGCACCGGCACTCCTGCTGGTTTCGGACGTGATCGGCCGCGTGGTGCTACTGCCGGGCGAAGTCCCCGCGGGAATCATGACGGCAATCGTCGGTGCTCCCGTCTTCGTGTGGCTCGTCCGCCGGGGCAAAGGGGCCTCGCTATGAACCCCCGCAGCAGGACAGCACTCCTTGGTGCCGGCGTCGTGGTCCTCTTTGCGGTGACCGTGCTCCTTGGCAGCTACAGGGTCACCATCCCCGATTTCTTCAGGATAATTGCGGTCCAGCTGGCGGGCGGCGAGAAGATCCCGGGCGCAAGCTTCATCGTCATGGAGAACAAACTGCCAAGGGCCGTGCTCGGAATCTTGATCGGTGTCGCGTTCGGCCTCTCGGGCGGGCTCTTCCAGACCATGCTCCGCAATCCCCTCGCAAGCCCCGACGTCATCGGCATCAGTTACGGTGCGAGCGCCGCGGCAGTCCTGGCCATTGTCGTGTTCGGCGCGTCCGGTGCCGCCGTGTCCGCAGCCGCGCTCGCTGGTGCGATCGGCGTCGCGCTTGTCATCTACGCCATTTCGCGCGGCGGCTCGGGCGGCAGGAGCGCGAACGCGGCAGGCAACCGACTGATCCTGGCCGGAGTAGGTATCGCCGCCGCATTGGGGGCGGTGGTGAACTTCCTCATGACCCGGGCGGACATCCGGACAGCCTCCGAGGCCCTCATTTGGCTCAACGGTTCCCTGAATTCAGCCAATTGGGAGCGCGTGGGCGTCCTCCTCGCTTCGCTCGCGGTGCTCGTTCCCGCCCTGGCCCTCCTCGCCGGACCGCTGCGCATGCTCGAACTCGGGGACGACGCCGCGGCCGGACTGGGAATCCGCGTGAACGCCGTACGTTTCGGACTGGTGATCACCGCCGTCGCGCTCGCAGCAGTGGCGACGGCGGCTGCCGGGCCGGTTGCCTTCGTCGCCTTCCTTGCCGGGCCGATCGCGCGGCGGGTTGTCGGGTGGCCCAGCCTCCCGGCGTCGGCGTTCACTGGCGCCTGGATCGTCCTCGCGGCCGACTATTTCGCGTACAACGTGGCACCCCTGATTCTGGCCGGTACCGTCCTGCCGGTCGGCGTCATTACCGGCGCCCTCGGTGCTCCATTCCTGCTGTGGCTCCTGGCCACGTCCAACCGAAAGGAAGCCTGACATGGCACAACTGAGCGCACGCGGCTTGACGCTCCAATACGAGCAGCGAAGGGTGGTCGAAGGACTCTCGACGCATATCCCCGAAGGCAAAGTGACCATGATCGTGGGCGCCAACGCCTGCGGAAAATCCACCTTGCTCCGAGGGCTCTCCAGGCTCTTGAAGCCGAGCACCGGCGTCGTCACCTTGGATGGCAAGGACATCCACTCCCGCCCGGCCCGCGAACTCGCCCGTACGCTCGGCCTCCTTCCGCAGCACCCCCTCGCCCCGGACGGCATCACCGTCCGCGAACTCGTGGGCCGCGGACGGTATCCGCACCAAGGATTCTTCCGCAGTTGGAGGACTGGTGACCTGTCGTTGCATGATCTCGCGGTACAGCGCGCACTCGAGACCACTTCTACTCTTGAGCTTGCTGAACGGAACATCGATGAATTGTCCGGCGGGCAACGCCAAAGGGTATGGATCGCCATGGCCCTGGCACAGGAGACGGACGTCCTGCTCCTCGACGAGCCCACCACCTACCTTGACCTGGCACACCAAGTGGAGGTGCTGGACCTGGTCACCGATCTGAACCGCAGCCGCGGAACCACCGTGGCCATCGTGTTGCACGACCTCAACCTGGCCGCGCGCTACGCGGACCACGTCATCGCCATGAAGGCAGGGGCAATCGTCGCCGAAGGGCCCGCACTCGCAGTGGTCACCGAGGACCTGGTTCGCGAAGTTTTTGGCTTGGAGGCCCGGGTGGTTCCGGATCCAATTTCGGGCACCCCGCTCATTCTCCCGATCGGCCGCCACCACACCGCCGCTCCCGCAACACCCCTCGAATTGGAGTTCGCATCATGAATGCAGACGCCGCTGTGCGGAACGCCATCACGGAGCCGATGACCCTGGCGTTCGCCGTTACCGTCACCGCCGTCGAGGATCTAGGGCCCAATTTCCGGCGCATCACCTTCGGGGGATATTGCCTGCGCGGATTCGGGGTTTCGGGGAACACCCTGGACCTGCGCATCAAACTCATGATTCCCTCGCTCGACGGCGACAGTCGCCCACTGCCGTTGCCCGCCTTCAACACGGGCGACGCCGGTTGGTACCAAGAGTGGTTGGCGATGGATTCCGCGGTGCGCGGATCGATGCGGACCTACACGGTGCGGAACGAGAGGCTCGACGCCGTTTACCCGGAAATCGACGTCGACTTCGTGATGCACTTCGACGACGACGACGGCGGCGGTGGTGGTGGCACCCGCGGCGCTAGCGGCGGCGCGGCGCGGCCCGGCGTCGACGGCGGTGCGGCTCACCTGACAGGCGGCCCTGCGGCCAACTGGGCGCTCGCCGCGAAACCGGGGGATTCGATCACCATCATCGGCCCTAACAACCGGGCAGCCCACTGCGTCACCGCCGAAACATACTCCGGCATCGAATGGCGTCCCGGCTTGGCGCAACGGGTCCTCCTTGCCGGCGACGAAACAGCAGTCCCCGCCATCGGCGCGATCCTGGAGTCCCTGCCCGCGGAAATCACAGGGCATGCCTTCCTTGAGGTACCCGAGGCCGGCGATTTCCAGGATCTCGCCACAGACGCCGCCATCGAAATCACGTGGCTCGCGCGCGGCGCGGCGCTCGGCCGGTCCCGACCCCACGGTGAGTTGCTCAAGGAAGCCGTCCGCGGAGCTGTACCCGTCCCGGGGTGGGTTGGCATCGTCTCGCTCGACGGCGCCGCCGGCCCCGAGCCCGAAGACGTCAACGTTGACCAGGACATCTTGTGGGAAACGCCGCTGCGGATGGACACGGCCGCGATCGAAGCGAGCCGCAACCCGGGCCTTCCCGCTGGCGCTTTGCCGTTCTACGCCTGGATAGCAGGCGAGGCAGGGGTCATCAAAGAGCTACGCCGGTATCTTGTCCGGGATGTGGGGATCGACCGGAAGCAGGTGGCGTTCATGGGCTACTGGCGCAAGGGGAAAGCCGAACTCTGACCTGCCCCTCCGACGCTCGCTCACGTATATCGTCCTTTTCCCCGACGCTCGCTCACGTATGCGGCCGAAAGCGGGAACGCTCGAAAGTTGTCAAGCTGTGTGGAGTCACTGGGCTGGTTTTTGGGGTGTTTTGGTCTGCGGGAGGTTGATCCCGGCGTGTGTGGCGGGGGC
>NZ_JBHVTT010000020.1:0-97585 GCF_042884555.1 Arthrobacter sp. NPDC058127 | reverse complement strand
CGTGACCGTGAAGGTGTAGGCCGTGCCGTTAGTCAATCCGGTGACGGTCGCCGTCGTCGAGGGCGGATTTCCGGTAACCGTCACCGGAGCCAGGGACGTGGCCCCCGCATGCGGGGTCACGGCGTACGAAGTGATCGCCGAGCCGCCGTTGGCCGGAGCCGTCCACGACACCACCGCCGAGGCGTTGCCCGCCGTCGCGGCCACCCCGGCCGGAGCCGCAGGCGCCGTCACGGTTGATGCGTTGCCCAGCGCCTGGGCGACCGTTTGAACGGATGTGGTTCCGTTGGCTGTTCTCCCCGCCAGCCAAGTGACAAAGGTCTTGAAGAGATTGGGGTCGATGGTCAAAGTGGGATCTGTCCCGACGGCGATGTGGTGGAAGGTCAGCTGGACCCAGCCCCCTCCCGGTTCCGCGTTGGTAACCAGGTTCTCGAGGTTCTGCAGCGTCCACGTGCTGTCGACTTCGTCCGGAGCCGCTGTGTTGTATGGATTGGCCGGGGGAAGGGTTTCGGCGAAGGGACAGCCCGAGCAACTGGCCGGCGAACGGATGTCCCCCAAATTGCGCGCACTAGCAAAACCGCAATTCTTCACGATTTGCTCGACGGAAGGGTTTTCGGCGGCGAAGGGATATGCGAAATCTGTGGCGTTGAACCCCCAGCTTGCAAGCGTGGTCCGTCCGCCGCAAACCTCGTTGGTGGCGGCCGAGGTGGACAACGTGGTGAGGTCCGGGTGGGTGATGGTGTGGCCACCGATCTCGTTGCCGTCCGCAGCGATGGTGTTCAAGTTGGCTCGCGTGAGCCATGACGGATTATCGATCCAACTGGTCGTAATGAAGAAGGTGCCGTGCAATCCGAGCGATTTCAGCAACTGTTCGGCAGGGAGCTGATCGGCGTTGCCATCGTCGAAGGTCAGGCTGATGATTGTTTTCGGCACTGCAGCCCGCGCAGGGGTCCCCGAGTAGACAACGGTGTAGCCGAGCAACAACAGCACGGACGCGGCCGTGGCGAAGCGGAACCATGCGTTACGGATGCCAGGTGTCCTCCCATGCCAAGCGGAGGGGTGCCCAGCGGAAGAGCGCCCCGGGTGCCGCCGGAACAGTATGGTCAGGAGCCGCATCGGCTTCCCCTTTTTCTGAACAGACCGGGTCGGAATCCCCAGGTCCGGAGCTTATTGGCTATGCAAGGCAAGGTTAAGAGTGGGTGGTACCCGTTTTGGACCGGGTTCCCGCTCTCTTCACTCGGGCTCCGATACGCGTATCCGGCCGGGAGGCTGCCGACTCAAGCGAAGGGGGAGTACGTGCCGTCAGAGACTAGCTCGATTGTCCCGTCGAGTGAGCTCAACGCCGGCCCATGGCCCGGCAGGATGATCTCTGCGTCCAACTGCTTGAGGACTTCTACGCTGGCCAAGATTTTCGCCGGGCGGTGATGGAAGACGGCGGGCAACAGCTGAAGCCCGCAGACCGGACTGACCGCGTGGCCAGTGATGAGCGCGTCCCCGGTGACCACGGCCTTGGCTGAACGGACGAAGAACGATGCATGGCCGCTGGTGTGCCCGCCGGTGGCAATGATCCGGGGAGATCCCGGGAGCGCGGCCAGAGTGTCCTGGGTCATTGCAGCGACGCCCGGGACGGCGACGTCGGACAAGCCCCCGGATCGGATGGCGTGTATGGCCCACGCGCCGACCCTGGGGCGGAGGATGCGCAATCCAAGATCCTTGACGGTGACTTGTTCGAGGACCTCGCGGCGAATGTTTGGCAACTCCGCATGAGACGCAAATACCGGAATGCCCATTGCCGATATTCTCGCTGCATTGCCGATGTGATCCGAGTGACCATGCGTCAGGAGAACTCCGGCGGCATTTTCCATGGCCAGTCCCAGGAAATTGATGCTCGATTGGAGCAATGGCCAGTTACCGGGATAGCCCGTGTCAATGAGGGTGAATTCTTCGTCCCGCTTGAGGATCGTCCAGTTGACAGCGGGGCCTTGGACGAAAAAGACGTCCTCGGCAACCTCCTTCACGTTGTCCTCAGCAGACCAGTTCTTCGACATGCTTCCCCTGTTCGCATGGGCGCCTCGTATGGGCCTGGGAGGTGCCTCGTGCGCGCCTCGTGCGCGCCGGACCATCCTATCCTCGGTGAGGGCGCGGGCTCCGCAGTATTAGTGATACCCCGGAGGGGTATTGTGCCGTCCCTCCCGCGGTGCCCGAGGCTCGATTTCACTTGAGGCAAAACCTTTGCTAAAGTCATAACCGCTTCATTCCTCCGTAGCTCAATTGGCAGAGCATTCGACTGTTAATCGAAGGGTTACTGGTTCAAGTCCAGTCGGAGGAGCGCAAAGGCCCCGCACCGGTTTTCCAGGTGCGGGGCCTTATTTTTTGCCTGATTTTGTTCCATCATTCGAACGGCAGAATCCCACCGCCACGTCTTTAGACGAAGTCCATCTCCACTTGCAGGAACCTTGCTGCTTCGGCCACGGCGGACTGGAAGGCGTCATCCTCGGTGGGCGGCGTCCTCGGTTCCCTCGGATGCCATTCATGGGCGGCGGAATGGACTCGGGTGAATCCGCCACCCGGTGGTGCGTAGAAGATTCCGAAGCGTTGGACGGGCCATTCAGGAGAGGTCTCCGGAGCCACGAGCAGTGCCGCGCCATTTGTCGGATTGAACCATTGCGCAATCGGGCGGCGGCGGTCCTCCGTGAAGAGTCCGGCCGCATAGAGGGCCGCGGATTGCGGGCTTGTCACCGTGCATAGACGATCCCACCACAGCGGCAGGATGCCATCATCCCTGCGCTGCCATGGGGCTGGAATGGGTTGCAGTTCCTGCCAACGGGGCACACCTCAACTTTATCGCCGGGCCATGACCGGCAACAGGCCTCGAACCAAGGGGAGGCCTGCCTAGTCCCGTTTCCAGGGCCCGGGATTGATCCGGTAGAGGATTGCGGAACCGACGACGGCGCCCAGCAGGGCTCCGAATACAGGGTTTCCGGCCCCGCGGCCAAGGAAGAAGCCGACGACGGCGCCAAGCATCGCTCCGAGGAAAAGTCCCCTGCCGTTGCGGTGCGGTTTGCGCGTCATGGCTTGAGCCTACTTGCCCGCGCACAGGTCCGGGCCTCGAACATCAGTGGACTGTGCATCAGTGGATGGAGGGCACGGACCGCGGCCGCACGACGAGCCAGAGGGCGGCCACGGCGCCTGCGAGGCACACGGCCTGGACGGCACCCATGGGAACGGCAGAGCCAACGCCAAGCCAACCAACCACGGGCGGGATGATTCCGGCCATCAGGAAGTTCGAGGCACCCAGCAGGGAAGCCGCGGTTCCGGCCTGCGCGCCATGGTTGGCCAGGGCAATCACCTGGACACAGGGGAACATGAACCCGGTGGCTAGGATGTAGAACCACAGCGGGACCATGACGCCCCACAGACCGAAGCCGAGCAGATCGAACACCACGATCAACACCGCCATCAGGAACATCCAGACCGTGGCGAACGCCATGATCCACTGGGGTGCCACTCGCCTGATGACCCTGGAACTGATTTGGACGCCGGCTACGATGCCCAGGGAGTTGACACCGAACAGCAGGCCGTATTCCTGCGGGGAGAAGTTGTAGACCTGTTGGAACAGGAAAGTGGACGCGGAAAGGTAGGCAAACAGGCCGCCGAAGTTGAACCCGCCCACGAGCAGCATCCCGACGAAAATCCGGTCGGCGAAGACGGCCTTGTAGCGTTGGCCCGCCGTCGAAGTCGTCTGCCGGCGGAGTTCGGCAGGATACGTTTCCCGGATGAGGAACACTGCGGCAATGATCACGAGGATTCCGTAGCTGGCCAGGAAGTAGAAGATCCCGGGCCATGGCATTATCAACAGCAGTTGTGAACCGATAATCGGAGCCAGAATAGGCGCGAGGCCGTTCACCAGCGACATGCGGGAGAACATCCGCACCATGGCGTAGCCCGCGAAGAGGTCCCGGACCATGGCCATTGCCACCACGCCCCCGCCGGCTGCACCTACGCCCATGAGGACACGGAACAGGGCAAGGGTGCTGATGTCCGTGGACAGTGCGGCGCCGAGGGAGGACCCGATGTGCAGAGCCGTCGCCAGGATCAAGGGCATGCGGCGTCCGAATTTGTCGCTGAACGGCCCCACCACCAATTGGCCAATGGCGAAGCCAACTGTTGTGCCGGTCAGTGTGAGTTGGATCGCAGCCGCAGACACGTCGAAATGATGCTCCAGCGCGGGAAACGCCGGCAAATAGAGATCCACTGTAAATGGACCCAAGGCGGTCAATGCGCCAAGTAGCAGGATATAGAGGAGTTTTTCGCGTCGACTGAGGGAATCGCCCGGTACAGGGGGAGTGTTCACGATTATCAATCCTATGTGCGACAGATCATATTTATCGGCGATGGCGGAGGCGCGCCGCAGGACCGTCCGGAAGTTGAGGCTGAAGCTGAATGGTAGTTTTGTGGACAGGTGCGCGTGGGCGGTTGTATTCGTCTCCGTGCCGGAGCCGGGTACGAGCAAGAAGGAAGCAGTGAGGCGGAACCTATGAGTGGACGTCACAGCGGCCGGGCTGGCCAACGCCCGGGCATTTCGGCGTTGCCGAACACCCTGAAACTTGCGGCCAGGCTCGCGCCGCGGCAGCTCAATGACGAAATCAGCCTTGCCAAGCTTGAACTCAAGGGCAAAGGCAAACAGCTGGGTATCGCCGGCGCTTTCGTTGGCGTTGCGCTGATCTTTCTCTCTTTGCTCGTCATCGCCTTGGTTGTAGCGGCCATCTTGGGTTTGGCCACCGTCATGCCTCCGTGGCTGGCTGCGCTCGTGGTCGCGGCGGCGTTCCTATTGATCATCCTCATCGGAGCCCTCGTCGCCTTCCGCGCGTTCAAGGGGGCCATGCCGTTTGTACCTGAGAAGACCATCCGAGGCATCAAGCACGATCTCGGCATAGTCAAGGAAGGCACGTCCTTCGACGCCAGCATCCTTGACCCGTCGTCGGATGCCTACAAAGCGGCGGAAGCAGCGAAAACGGCCGCCGCCGAGAAGGCCAAGGCCGAAAAGGCCGCCAAGGCAGAAGCACACAAGGCCGAGCAGCCCCCCGCCCCGAGCGAAGCTGAGCTGCTCCGCCGTCTGGAGCAGCGGCGCGAGCACCTCGCCGACGTTCGCGATCAGCTGGGCGTCGAGCTCGACGTCAAGACCCAGGGAAAGGTCCTGCGCGACGTTGCAGGGCAAAAGCTCGACGACGGACTCCGGCTTGCTGCCGACAAGCTCGCAGATTTCAGTGAGAAGGTTCCAGCCGGGCTGCCGGAGCGGCTCGCCGCGCACTGGAAAGAGCTCTTTCTCTTCGCCGCTTCCGCCACGGTGGCCGCAGTAGGACTGCGGAAGCTGTTCAAGAAGTAATCGGAACGGCAAGCAGCAGCGCCAGCTGCGGACTACGGAAAGGGGGACAGGTGAAGTTCATTGGTGCAGGCGCACGCCCGGGCCAGCCACAGATCGACCACGATCTCATCTTCACCGTCCCCAATTTCCTGACTGTGTTGCGCTTCATGGGTGTTCCCCTGTTCGTGTGGCTGGTGCTGTGGCAAAGGGAATACGGTTTCGCTGTGCTCGTGCTAGCGATCATGGGCGGCACAGACTGGGTGGATGGCTACGTCGCGCGGCGTTTCAACCAAACCTCCAAACTGGGCCGCATCCTCGATCCCGTCGCGGACCGTCTGGCCCTCATCACCGTCGCTGTCACTCTCGCCATCGCCGGGGTGGTGGATTGGTGGTACTTGGCCGCCCTGGTGGTGCCCGACGTCGTTCTTGCCACCGCTTCGCTGTTCTATTTCCATAGCCACCCCGACCTTCCAGTGAGCAGGATCGGCAAGATCCGGACGGCGTTCCTGCTCCTCGGCACGCCTCTTCTGGTCCTCTCGAAGCTCGCGATTCCCTACACCAACGTCTACTTCGTGATCGCCTGGGTCTGCCTGGGCTTGGGTCTGGCAGGGCACTGGGTGGCGGCCTACAACTACTTCTGGGCAATCCTCCGCAAGGGGAAAGAACTCAAAGCCCACGACGGCGGCCGCAGCTGATGGCCTGGTTCGCAGTCCTTCTTGCGGTGCTTGGCGCTTTCTGCCTCGCCATTGGCGCCCAGCGCCAGGGCAGCGCGGTCAAGGCCGATACCGGTGGCCTCGCCCTTAGTTCCCAGGGTTTCCTGAGGCTTCTCCGAAATCCGCGGTGGGTGCTCGGCCTGCTGTTGCTTGCCTTGGGCATGTGCATGAACGCCATTGCCTTGGTGTCGGCACCCCTGACGGTGGTGCAGCCCATCGGAGCCATCGCCTTGGTCATCACCACGGTGGTCAACGCCAAGGACCAGGGACTCAGTATCAACCGCGGCACGGTGGTGGCGATCTCGGCTTGCGTGACCGGATCGGCGATGTTCGTCCTACTGGCTGTCAACGCCACACAGGAGAACCATCACGTCAGCGGCGAGGACGAAATTACCATCGTTCTCCTGCTGGCACTCGCCGTCGGGCTTTTTGGAACGTTGGCGGTCATGTTCCGGCACCGCATGAGCGCCTTTGTGTACATCCTGGGTGCCGGCGTGTTGTTCGGCTTCGTGGCGGTCCTGACACGCATCATCGGCCGGCACCTGCTGGACCCCAATGGGCACTTCCTGCTCAATGTGCAGTGGTATACCGTGGTTGCCATTGCCGCTGCCGGCGGTCTCGGTTCTTGGTTCGTGCAGAGTGCCTATTCGGGCGGGCCGCCGGACCTGGTGATCGCTGGGTTGACTGTGATCGACCCCATTGTCGGAATTGCCATCGGGATCGCAATTTTGGGTGAGCTTCGTCCCGATGTGCACGCCGTGCTGGCAATCGCCATGGCTGTGGCCGCTTCCCTTGCTATCGTGGGGGTTATTGCCCTGAGCCGGCACCATCCCGAGGTCACCAAGCGAAAACGTGACGCGAAGGCGGCAGCAAGCCGGAAGGCCTAGGGCAAAAAGTTCGACAACCGTGCCCCGCACACCCGCGGCAGGCAACCGGCGAAGACACCGCAGGGCCAGGCGTTTTGCGATGTTCGCACCGTGACCATCAGGAGTTCTCCACGTGACCGTTCCCGAAACCAACAAACCCCTCACCATCCTGATCGCGGCGGAGACCTACCGCCCGAACGTCAACGGTGCTGCTCAGTTCGGGTACCGGCTTGCCAAAGGCATGAAGGCGCGGGGGCACAACGTCCACGTGCTGGCCTGCCGGGCGGACAACGGCAAGAGCTTCACCGAATTCGGGGATGAAGGCACCGTGCACCGCTTGAAGTCCCACGGCGTCTTTACACACGAGTACTTTCGCATTTGCTACCCCTGGGAAATCAAGAACGACATTCGGCTGCTCTTCGACAAGGTGCAGCCCGACGTCGTTCACATCCAAAGCCATTACATGATCGGCGAGCACGTTCTCTACGAGGCCAAGAAACGTGGCATCCGGATCATAGCCACCAACCACTTCATGCCTGAAAACCTGAACCCGTTCTTGCCGTTCCCGCAGTGGTTCAAGGACATCATCGGGCGGGTCTCGTGGAAGGACATGGGCAAGGTCATGGGCCTGGCAGACGTCGTAACCACTCCCACGCCGCTTGCCGCGAAAGCCATGCATCAGCACGCTTTCCTTCGCAAGGTCCTGCCTCTGTCCAACGGTATTGACGCGGCCGCTTATGAATTGGGCCCGGGCGAAGAGATCGAGCCGCATGCCAACCCCACCGTCCTCTTTGTCGGCCGCCTTGCCGAAGAAAAGCATGTAGACGTCCTGATCGACGCCGTCTCCAAGACACCCGCCGAACTCAACGTGCATCTTGAAATCGTCGGCGGCGGCGAGGTCCGTGCCTCACTGGAGGCCCAAGCCAAGCGCCTGGGCCTGGGGGAGCGGGTCAGGTTCCTGGGCCTCGCGAGCGATGAGGACCTGAGGAAGGCGTACATTCGCGCTGACCTGTTCTGCATGCCCGGAACCGCCGAACTGCAGTCCCTCGTGACGCTCGAGGCGATGTCGGCGTCGACACCGGTTCTGCTCGCCAACGCGATGGCCCTGCCGCACCTCGTGCGCGAAGGCGAGAACGGGCATCTGTTCACGCCTGGGGACAGCAGCGAGCTGGCAGCCCGGATCACCGAGCTCTTCCGCCTGCCGGCGGGCGAACTCGAAGCCATGGGCAAGGCGAGCCGCGCCATGGTGGAGCCGCACAGCATCCAAGGCACGCTGCAGACGTTCGAGGACCTCTACCGCGGGGCGAGCTATGAGGACAAGGTCATCTAGTCACCTGGACACGGCGTAGACCCCCGGTTGGCGTCGGTACCCGAATTGTTTTGCTAGAGTGTTTTGGCCGGGAGGACGCCGACAAAGCGGCCCCGGGCCGACTCGGGGCTATAGCTCAGCTGGTTAGAGCGCGGGACTCATAATCCTAAGGTCCTCGGTTCAAGTCCGAGTAGCCCTACCCGAAAAGTGCCCCTGACCTGCGGAAACGCGGTGAGGGGGCACTCTCGTTTTTGCGTTATAGGGTCATCACCCACCGGAAACCCACCGGAAACGTTTTGAGCTAGTTACCGAATGCCTCCAGCAGCGAGGTGTTATCCGGCGCCTCGTGGGTCTTCTGGACGTAGTGCTTCCTCGTCACGTTTTCGCTGGAGTGGCCAAGCTGGGCGGAAGCGACAGCCACGCCTGACGAGGCTTCCAGCAGGGTTCCAACGGTCTTTCTGAAGGTGTGCGGGGTAACCCATTGGAATCCAAGATCCAAGCTTGCAGAACGCCATTGCCTCCGGAAGTTGTTGGGATCGCGCAGCGAACCGATGGCCGAGGGGAACACGACGTCCCAGGCGTTGGCCTCCAGCTGCCCAATTTGCCGTCTCAGGAGCATTTCCACGGCGAAAGACGGTAGGAAGTACTTTTGCCGTGAATTGGCGCTCTTGGGGTGGTCCTGGATGGTCAGCCCCTTCTTGGGCACGTAGACAATCGTTCCGTTCACCGTGACGGTTGGTTTCTCGGATTTCAGATCGACGTCCTTCCACCGTATGGCCAAGGCCTCGCCAATGCGTGCGCCCGTGGCGAGCATGATGTCGATGACGTCGAGGATGTCCACGGTCGGGTATCGGCCGGCCTGCTTTTTGTCGGCCTCCCATTGCCTGAGTCCTGCACGTAATGCCCCAACCTCTGTCACGGTTAGCGCCCGGACTTCCTTGTGATTTATCGGGATCGTAGCCACATCCCGCAAGGGGTTCCCATCCAGGGCGCCGTGGCGTGCCGCGAGGCCGAGCATTCCAGACAGCACCGTTTTACACTGCTTCGCCGTACCGTTGCCATGCTTGATGCGCATGGTCTTGAGGAAACGATCCAAAGTGGAGACTGTTGCTTCTCGAATCCGTAAGCCCCCGACTCCGGGAGAAACGTAATTTTCCAGGATGTCCCTATACCGAGTGCGCGTATTGATGGCGCGATCAGCATCCTCAAATTCCGCCCACCAAATCAGACCGAGCTTGCTGATCCGAGTGTCTGACGTGATGTCTTCGCCTGCGGGCATGGCTCGGTCAGTGAGCGCAGCAATCAGAAGCCGTTCGGCCTTTCCACCTTTGTCGTTCTTCGACGTGGCGGCCGCCCGAGCCTCGACTTTGCGGGTGACGCCGTCGAAGTCCCGGAATCTGGCCATTGCGCGCCAGACCCCTGGCGATACCTCATCTCGGCTGATCTTGCCCCAGGTGCCGATTTGGAGCGGTGGCCTAGACATTGCGGGTGCTCCCTTCTCGCCCGATTGGCCTGCTCGAGCTCAGTTTAAAGCTGCCAGCCGACATTTATCAGGCTGGCCTCTCGCGTGGGCGGCTGGTCAAGCCCCATGCCGGGCTGCTGCCTGGCGACTGCCGTGCGTCCGGCGGCCTTGATGAGTCGCTGAACGCTCACGGTCTGAGAATTCCGCTCCCATTCGTAATCCGCGGGGACGGGTCCGAGCGGAAGCGGCGAGTCGTCGATGCCCCATCTATCCCGGTAGACAGCGACTGCGCCAATCACGCGGCGTAGATCCGCACGAGCGTTCGGTCGCAGAGCCTCGAGGAGGTTCCGCTTCCATTCGGGGTCATTTATGAGTGCTTCGAACGTGACTTTGTCGACCCGGCGTCGTATTCGCTTCTGTACCTGGCTGATTGTGTTGGCAAGGTCGGGCCGGGCGGTGTTGATGACCTCAAACAGGGGATCAGGCCCGGCAACGGGCATCTCGGACAAGAAGTGACGGAGCCGGGAGTGGATGACTGCGGTGGGGTCCTTAGCGGACCCGCTTGTCTCCAACGCCTTGACGACAATCCGTCGTGCACCCGGCGGGCTGACACTTGTGGATCGGCGCCAGGCTGCCACGGTCGCTCCCCACGACGGGGATTGTTGCAATTCCTCTGCCCTTCCCGGGGCGTGGATCTTAAGGAACTTGGTTAGGTCCTCGGCCGCCGCAATTTGCGCCAGGTAGTCGTATTCGGCGCTGAGCCGTTCCAGGCTGTCGGCGCTGGATCGTTCGGCGTCGCGAACTTCGT
Organism: Arthrobacter sp. NPDC058127; assembly: GCF_042884555.1. Lineage (NCBI taxonomy): Bacteria > Bacillati > Actinomycetota > Actinomycetes > Micrococcales > Micrococcaceae > Arthrobacter > Arthrobacter sp. NPDC058127. The sequence continues at coordinate 87,065 of NZ_JBHVTT010000020.1, read as the reverse complement.
GGGCGGTCCGTTCGGCACCTTCGGCCGCGAGCACTTCGCCCAGGATTTCCTGCCATTGCGGTTCCATGGAGGGGTCCAGCGGTTCGTGGTCGCCGGGATCGTTCTCGCTGACGTAAGCGTAATTGCCGCCGCGTCCGCGGGTCATGCTGACGTAGAGAAGCTCGCGGGTGAGCCGGCCTTGGGTGACGACGGTGTGGCCGGTGTCCACCGTGATTCCCTGGGAGCGGTGGGCAGTGGTCGCGTATCCCAGCTCCACGGCCGACTCCACGTAGTCGCGGTGCAGCGTGATGGTGGCGCCGGTGTCCCTGCGGACCGCTACGAGGGAGCCGTAGCGCCTGCGGACACGTACGACGTCGAGGAGGGTGCCGTTGCGGAGGAAGTCACCGTTGCTGTCCGCAACGGTGCGGTCGTTGCGGCGCGCGATCACCGTGTCACCTTGGCCGGCCCACTGCCCGTCGCCCAGAAGGACGGTCTGTTCGGCGTCCACGAGTCCTTGGATCACGCGGTCCGCCTGGGCGCGTTCGTTGAGCATGCCGACCGTGTCGTTATCCGCCGCGATGAGGATGGACGATCTTCCCGCGCGGATGTCGGATTGCCAGTTCAGGTAGGCCTGGTCGACCAGGTCCAGGTAAGCGCCGTGCCGGATCCGCTCGTGCCGGTCGTAGTCGGTGATGGCAGCGAAGTCGCCGAGGCGGAGCTTCAGGGATGCGTCCCGTTCCCAGGCGTGTTCGAACCGCCAGATGGTGCTCAGCCGGCTCGTTTTGCCTTGCCGGTCGAGCCAGCCGAGGACGCCGCCTGCGTCGATGGCGTCCAGCTGCCCGGGGTCGCCCACCAACAGCACTTTGGCTTCGGCGTCCCGGGCCTGGTGCACCAGCGCCGAGAGCTGAAGGGTGGAGACCATGGAGGCTTCGTCGACGACGACCAACTGGTTCGGATGGAACCGCCACCGGTCCTGTTCGGCAGCCAAGCGGGTTGTCTCCTGCGCCAGGCGGAGGCTTGGAGCGGGGGAGTTGCCGAGACCCTGCTCGGCGGCGAAGAAGCGTTCGGCCCGGTGGCCGGCTCCCTGGCCGACGGATTCGTAGAGCCACTTCGCCACATTTTCGGTGGCCATGGACAGTTCCCGTCCCAGGACCTCGGCGCTCGCCGCGGCGGGAGCCAATCCGACCACGCTGCCGGGCCCGAATTCCGCCTCCCATGCGGCCTTGACCGCGCCGAGGGTAGTGGTCTTGCCAGTGCCGGCGGGGCCGACGACGGCGTCGAGCCGGTTCCCACTCAGCAGCACAGCGGCAGCGGCGGCCCGCTGGTCCTCATGCAGACCGAATTTGCCGTGGTGTTTGTATCCGGCGAGTGCCTCCATCGCAAGGGTGGCGCGGATGGAGGGGCCGCCGTCGTCGTTCCTTCCGGCCATGATGGTCTCCTCGCTGGCGAGGGTCGTGGCGTCCGTGTAGAGACGGGATCCGTGGAAGTCGAAGACGCTCTGCTTGCCGAGGCGGAGATCGGGGCGCGCGTCCGCGGGGACGCTGTACCGGTATTCGTTCAGAGGGACCGACTGGCTCTCGGCGGCGGTGGCGACGGCGTCGATGAGGGCGTTGCGGTCCTGCGGGGCATGGCAGCGGATCGCGGCGCAGACGCGTTCCGCTGCGGCGAGGAGGTTCCACCGGTTCCAGGTGGAGCGCTTGGCCGCGACACGTTCCCGGGTCAGTGATCCGACAGCGTCGACCCAGGACTCTTCGAAGTCGCAGTCTCGGAAAGGGGCGGCATGCGCGCGTCGCACGGTGTTGGCCAGCACGAGGCGGGGTTCGAAACCTTTGGCGAGGGCCCGTGCTTGCCATTGTGCGGAGAGCTCGTGCAGCGGCGTGACCGTCTCGGGCTTGGGCGTTCGCGTGGAAAGGGTTGCCTGCTGGCGGAGCTTGATGGTGGTGGTCGCGGTAGGAGGAGTGCCGTGGGCTTTGGTCCATTCGGCCACCAGGCGGTCGGTCTCCGCCTCGATGAGGCGGGAACGTTTGGAGAATTCGCGGATCAGGTCGTCGTCGACGCCGGCGAGGTGCGCGCCGGGGTTGTGCGTGGTTGCTGCGGGTTCGCGGATGTCGATGTCGGTCCCGAGCTGGAGGTGGAGGGCGTCGAAGAGCAGGCCGTTGTAGTGCTCGCTGGCGGCGACCGCGGCCTTGTAGAGCGTCCGGGAGTCCAGGGTCACCCAGGCGCCGTCGGTGATGCGCCGGATGCGGTTGGCGATGACCAGGTGCGTGTGCAGCTGAGGGTCCCCGGCGCGTGATTCCCAGTGGTCGAACGCTGCAGCGATCACGCCTCGGGTGCCGATCCGGGCGACGCCGTTGCGCCCCGCCCTCGTGTGGATGACAAGTTCTTCGAGCCAATCCAAGGTGGCGTTGACGGCGTCGTGGTGGGTTGCCAGGATCCGGTCCTGGAGGGCCCGTGGGCTCAGCGCCCAGAGAACGGACACGGACTTGGGCACGCTGAAGGTCAGATCGAAACCGGCCACGGAGCGGCGCGTGCTGCTTTGTCCTTGGTTGTCTTGGACAAGCGTAGGCTGTCCGTGCGGGCGGCCCAGGGGAGCGCCCGAGTCCGGATGGACAGCTTGGTCGAAGACTGCTTTGGCATCGGTTTCCGTGACCGCGTCGCCGCCGGTGCGGTTGATGCCGTCCAGGCCGGAGCCAAGCCAGAGCCCCTGTGGTGTCCCGGCCTTCATGTAGTAGCTGGTTGCGTCCGGGGGAGTGGGCGAGACGTCGTCCATCATCGTGGTCTTGAATAGGTACTTCAGGCCGGACTGGGCAGAAAGCCTGGCGATCGACATGGTCATGGCCGTGTCCGTGTCCGCCGTCGACGGTCTCGCTGCCGGTTCGCGCGGAGTGTAAAGCAGAATCGCTGCGAGGTGCGAGAAGGTTCGAAGCATTCACCACATTCGTCGCAAATTTTCTCATTCACGTCGGTTCATCGACAGTGAGCCCAACCGCGACATGACGTGCCGTGAGTCAGCGCCCACGGCGACAGCCTTGAATGCCAGAGTTGTGGCGTTGAAGGGCTTATAGGCGTGCTCACGCGGAGGCAAGCTCAAGGACTGTGGCTCTGTCAGCTCGGCGAAGTAGGTTGCTTTGGATTCCGGCAAGAGACGAGAGGGGGTGGGATGGGGAGCTTTGGCCGAAGGCCGCTCGACGAAAAACCGTGAGCGACGGTCAAGATGACTTGTAATGCATATGGCTTGGAAGCCATAATCAGATATGGAACTTTTCTGGCCGGAAAGCTTTGACGAGCAGCTGGACCGGCTGGAGGACGAAGCTGATCATGGTGATGAGAGGGCCAGAGCGGTATTCGAGTATGTCGTCGCGGAGATGGACTATCTGCGCCGGTTGCCAGCACCACCTACGTCCGAGACCCCGACCCTCAAGCCGGTTCGTCAGTCGAAGAAACATGAAGTGTGGCGGGTATCCCACCCCTACCATCACGGCATTGCGGTGCGGCTCATTTGTTGGTTTCCTCCCGATGAAAATACCGCAGTAGTGGCCCTGTTTTCGGGGGATAAGGCCAACATGGGGGATGTTTTCTACGACAGCGTGGGAAGCAGGGCGGACCAAATCATCGATCAATGGATCAGAGAAGGGGAGGGTGAGGAAAATGGTGAGGAAGACCTTTAGGAAGGGCAACGACCGGCTCGACCGTATCCTGGCAAAGCCGGGCATTACCGAGCGTGTCGCTGAAATCCGGGAAGCGTCGGCGCGCGAGGATCGCATCTACGCACTGAACCTGGCCACGATCCGCAAGGCGGCGGAGTTGACTCAGGACGAGTTGGCGCAAAGGCTCGGGATTGATCAGAGCGTGGTCTCGAAGACGGAGCGGCGCGAAGACATGCTTCTGTCGACTCTTATGGATTATCTTTCCGCCGCGGGCGTTGAAGACGCAAAGATGGTCGTTCATGTGAATGGTCGCGAAATAGAACTGGACCTTCGCAGCCTGCAGCATCACGTGCAAGGCTAAAATCGGCTTCTAATCTGCCCCGCAACACGCGGCGGACGTGTCTACACGGAGTGTGTCCCGGATGCTATTCGTGTCGGCGGTGATGCACGCCAGGCTTCGATGGGACCAAATTCCGGGCGTTCGGGCGGTCGTGGTCGTCAGATTCCGGCGTCGTTCTGGTAGAGGATCCTAACCGCTGGGCACGAGGGGCCGGAGTGCAACTTGGGGAACCGGGAACAATCCAAAAGTTCGCGGGGAGGTAAGCGACGAAGGAGCGCCGAACGAAGTTTTGGATTGTGACCGGCGCGCAGCGCCCTGGTTGCGCGGAGGACCCGCCCAGCGATGATCGAGTATCAGAATGACAAACAGCCAAGATTAGTCACGGTTTGGGCCTGGCGGTTCCCAGTCCTCGGGTCATCAACTTAGAAGTACACGCTGGCGGAAATAGTCGGCTACCAGATCACAGTGCCCGATCGTTGTAACCGCTTTGCCCTGTCGACGGGGTCTCTCCCGGCGAACATGAGCCGAAGACAAGAGGGTTAATGGTGGCCGACCCGGAAAGATCATCGCGGCCATCCATCCCATAGTCCATGTGTACGTGAGCATGGTCCCTTAAATCACGTTCGAGGAACTAGCAGGCGCCGGTCCTCGTGCTAGTGAACGATACCTGTGGTCAGCTTCCATCCTCAGGGAGGCCGTTGATGGCCATGTATTCTTCGGGGCTCAGGGCGATGTCTGCCGACGCGACGTTCTGTTCGAGATGTTGTCTTGACGTGGTGCCGGGTATGGGCAGGATGACGGGCGAACGGTGCAGTAGCCAGGCGAGTGCGAGTTGGCTCGGGGCGCACGCATGCCGTTTAGCGAGCTCATTCAAGGGACCCTGACCCGATGAGAGTTTGCCGGTTGCCAGTGGGTACCAGGGGATGAATGTGATGTTGTTCTGTTCTGCATAAATGAGCACGTCTTCGGAGTCTCGGTCGATCAGGTTATATAGGTTTTGCACGGTCGCGATGGGCGCAACCTGTTGGGCGGCAGCAATTTGGTCTACGGTGACTTTGCAGAGGCCAATGTGGCGGATCTTTCCCTCGCGTTGCAGCTCGGAGAGCACGCCTATTTGGTCCTCCAGGGGCACGTTTGGGTCGATTCGGTGAAGCTGCAGGAGGTCCAGGCAATCCAGCCCGAGGAATCGAAGGCTGAGTTCGACTTGCTGACGGAGGTATTCCGGCCTGCCCAGCGCTGTCCAACGACCTGGGCCTTGCCGGGATTGTCCGACTTTGGTGGCGATGACGAGGTCGTCCGCGTAGGGCGAGAGTGCCTTGTGAATGAGCTGATCGGTGACAAAAGGGCCGTAGGAATCGGCCGTGTCGATGAATCTGACTCCAAGTTCGACGGCCCGGACCAGGAGCTCGGCCGCTGCATCGGGGTCGGCCGGCGGCCCCCATTCGCCGGGGCCGGTGAGTTGGAGTGTCCCGAATCCGATGCGGGGCGTGGTGAGATCTCCACCGATGGACACGGTGCGTTGGGTGGCTGCGGTCTCTTGAGGCATGTGGTGTCCTGTCCTGATGAGTTATTGGTGGTCCCGGGGAAGCGCGCTACGTCGAAGGGATGACTTTTGCAACCTGCATGAGGACTTTCAACGGCCCTTCGCGGGCTCAGAGTGCAGGCTCGTTTGCTCCCGCGACGGTTTTGCGGGCGGCGATCGCTGCTCCGTGCAGGCCGGCGTCGTCGCTGAGTTCGGCGTGCACAACGCGGGGGATGGGGTAGCCGTCTCTGGAGAGTGAGTCGCTTAGTGCCTGCAAAAGGGGTTCCCACAGGCTGTCGCCGGCGCGGGAGACCCCGCCGCCGATGGCTATCACTTCGGGGTCGAGTACCCGGACGAGGTTGGCGATGGCTATGCCGACCCTGGTGCCTGCGTCCCGCATCAGGTTGATGCATGCCGGGTCCCCGGCAGCGGCGAGCTCTCCGACGAGCCGGGCGGTGACGGGATGGTTCGACGCTGCCTCGTTCAGGCGAGGGGAGGCCGTGATGCCCAGAAGCTCTGTGGCGTGGGCTGCGATGGCGGTGCCGGAGGCGTAGTCTTCGAGGGTCCGGGGCGCTATTTCTCCGGGTGCCCTGACGATTATCCTGCCGAATTCGCCTGCCGCTCCGTGGTGCCCGGTGATGAGGTGCCCTCCGGCGATGATTCCGCAACCGATCCCGGTGCTGATGGTGACGAAGCAGAAGTCCCGTGTGCCTCGCCCTGCTCCCAGTTGCCATTCGCCGATGGTGGCCGCGTTGGCGTCATTGACGACTTCAATGGGCAGCGCGGTACGTTCGGCGAGCAGTTGGCGCAGCGGAAATGGATTGTAGACGCCGATGTTCGGAGCATCCCGGATGGCTCCGGTCACGGGGTCAACGGGACCGAGTGCGCTGACACCGATCGCCTGCAGGTGTCCATGGGTGAGCTTCCGGGCGCGTTCGATCTGGCGGACCATTTCGTCCACGACGGCGGCGGCGCCTTTGGGCGTCGGGACGCTCCAGCGTTCCAGCTGCGCTGATTGGCTGAAGATGGCGGTGCGCAGCTGGGTTCCACCCAGATCCATGGCCAGGACTTCCGGTATCTCTTCCGTTACCGTGACGGTCATGTCATGCGGACTTCCACTCGGTGCCGTCCACGAACTGGGAGATAGCGGCGTCGACCTCGGCTGCGAAGGCGATCGGATCGCGGTCCTTGCTGGTCACCTCCACCAGCTGGGCTGAGGGGATCGCGTTGGAGTAGGTCTTGGCGATGTCCCAGGGGTGGAAGGGGTCATCCAGATGGCCTACGACGAGGGTGGGCACTGCAACGTTCGCCCACTGGTCCCGGCTCGACGTGGGCGCGGCGGCGGGGAATCGGCGCAGGATCGATGCGTTGATGCCGGCCTTGGGCCGGGTGATCTGATGGCGGAGGGACTGGGCAGCTGCCGCGGATTCGGATTCAACGCCCCGGTAGAGTTCGCTGGTGGTGAGCCGGTGGAGGGCTTCTTCCGTCCCGTAATGCTCGAGGAGATCGGCGATGAGCTCGTAGGCTGCAACGTTCCGGTCGGTCTGCCGGTGTTCCAGCCAGGCCGGGCGGCACAGGACGAGCCCGGCAACCCGCCCGGGGTACCGCACGACGGTGTTGAGTGCGGTACCGGCGCCGAGGGAGATGCCTCCGATGACGAATTTATTGAAGCCGAGTTCGTCAGCGAGGGCGACCACGTCGTCGGCGAAGGCGTCAAACGAGCACCGGTCCTGCGTGATGTCGGTGCTGTCCCCGTGGCCGCGGGCGTCCATGCAGACCAGCGTGGTCCGCTTGATCTGCCGGACGTACCCAAGGGGCTGGTTCCGGTCACCGCCCATGCCGTGCTGGAAGATGAACGGGAGACGGTCGGGGGATGGTCTGGTCGGTTCGACGACCTGGTACTCGAGGCTTCCGCCGTCGTCCCGGATCAATGCCGGCATCAGATGCTGACCTCCAGCTGCTGGCGGAGGAACGCGACGCCGGGGCTGACTTCGGACTCTGGCAGTCCGTGCATGACCAGGGTGCCTGTGTATCCGGCGTTGGCCAAGCCGTCGAGGATGGACTTCCATGGCAGCGCGCCGTGGCCGGGTGCGAGGGCATGACGGCCGGGAACGAGTTCTTTGGCATGCGCCAGCGCGATGTCCGGCCCGAGGATCATCAAGGCGTGCTCGATGACCGGGATCGTGGTGCTTTCGGACAGGTCCTCGGTGTCCAGGATGTTGGCAGCGTCGAAGACGATCTTCAGGGCCGGTGAGTTGATTTCGTCCAGCATCTTGCGGGCGAGGTCGGCGGTGGAGACCACGTTGGTGTGTTCGGGTTCGACGGCGACAACGATGCCGGCGTCCTCCGCGAGCCGGGCCAGCTGGCTGAGGGAGCTGCGGGAGTCGGCCCAGGCCTCGGGGGTTGCGTTGTCCGGGTGGTGCCGCCACATGTCCTGGGTGTCGCGGCTTCCGCTGCACAGCGTGATGACCGGGATGCCGAGTTCGACGGCGGCCCGGACGAGTTCAGCGAAGCGGGCGATGCCTGTGGTGCGGACTGCCGGGTCGGGGTGGGCTGTGTTGAAGGTGCCGGAGATGGCTGCCAAGCGTACATTGTGGGCTGCTGCCGCGGACCTGATTCTTTCGATCGTGTCCGCGTCGACCTTTTCCGGGATGGTCGGGAGGCCCGCGATGGAGAGGTTGTACTGGACGGCGTTGATGCCGGCTGCCGCGACGGCGGCCATGTTGTCCTCGATGCCGGCGGCTTCGAAGGTTTTGGCGAAGATGCCGATTTCCATCAGACGGCTCCCTCGACGTCGGCCAGGCGGACCCAGTCACCGGATTCGACGGAGCGGGACAGGGCGACCATGCCGCGCACGCTGGCCAGGCCGTCCAGGGCGGTGGCGCCGCGCGGCGTCGAGCCTGTGTTGGCGGCGCGGGCGAGGTCTTCGAGTTGGAGGCGGAATACGTTCGCGTCTGCGCCGATGGGCTGGTGGAACATGTCGTCTTTGACGGAGAAGGCCTGGACTTCGGCGGCTTTGAGGTACCAGGGGTTGTGGATCTTGCCGATGACGCTGCCTTCGCTGCCGTAGACCTGGAAGCCTTCCCACCAGTCCATGCGTACGGCGAGGGTGAGGTCGAGCTGCCCGAGGCAGCCGTTTTCGAACTCGACGTCCAGGAACCAGCAGTAGGTGCCGGCCTTCGTGGACAGTCGGGCGCGGATGGCGGCGATGGGGCCGCCGAGGTAGCGGGCGGTGTCCAGCAGGTGGCTGCCGTGTCCGAGGACGTAGTAGCGCTGACGGTTCGCTTTGGGGTCGCCGGCGGGACGGCGGGCGGCCGCGCTGTGTTCGATCAGGGGACGGATGGTGTCGGTGACGGTGTAACGGTAGGTCGAGTCGCAGTACCAGTGCTTGAGGCCGATGAGTTCGCCGATCTCATCGCGTATGAAGTCGTGCGCGTAGGCGATGCCCGGGTCGTAGCGCTTTTCGTGGCCGACGAGCACCACCTTACCGCTTTGCTTCTGCGCAGTCACAAGTGCTTCGGCTTCCTCGACGCCGACACCCATGGGCTTTTCGACGAGCACGTGCTTTCCGGCTTCCAGGGCACGGATGGCCAGTGGCACGTGGAACTGGTCGGCGACGGCGACGATGACGGCGTCGACGTTTTCGTCGGCGAGCATCTTGTCGTAGTCGTTGAAGGATGTGGTGGGCTGGTGGATCAGGGTCATGCGGTCGCGCAGGTCATCGGCGGCGTCGCAGATTGCATAGAGTTCGACCTCTTTGGACTTGCGGGCGGCGGGAAAGTGGGCGGCTTGTGCGATGTCGCCGGCGCCGAGGACGCCGACCCGGAAGGGGTTCTCAGTCATGGTGTTTCCTGTCTGCGGAAGGTTGGTGGATGGAGACCGCGGGACCGGCGTCGTCGCCTCTTCAGCTTCGACGCCGGTCCCATGGTGGTCAGACGGTGACGGGGGAGGTGAGGTTGTACCGGGCTGCGGTGGTTCCCGCTTCGGTGGCGCCCGAAATGATGGAGAGTCCTTCGACGGCCTGCTTGGTGGTGATGACCACGGGGGTCACCGTGGAGTAGCCGGCGGCTTTGATGACGCTGAGGTCAACGTTGCAGAGCAGCTCGCCTGCGGACACGTGGTCGCCTTTGGAGACGTGGGCGGTGAAGCCTTTGCCCTTGAGTTTGACGGTGTCCATGCCAATGTGGATCAGGACGTCCACGCCGTCGTCGGTGCGGATGCCGTAGGCGTGGCCGGTGGGGAAGACTGTCACGACGGTGCCGGAGACGGGCGCTACGAACCGCCCGTCGCCGGGATCGATCGCGAAGCCGTTGCCCAGTGTCCCGCCGGCGAAGACCGGATCGGGGACTTCCGAGAGCGGGATGACCGTGCCGCTGGCAGGTGCCAGGAGTTCTTGCTGGGCATCGGCGGCGTGCCGGGCTCGGGTGTGGGTGGCTTCGCGAGCCTCATCGCGGTTGTTCTTGGATTTTCGGCCGAAGATTCCAGTGTTCGGACCTTCGTACCCCAGTGTTGCGATCGTCAGCATGGAGACAAGGAACGCAACGGTGATGCCGATGGCGTACAGGGGGATGTTGTTGAAGGCCGGGATGGTCAGAAGCGAGGTGAAGAGGAACGCGTTGGTGGTGACGCCGCCGCCCAGGCCCATGATGAAGGCGCCCGTGATGCTGCCTGCGAGGATTGCCGGGATGGTGCGCTTGGCGAAGCGCAGGTGGACGCCATACAGCGAGGGTTCGGAGATGCCACCGAGGAGGCCTGCTGTCAGGGCGCCGCCGGCGACCTGTTCCATCTGGCCGTTCTTCCGGCGAACTGAGATCAGGAGCACGCCTGCGGTCACGCCGAAGCAGCCGAAGTTCCATGCGCCCATGGGGCCCTGGATGAAGTCATATCCGAGGGTGGAGATGTTCAGGAACATGATCGGCACCACCGACCATGCCGTGCCCGTGATCACGAGGAAGGGATACAGGGCACCGACCAGCACGGAGAAGATCAACGGGGAGAAGTGGTTCACAGTGACGAAGAGGTTGCCGATGCCGCTGCCGGCGTAGACGCCCAGCGGCGCAAGGACAAAGGCGGTGACGGGGATCATGACGAGCATCGAAAGGAACGGAACGAAGATCACTTGGAGGTTGCTCGGGATGACCTTGCGCAGGAAGGCGTACAGAGGTCCGAGCAGCAGCGCCATCAGCAGCGGCGGGAAGACCTGGGAGCTGTAATTGAAGATCGTCAGCGGCAGGCCGAAGACATCCACCACGGCCGGAAGCTTGGCGCCGGCTCCTGCCAACTGGGTGAAGGCCGGCAGCATCAGGACGGCCATGATCGAGAACCCGACCCACGGATCGGCGCCGACCTTCTTGGTCGCGTTGTAGGCCACCATGAGGGGCAGGAATACGAAGACGGCCTGCCAGGCGAGGTTGACGAAGCTCAGCGAAGAATCCAGTGTGACACCGGGGGCGTTCCACGCCGGAATGACCCTGATGGTCGCCAGCAGTGCCATGGCCGTGATGAAGATCGAGGCTCCGAGCATGGCGCCCAGAACGGGGCGGAAGGAGTCTGCGAGGAATTCGAAGAACCAGTTGAGCCAGGCGAATTTGCCGCGCGGCCCACGGCCCTGGAGCTCGGCCTTGAGCTCGCGCATCGCGTCCGGGTCGGTATCGGCCCCGCCCTTGCCGAGCTGGGGGAACTCCCTCGTCATCTCGACGTACAGGTGGTTGACCGCCCCGCCGACGATCACCTGGTAGCGGCGCGCATCCTGGCGCACGACTCCCATTACCTCCGGAAGCGCGTCTACCGCTGCGTCGTTGACCAGGGATGAATCACGAAGTTCGAAACGAAGCCGTGTTGCACAGTGGGTCAGGCTGCTGATGTTCTCAATGCCGCCCACCTGTTCGATGATGCGCGATCCGACAGACTCTTTCACGGACATGCTCTCAGACTCCTTGACGGGATCCGCGCTGCGTTGCGCGGAAAGTGGCGGTTGGGGCGGTCATCGTGGTCTCCTTCGAAACGATGTTCGTTCGCCGAGCGAATTATTTGAGTTGAAAAGTGCCTTCGCCTTGCGTGGCGCGGCTGCTTGGGGTTTGGAGCTGGTCGACTTCCGCGTGTTTGTTCGCGAGTCGAATTAATAGAACTTTATGACCGGCGCATCGCAGTGTCAAGGCCTACAGGCGGAACTGAGGTAAATTGTTCATGACGCGAATTAATGGTAGTGTGTGCGTTCTATGAAAGAGGATCAGGAACCCACATCGTCGTCGTTGCGCGTTCTGATAGCGCCCGATTCGTTCAAGGGCACCCTCACTGCCCACGAAGCGGCAGTTGCCATTGCGCAGGGCTGGGCGTCCGTGCGACCGTCGGATGGGCTTGAACTCGTTCCCCTCGCTGACGGAGGAGAGGGGACGCTGGACGCCATTGAAGCTGCCGTACCCGGGGCTGCGCGGCGAAGGATCGAAGGCGCTACCGGGCCCGACGGCAGACCCCGGCGCGGCGAATGGCTAAAGCTCCCGGGCGGCGTCGCCGTCGTCGAGCTGGCCCAGATCGCAGGACTGCCGTTCATGGATGAACTGGCTCCGCTGACAGCCACCACTCGCGGTGTCGGCGAAATCGTCAGGGCTGCCGTCGAGGACGGAGCCCACGAGGTGTGGCTGGCGCTTGGCGGCAGCGCATCAACCGACGGCGGTTTGGGTGCACTGCGCGCACTGGGGGCGGTGGCCCGTGATTCGGAGGGCCGCGACCTTCCCGAGGGTGGGGCCGGGCTGAAGGAGGTCGCTTCCCTTGATTTCACGGGCATGCTCCCGGTACCGGGCGGCATCACCTTGCTCTCCGACGTGACAGCACCCTTGACAGGTCCACGCGGTGCCGCGGCTGTCTTCGGGCCCCAGAAAGGTGCCTCGCCCGAGCAGGTCGAGATCCTGGATCAGGCACTGACGTCCTTCGCACGTCTGGCCGGGCACCACCCGGACGCTCCCGGGGCCGGGGCTGCGGGAGGTGCCGGTTACGGATTCATGGCAGCCTATGGCGCCACCGTGGATTCGGGTGCTGACCGGATCGCTGAACTCGTCCAGCTGGACCGGCGGATCCGCCGGGCAGATGTCGTCATAACCGGTGAGGGATCATTCGATGGTCAAAGCCGCACCGGCAAACTCGTGGGCAACGTCCTGCAACGGACCGCGGAGGCAGGCGTCCGATCAGCCCTCATCGCAGGCCGGCTCAGGGCCGACCCTGGAACCTGGGCCCTTGGTCTTGACGAACTGGCAGGCCATTCCCGGACGGCCATGAATGAACCGGTGCGCTGGGCGGCTGCCGCCGGCAAACGCGCAGCGGAATCGTTCGGAACCGGACCCGGCAAAACCGCCTCTTCCTGACCTGACAACCACCGGAGCCCGCCGTGCGGCACGGCCCCCTCCCGCCCCCCTGCCGCAGCAAGCGGCACAACTTCGAGCAAGAACCCACAACCCAAGGAGACATCCATGCCTGAAAGAACCACCGTCGTCGCCAGCCGTTCCGGACTGCACGCGCGCCCCGCAGCGATCTTCGCTGACGCGGCAGCCCGGCTGGATGTCGACGTCACCATCGCCCTGGCCGGAACTCCGGAGGAAGAAGCGTTGGACGCGTCAAGCATCCTGTCATTGATGACCCTCGGCGCCGGCAACGGAGACAGTGTGGTGCTGCGTGCCGAGGGCCCGGGGGCCGGGGCCGCCCTGGAGGAGCTGGCTGCCCTCCTGGAAACCGACCTGGACGCACAATAGCCGCACCTGGTTGTCCCCTGCCGTGCCAACCGATCTTGGCATGCCAGGGGACATCGCCATTTAACGGCCACCGAAAGGCCAATCAGAGGACGGACTGCCGTGCGGAAAGGCGACCTGTTTCCAGGCAGGCAGAAGAGCTGTTTCCCCGGTGGACGCAACCCGCGCGGCGGAAACAGCTCTTCTTGTATAGGGGAGGAAGGGGTCTAGCCTTTCACGGCGCCGGAGGTGAGGCCGGAGACGATGTTGCGCTGGAAAATCATCACGACCAGCACCAAGGGGACGGTCACGGCCAGGGCACCTGCTGCCTGTGCTCCGTAGTCGATCGAGTACTGGGTGGCGAACTGGGGGATCTGCACGGTCGCCGTCCAGGTCGAGGCGTCGAAGAGGAAGGTGTTGGCGAACAGGTAGTCGTTCCAGGAATTCACGAAGGTCAGGATTGCGGCGGTGAGCAAACCGGGCACGGCCAGCGGGAGCATGACGCGGGTGAACGTCTGCAGCTGCGTGGCGCCGTCGATCTTGGCGGCTTCTTCGAGGCTGTCCGGGATCTCGCGGAAGAAGACCGTCAGGACGAATACCGTCGTCGGGAGCGAGAAAACGATGTTGGGGATGATCGCTGCGGGATAGTTGTTGATGATGCCCCAGCCCACGAACTGCTTGAACAGGGGGATGATGACCGAGACCTGGGGGAAGAAGCTGACCATCAGCATCAGGACCAGGGCCACGTTGGACCCGCGGAACCTGAAGCGGGCGAATGCGTAGGCCGCGAGGGAGCCGATGGCCATGCAGACCGCGGTCGTGGTCGAGGCGATGATAACGCTGTTCACGAGAGTTCCGAGGAAGGTCTGGTCGCCGAAGATCCGTCCCCAGGAGTCCATCGTGACCGGGGCGAAGAGCAGTTCGAGGGGCGGGCGCTGGATGTCGCCGGGGTGGGAGAAGCTCATCCTCAGGATCCACGCCAGCGGGGCGACGCTGGCGACGAAGAGCCAGACGAGGAGGAGCCGGAAGGCCCACAGTCCCCGCTCCCGCCGTCGGCTGGCGGGCGGGGCGGGGGCGGCGGTGCGGGCAGGTGAGGACTTTTCGGTGGAGATGCTCATGGGGTTCAGACCTTGTTGCGTCGGAGGCCGAGCGCGATGACGAAGAACAACGCGATGACGAAAGCGGAGACGAAGACGAACACGGATGCCGCGGAACCGGTGGGGAACTGCAGCTGGCTGACCCTGACGCCTTCGTAGACGTAGGTGGAGAGGGAGTCCACCTGCCGGTTGCCCATGACCCAGAACAGCTCGTAGACGCGGTACGCGTCCAGGGTCCGGAACAGCGCGGCGATCAGCACCGAGGGGATCAGCAGGGGCAGGACGATCCGGAAAAACCGCTGGATGGCGCCGGCACCGTCCACCGAGGCGGCCTCGAGGGTCTCGCCCGGGATCGTCTGCAGGCCGGCGAGGATGAGCAGCGCCACGAACGGGGTGGTCTTCCAGATGTCGACCGTGACCGCAGCGACGACCATGAGGTCCTGGCTGCCCAGGACGGGCTGGTGGATCAGGCCGAGTCCGTAGGCGATCCAGCTGAGGACGCCGTTGGGGTCGTTGAACATCAGCCGGAACATGATTGCCGAGATCGCGGTGGGGAAGGCCCACGGCACGAGGGTCACGGCCCGCAGCAGGCCGCGGCCGCGGAAGCTGCGGTTGATGATCAGGGCCACCACCGTGCCAAGGACAAGTTCGACGGCGACACTGCACACGGTGAAGACCAGGGTGTTCCCAAGTGCACGGGTGAAGTTGGGGTCCGCGAACAGGGCCTGGTAGTTCCCGATGCCGACGAAGTCGCCCGTGCGCCGGATCGTGCCCGCGTAGAAGCTCAGCCAGACGGTCTGGGCCACGGGCCAGACCACGACCGCGCCCACGATCAGGACGGCCGGGGCGATGAGCAGGTACGGCAGCGAACGGGACTCTTTGATCCGCCGGCTCCGCCGGTGCAGTGTCGCCGTCTGGCTCACTTTGCCTTCACCACTTTCTCAAGGGCAGTCTGCAGCTCGGTCGTGGCCTGGGCAGCGGGCTCCTGGCCGCTGAGGATCTTGTAGAAAGAGTCCTGCATCGCCAGGGAAGCGTCGGAATAGAACGGGGTCACGGGCCGCGAGCGTGCGTTGAACGCCGCGTCCTTGCCGATCACGGTCAGCGGATTGGCCTTGTTCACGTCCGGGTCGCTGTACAGGGCGGCACGGGTGGGCAGGAATCCGCCGTCGGTGGCGCGCACCTTCTGGGCCGCATCGCTCGAGAGGTACTGGATGACGTCCCAGGCAGCGTCCTTGTTGGTGCTGGAGGCGTTCATGAACAGGTTCCATCCGCCCAGGGACGAGGAACTCGTCTGCCCGGCCTGGGCCACCGGCAACGAGGCGACCCCGACCTGGTCGGCGGTCAGTTTCGACGTTTTCGGGTCGTTCACGAGCCGGTAGAAGTCGGACCAGTTGCGCATGAACAGGGCGTTGCCGTTGAAGAAGTCGGTGTAGTTCTCCTGCTCCTTGTCCGTGGTCGAGGCCGCCGGGGCGACGCCGTCGGCAACAAGCTGGCGCATCCGGGCCAGGCCCGCGGTGGCCTGGGCGCCGTTGACGACGACCTTGCTCGAATCCTGCGGGTCCAGAATGTCCCCGCCGGAGTTCCAGACGAACTCGGCAGCGTTGCACACCAGGCCCTCGTATTTGGCGCCCTGCATGAGGTAACCGTCCTTGACGTCACCGCCGGCGAGCACCTTCTTTGCCATGGTCTCGAGCTCGTCGTAGGTCTTGGGCGGGCTGGTGTAGCCGTACTTGGCCAGTAGATCCTTGCGGTAGAAGAGGTACGCCGTCGCGTTGAACCACGGCACTCCGTAGATCTTGCCCTTCCACGAGTCGGCGGCGATGCCGCCGGGGAGGAACTTGTCCTGCTCGCTCTTGGGGAACTTGTCCGAGAGGTCCTGGACCCAACCGTTGTCGGCCAGCTGGGCGGCCCAGGTCACGTCGCCGATGACGACGTCGTCTTTGACGCTGCCCGCAGTGAACTGCGTCCGCAACTGGTCGAAGTATGCGCTCATGTCCGTCTGGGCGGTATCGACCTTGATCTGCGTCCCGCCGGCATGGTCCTTGTTGTACTGATCGATGAGCTTCTGCATCGAGCCCGAACTGTCCGGGGGAGCCAGGACCGTGATGGTCTTAGAAGCGTCCGCGCTGCTGGACGCCGGCGAACAACCCGTCAAGGCCAGGGCCGAGGCCAGCGCCGTGATCCCGGCGGCCGCAACGAAACGCAGCGCCTTTCCGCGTTCGCGGCGAGCCGGGGTGTCTGTCAAGGATTCCATCGAATATCTCCTTTGATGTTCGTTCGGCGAACGAATTAATATGGATGGGGGTGTGCTGCGGCTGTGCCGCGCGGGCCTCAGGCGGTGGAACCGGTTGAGGTTCTTGCGCGTCGCGGAGCGTTTGATTGCTCGGGACGCAAAACGGGAAGGGAGAAGAACTCGCTCATCGGAAGGGCTGCGGCTCCCATGGCAATCGCGTCCGTGCCGAAGGCGGAGACGGCGAAGTTGGTCCGTTCCGGATCGGCTTCGGTGCCGCGGACGACGGCGGACATCGCTTCGTCGGTCTCGAGGATGGCCGAGGTGCGCCCACCGAACACGACCAGCTGCGGGGACAGCATCCAGACGAGGGTGGAGGTGAACCAGATTAGGTGCTGCTGCCATTCAGTGACGGCTGTTGCTGCTGACTGCTCGCCGTCCCGTAGTTCCTGCAGCATGCCGTCGAAATCCGCGGCGGTACCACCAAGGGCGATGTACCTGTCCCGCAGGGCCGAAAGGCCGATGACACTTTCAACGCTGGGCCACTGGGCGAGGGGAGTGGCGCCCTGTGGAATGCGGATGTGCCCGGCCTCTCCCACCTGGCCGAGGCTTCCGCGGTAGACGCGGCGGTCAAGAACGAGTCCGGTTCCCACGCCGGTGTCCAGGAGGATGTAGAGCAGGTCGCTGCTGTCACGCCCGATTCCGAATTGCGCTTCGCTGATCGCCGCCGCGTTGGCGTCGTTGTCGATCAGGACCGGGAGTCCGGTTTCGCGGGCAATGACGTCGCCGAAGCTGACCTGGCGCCATCCCAGGATGGGGGCCCGTTCGATCTTGCCCTCGACCACCGTGCCCGGCACCGTGATGCCAATGCCTTGGAGGCGTGGGCGCACTTCGTCGTGGTCGCCAAGGATGGCCCCGAGGAGCTCGAGCAGTTTCCGTTCGGCGGAAGCCGGGTCGGTGCGGTCTGTTGCGGCCGATGCCCTGCCGACTTCCGCGCCGCTGAGATCGACAACTATCGCCGTGGAGATCTCATTGCCGAGATCGAGTCCGGCGAAATACGCCCCATCAGGGCAGAGTTCCAGCTGCACGCGCGGCCGTCCGGCACCCTTCTGGGACACCGCGTCATCGTGAACCTCGCGGACAAGCCCTTCGTCCATGAGGGCCCCGGTGATAACGGTAATCGTCGAGCGCTGGAGCCCGAGAAGCTCGGAGAGTCCCACGCGGGAACGTGGTCCATGTTTCCTCAGGGCATCCAGCACCCGGGCCTGATTGATGTGACGGAGCGTTGAGCTGGAAGCCAATGCTATCTCCTTTCAAGACTCCGTCTAGGCTAAAGGGCTTAGTTTGTTCGTGAGACGAATTAATTGAAGGTTAGCTGTGTCACAGCCGTCATGTCAACAGGCACTTTCGATGAAAGTCCCCGCGCCGGATCGTTCAGATAAGGCCCAGTTCGGCAAAAGCTGTGACGAGCCCTTCCTCCCTGGGCCCGGCAGCCATGCCATCAGCGATCGCGACAAGCTCGGGAAGGGACCCTTCAATGGCTATTCCGACCCCAGCGAACGCGATCATTTCCAGGTCGTTGGCACCGTCACCGACGGCAACCGTGTCTTCGCGGGCAATGCCAAGATGGGCAATGACCGCCGCAACCCCGTCAGCCTTGCTGATCCCGCGCTGGTACAGTTCCCCCGCGTGCCGGCCCTCGTCGGCCACCGAATTGGCGATCACCGCGACCTCCCCGCCGATTTGCCCGGACAGAGACTCCATGGTCACTGGCGAGTCGAACACGGACACCTTGGCGAAACGCACAACCGCAGCGTCCTCGGCCGAGCGGACAGCGTCGAGGATGGCCGAAGAACCGACCGGGCCGCCGGGGCCCTTGCTGAAATGGGCTTGAAGGATAGTGCGCAAGCGCGCCAGCCCTGCCGACGGCGCGCGCAACTGGTCCGGCGCCTCCAGCACGTACACGGCGTCGTGAGCGTCAAGCGCCTGTAATGTTCTGGCCGCAAGGCCGGCCGGAAAGCGCCGGTCCACGAGTACCTTTCCGTGTACCTCCACGTAAGCGCCGGCACTGGCCACGAGACCGTCGAAGCCCGCGGCGAGAATACTCTCGGGCAACATGGACAGCGGGCGTCCCGTGCACAAAAGAACGCGGTGCCCGGCCCGGCGCGCCGCCCTCACAGCCCGCACATGGCCCTCGGGGACAACGCCGTAGTCGGCGTACGTGCCGTCCACGTCAAGGAAGACTGCGCGGACATTCCCAATGGTCTTCGGCGTTGCGCTCATGATCCCGGATCATATCCCGTCGGAATCAGGCAGGCTCAACCGAATGTTCATGAGGCGGCCGGCACCTGGCAATTCTGCCCAGCCGCGCTGTCGCGGGTCTATCAAAACTTCCCAGGAGCAGGACAAGAATTTGCACGCCCGTTATGACGCAGCCCATGCGCAGGAACGGCTTAGCGACGATCCGCCCGTTAGACGGGCGGAAACTCGTGAGTCAAGAGCAGGGCGTTTCCAAGAAAACTTGAAGGTCGTGCATTTCGTTGATCCTCTCTACGACACGCTTGCCCTGGTGCAACGCGAATCGTCCTACTTCTCTCCGGCAGCCCGGAAAATTGCAGAACTGGCCGCACGTACCCACAGTGAGTGAGCAGGGCTGGAGGTCGACGAAGCGTCTTTGGTCCTTCTGGAGCACCATCGGGCATCCTGATGGCCACTTGCGTAGGCCGTTAGGTTTCGGCGTCGTTCTGATAAAGGATCGTCTGCTGGGCATGGAGGGCCGGAGTGCAACTTGGGGAACCGGGAACAATCCAAAAGTTCGCGAGGAAATAAGCGACGTAGGAGCGCCGAACGAAGTTTCGGATTGGGACAGGCGCGAAGCGCCCTGGTTGCGCGGAGGACCCGCCCAGCGATGATCGAGTATCCGAACGACAACAGCGATGATCCCTGTGCCTCTTCGCGAGCATGTTGGCGGGCGCGTATCTCGGCGGCGGACTTTGCCGCGAATCCTGCGAGGATGCCGCCGTCCCGGCCAGTGTCTATGCTTCCATGTGCGAAGACAACCACGAGTTGAAGTCGCTCCGGCTGATCCTCAGATGTCGGCCGATTCTGTAGGCGCGGGGGCCGATATGTTTCACCCTCCACTGGTAGAACGTCTGCTCAGGAATCTGTAATTGGGTGCAAATGTCTTTCGGGCTCAGCCATTGTTCATCGGCAGCCTCCGCTGTGCTGTTGGCTTCTGGCTTTGTCGTCATCAATGTCTCCGTCGTATCTATCGTTGATCGCCGGGCCAGGAAGTCGCCGGCCCTTATTCCTCTTCATGCGAGCGGAAGAAGCAAGCGGCATGACGGTTGGCGCGGGTTGAACCTCATATCGCGATTCGCCCACCGTTTACCCACCGGAAACGATGGCGCGCAACGAAAAATGATGACATGCCCGTCGCCCGATTTGGGCCATTTTGCCGCGGAATCTAGGCATTTTTGGCATCCACCGAATACTAATGAAAAACGCGAAATCATTCTCCTAAGGTCCTCGGTTCAAGTCCGAGTAGCCCTACCCGAAAAGAGCCCCTGAGCTGCGGAAACGCAGTTCGGGGGCTCTTTTACGTATTGCCAGACGCACTCCGGGTTGCTAGACCCACCCCGGGTTGCTAGACGCACTCCGGGCGATACGTCGGATCTGCGGGGCCGCTCTGGAGAAGCGCGTTGGAGACAAGGGACCACACGTTTGGATCGTTGGGAGATTGATCGTGTTCGAAGGTGTCGAGGGGGCAGTAGTCCTGGAGCACGAGGTTGGACACTTGCTTCACCGGCCCAACAAGAGCCTGGCTCGCATAAGGGGTAACGACCTCGTCGTATCGGGTCGAAATCACGGTGTAGGACGGGCCGGGTACGGCGTCGCCGATCGAGTTGAGCTCGGCCATGAACGCCGACCCGGCATGCTGGTCCGTGCAGGCCTGGCACAGGGTGCTCGTTGCGGTCGTGTCGAGAATCATCCCCGCGGGAGACGGCGCGATGAGGCCTTGTGTGCCGTGGTTCGACGGAGCAATGCCAACGAGATGGTGCACGTACTTGGCGCCACCGAGGAAGCCGATGTAGTAGCGCGGCATCATCCCGCCTTGGCTGTGCCCGACGAGGTCGACCTGCTTCGCGCCCGTCGCGCCGAGAACTGATTTCACGAACGTCGCAAGCTCAACTGCGGAGTTGCGGATTGCCCCGCTGGCGGGGACGCCATTGACCACGCCGTAGTTGAGCGAAAAGACGCAGTACCCCTGGTCCTTGAGCACCGGTGAAAGCAGCGCCCAGTTCTTGAACATCGTCTCGAACGTTCCCGGGACGAGGACCACCGGGTACGGATGTACGCTCGACGGCTTGCACGTCCAATCGTTGGCTCCGGGCGGGTCCGGCGAGATCGAGTCGGCCTGAGCCGCGGGTGCGGCGAAGAGTCCAATCGTAAGCGCTGCAGCGGCGAGCACGGCGGTGAGTCGGAATCGGCGCATGGCCTTGCCTTTCTCTTGGCCGCGAACCCCTATGTCCGCGGCATCCCTAGTTACCTTGCGGTAACTTACCGGTGGGTTGCAATAGCGTGCGGAGATCTTGAGAAAACGTGCACCTGCCCGTCGGGCCAGGAGAGGGCCGAATGCCACACCAGTCACAAGGGTGGCCACAGGTCTCATAGGACCAAGGCTAAATTCACTCGGGAGTCCAAAGCACGCACATCCTTCCAGCGATAGGCAGCCTGCCGAGAACAGCGCGCGTTACAAGGCCGCCTTCGTCATCGGGCGATGGGGGCAGATTGAAATCAGAAGAATCGCGTGAGATTGGCCAGGACAACCAGGGCGAGGATAGACAGGGCAAGCATCCATCCCGCCCGCCGGAGCCGCGCCCGGTCAACGAGAGTACGAAGCGCGGCGAATTCATGCTGGAGAGATGCGGCGTCCGCACCGGCCGGCGGGCTCCGGTGCCAGGTCCCCGCCCGGAAGGCCGCCGCTGCAACCAGGGCCACCCAGACGGACTGACCCGTGTGGTTCTTGGTATTGAGGGTGAAGACCCCTGACGGACCTATCAAAACGTGATCGATATCCGATGTGCCGGCGCCGACCGGGACGGCGTGCAGGACCGTCCATTCCGGTCCTAGACGTTCAAGGATTCTCCCAACTGCTACTTCGCCGAGGGCGCCCTTGTACCAGGGGTGGTTGTCCGGGGTCAGCGGGTCAGCACCGAAAATACGGCCGAGAAAGGACCGCGAGGACGCACCTGCCCTGTCGGCGAGCAACTTCTCGATGACCGACTGTCCCGGGATCCGGTCACTCAGCCCGCCACGCTCCAGATTGCCACCGGGCCGTAGCGGAAAGTCCTGTGATGCAGGTTCAGATCTCACGAGGTTCCCTCTATCCCTTGTCCCGTCGGAACGAAGTGCCCGCCGGACTGGTCCAGCCATGCCATCGCCTCGTTCCTGGACGTGAAAAAGCGGCTCGGACACGGCGGCTTGTGGACGCCGAGGAAAAGGCTGGCAATGACCCGATCCACCGGGCTGGACCCAAGCAACGCAATCCGCGAGGCGGCGCAAGTGGAGAAGATGGAGCGGGCATCACGGCTGAGACCCTCCGTCATTGAGATGTCGACCAGCAACGGATACTGGGACCCCCGGCAGGTTTCCTCGACGGCCGCCATTGCCGCAAGCGCATGGGAGGCCTCGATGGTCCCCTTCGGTTTCCAGATCATGTGGACGACACCATCGGTCCGCAGTTCCAGCTCGAGCATCCGCATGACTCCCGTGTCATGCCTTGCTGGTCCGGCGTCGGACATCTTCCTCAACTTCTCCCGTGTCGGTGGCCCCATCCCACTGGAGCGGCCCGAATCGTCGTCCCCAGACAATGCTCACAGGTAGGACGGCCAAGAGTAGCGTTCCCGGGGAAATCCTTGGGAAATCCTGTGGGGAGAGACTGCAATCAGCTTGGTGGATCGTTTCCCAGGAAGGTCCCTGGTGGCATCCAGGCGCCAAAGACCGGGCCCGGATCGGGCCGCTTTGCGTGCCGCCCGTCGTCGGAGATTCCTTGTTTGAGACGGTGCAGGACCCATGGGAACAAGTGCTCGCGTGCCCAGATAATGTCATCGGTCCTTGCTTCGCGCCAGGTGCGCCCGGGTAGGTCTTTCGGTGTCATCGGTTCCAAGGTGTGGGAGACGTTGAGGGTATCGAGCACCATGATGGCGATGGTGTGCTGGCCCAGGGGGGAGAAGTGCAGGCGGTCCGGATCCCACATTCGTGGATGGGTGAGTTGGCGCAGGGCCCAGAGGTCGGCGATTATCGCGTCGTGGCGCGCGGCGATGGTCCGCAGGTTCTCGTTGAAGATGGCTACCTTGGCGCGGGTGCGGCCCAGCACGGGCGTAGCACCCCAGTCCGGGCCGGCGAACAAAACAATCGTTGCGCCGGTCGAGGCAAGAAGTTGCACGCCGGCGTCCATCCGGACGGCGAGTTTGTCGGGATCGCTTCTGCGGAAGATCAGGTCATTGCCCCCGGCATTGAGAGTGATCAGATCCGGTTGCAGCGCTAGCGCGGGGCCCACCTGCTCGTCCAGTATTTGATGGAGCAACCGTCCACGGACCGCCAGATTCGCGTAAGCGAAATCTTCGTGTCCGGTGCTCAGTTCTTCCGCGACCCGGTCCGCCCACCCCCGCAGGCCTCCCGGGCTGCGCGGCTCCGGATCTCCCACCCCTTCGGTGAACGAATCACCTAAGGCCACATAACGGCTCCACGGGTGCAGGCGAGCCCCGGAACCAACGGAGCTACCCTGCGCCGGACTTTCGGCGCTGGGAGCGTTCATCCCTCCATACTGCTCCTACCGGGCCGAACCCGCCACGGCAGGCTGCGGGCAATAGCTACTGAACTCACGAGCCGGATGCGCATCCTAGAGTTATCCTGTGAACGTCGAATTGCCCTCGCTGATCGATCCTGACCTGTGGACATTCGTCGATGAGTCCCGCGCCTTCTACGCCCGCAGGCCGTCTGGCCGTGGTCCGGGCAGCCGGGAAGAGCTGCTCGCATTCCGAGCGGCCATGGCAGCACCCGCAGAGTGTGATCCACGGCCAATCGCAGAGCTGGCTAGCGCGCTTGGCCGAAGCGTTCCGGTGCGGATCCACCTGCCGGTCGGCAAGCCGGTGGCGGGCGTGTTCCTGGAAATCCACGGCGGCGGCTTCTACATGGGCTCGGCCGCCGGAAGCGACCTTCGCAACAGGCGGCTCGCGGACGCGCTCGGCATTGCATTGGTCAGCGTGGATTACCGGCTCGCTCCCGAGCACCCGTGGCCGTCCGCCCCCGACGACTGCGAGACAGCGGCGCTGTGGCTGGTGGAGCACGCCGAAGGCCGTTTTGGCACAGCGAAACTCGCTATCGGTGGCTTCTCTGCCGGTGCGACGCTGGCGATGGCTACGCTTGTCCGGTTGCGCGACCGCGGGGTTACGGCATTTAGCGGCGGCGTGCTGCAGTTCGGCACCTATGACCTCTCCGCGACGACGCCGGCCGGACGCCTCATCGCCGACGAGTATTTTCTTGACGCCTATGCCGGGAACACGCCGGATCGCACACACCCCGACCTCTCACCACTCTTCGCCGAGCTCGCCGGCCTGCCGCCGATCATGATCGTGATCGGCAGC
The DNA here is from genome assembly GCF_042884555.1 of Arthrobacter sp. NPDC058127. NCBI lineage: Bacteria > Bacillati > Actinomycetota > Actinomycetes > Micrococcales > Micrococcaceae > Arthrobacter > Arthrobacter sp. NPDC058127. The sequence continues at coordinate 62,883 of NZ_JBHVTT010000020.1, read as the reverse complement.
GAGGACATCCTCCTGGAAGACAATCTCGCCATGGCCGGACGGATGTCGGACGCCGGTGTCCAGGTCGACCTGCGTATCTATCCCGCCTCCCCTCACGGCTTCACCGGACACGGGACGGGGATGGGCCGGGCCGCCGTCGGCCACATGGACGCGTGGCTCCGAGCCCGGCTTGGCCCCGAAGCCTGAATCGCTTGGCCGGGATGGCCACGAGGGTCGGTTCCCGGCATCAGTTCCCTGGGCGCGACACACTGGGTCGGGTGGCAGACAGGTATAGAGCATGAGGCAACCTTCCAAAGCTCCTGACCGGGAGCGCACCTTCAGATTGTTGTATGAGTTGGTCCACCCGGAGCTCATGAGATTTGTTCAGCGCCGCGCCCACCCGGACCACGCCGAAGACGTCGTCGCCGACGCATTCCTTGTCGTGTGGCGACGCCTCGATGAGCTGCCGAGCCGCCATGACGACGCGAGAGCATGGATCTTCGGCATCACGCGCAACATTCTTCTAAACACCCACCGGGGCGAACGGCGTCGCCTGGCGCTCGGTGTCCGTCTCGCGGATGCCGCAGCTCTCGCCTACCTGGACGAGGACGCAGACCCGATCGTGAATCGCATTGACCTGGGCAAAGCATGGTGCGCGCTTTCCGAGACCCATCAGGAGGCCCTGGGCCTTGTTGTCTTCGAAGACCTCAACGCACCACAGGCAGCTGCGGTACTCGGCATCTCACCGGTTGCCTTCCGTCTTCGACTGAGCCGTGCCCGCCGAGCGCTTCGCCTCCTTCTCGAACACCTACCCCGGCACTCCAGTACACCTGCGGCTTCCTTCGAAAGGACAACCACGCCATGACCCGCAATCAAGAGATCGACACTCTCCTTCGATCATTGGACGTCGCGGACCACAAGGCCCCCGTCGACAATGAACGGGCCCGTGCCGATCTTCTCCGCATCTTGTCCACCGCCCCGGTGCAGGCGCCATCCCCGGGCCCGTCGACGAAAACCGCTGCCGGCAAAGGTCGTCGTCTTGGAGGTACCGGATGGACGGCCCGCAGGGTCGCCGTGGTCGGAGGAATGGTGGCGGTAGTCACCGCAGGCCTGGTTGTCCTGCCGTCCTTGTCAGGTGGGGACCCGGCATTTGCCAGCTGGACTCCCGCTCCTGCCGGCATGACTGAGACTGAACGTAACAGTGCAGCGGCCGAGTGCCGTGCGTCCAAGAAGAATGTGGGTGGTGGAATGTACGCGGACGACGTCGACTCGGCTGCGGTGGCGATTGCCGAGCGGCGCGGCGTGTGGACCACGGTGGTGCTCACGGGTGAGGACGGGTTCTCGGCCCTGTGTATTACTGATGACGCCGTCAGTCTTTTCGGTAAGGGAATGATCGGCTCGGCAGGAAAGTCAACCGCTCACCCGGTTCCGGGCCCTCGCGGGTTAACGGCCACGGCTCTGGGGACGGGAACCATGAGCGCAGGCGACATTTCCATCGCGGCCGGCGACGCGGGCTCTGACATTCTCGCAGTCGTCTACAGGAGCCGGACCCGTGGGGACGTGACAGCGACCGTGTCCCGGGGACACTTCGCTCTGTGGTTGCCAGGAGACGAACTGCGGAATGCGTCGAGCGATGGCGTCGAGGTCGAAGTGAGCTATGAGGACGGCACCACGGGAACGAGTCGTCTAACCCTTTGAATCAACAAGACACAATGGGCTGCCTTGCGCACAAGGAGCCCGGGATGCCTGGTTGCTTGTCTGGAGGTCCGTGGTTACTGTAAGTTACTCATCAGTAACTTATGCGAAGGAGCGCCATGTCCAAGGCAGCAATCGATCTTGAGAATCTCCCATACGCCGACGGTGACTTCTACGGCTTTGAGCAATTGCTCACGGGCAAGGAGCAAGACCGGCTGGCTGAGATCCGGGCCTTCCTTTCCCGTGAGGTCAAGCCGATTGCCGTCGATTGCTGGAACCGTGGGGAATTCCCCATGGACCTGATTCCCAAGCTGGCTGAGATTGACCTGGTCAGTCCGGTAAGGCGGCAAGGCTATTCCAACGTGTTCGCCGGCCTTGTCCACGCAGAGGCAACCCGCGCCGATGCCTCAATTGCCACGTTCATGGGCGTTCACGACGGCTTGTTCACCGGTTCCATCGAGGCGTTGGCATCCCAAGAGCAACAGGATGCCTGGCTGCCGGACATTTACTCCCTCAAGAAAATCGGCGCCTTTGGACTTACGGAACCATTGGGCGGCTCGGACGTCGCAGGCGGCACCAGGACCACGGCGCGCCGCGAAGGCGGCAACTGGATCCTCAACGGGGCCAAGCGCTGGATCGGCAATGCCACCTTCTCGGACTGGGTTGCGATCTTCGCCCGCGACCTCGGCGACGACCAGGTCAAGGGCTTCCTGGTGGACACAAGCCTCCCTGGATTCAAGGCAAGCAAGATCGAAAACAAGATCTCGCTGCGGACCGTTCAGAATGCCGACATCACCCTCGAAAACGTGGTGGTCCCGGACTTCTTCAAACTGGCCAATGCCAACAGCTTCAGGGATACCAACAAGGTCCTCAAAGTCACGCGGCTTTCGGTTGCGTGGCAGGCTGTAGGCCAGCAGCTCGCAGCGTTTGACGTCGCCCGCCGCTATGCGGTTGAACGGATGCAGTTCGGGAGGCCCCTGGCATCGTTCCAGTTGGTGCAGCAGCAACTCGTGCAGATCCTGGGCAACACCGTCAGCTCCATGGGCATGATGGTGCGTCTCGCGCAGCTTGAGGACGCCGGGGTGGCCAAGGACGAGCAATCCGCGCTGGCGAAAGCATTCACCACGGCCCGCATGCGCGAAAGCGTTGCCCTGGGCCGCGGCATCCTGGGCGGCAACGGCATTGTCACGGACTACGAGATGGCCAAGATCTTCGCCGACGCCGAGGCCATCTACTCCTACGAAGGCACCCACGAAATCAACACCCTTGTCACCGGGCGGGCCATCACGGGGATTTCCGCCATCGTCTAGCGCCAGCACATCGTCTAGGGGCAATACATCGTCCAGGGGCAGCAATACGGATGGCCGGAGATCCGTGACGAAGGCAAGCGGGTTGACATACTCATCCCCGTGCCGGACTCCCCAGTGAAGGCACGGTGATCCCGCGCAGTGGCCGATCCTCACGGCGCCGACGGCTTGTCCTTTGTTCACCGTGGCCCCCTCTGCGAGGTCGCTGTCCACTGGCTCAAAGCTGCTCCGCAGTCCGCCCCCATGGTCGATGGTGATCACCGGCCGGTCCACCACGACGCCTACGAAGCTCACGGTGCCGTCGGCAGGCGCGGCGACCGTGACGCCGTTGTCGGCTGCTTGCAGATCCACGCCGCGGTGCCCACTCAGCCACGGCTTGTCCGGAGGGTCGAAACCACGCAGGACGGCGGGCTTGGGGGAGAGCGGCCACGCCCAGTCCGGGCGGATGCCGGGCGGGTTGGGTGCGCCCGGAGGCGGCGATGCCACGGCAGGCGGCGCGCCCAGGGCAACGAGCAATAGAACGTTGGCCAGGAGATGTGCGGTTCTCATGGAACCAGCCTTCGTTGGCGCTGCAGATCCCGAAAGCCTCCAGTGCGGCTATGTGGAAAACGATGCGGGAAACCTGCCGAAGGCGAGAGGCTGAACCCGGGGCTTAAGCGGTCATGAGGTCGAAGGCGCTGTAGTACACTTGGTGGAGCAGTTTGCTGTGCCCTCAGGCTTGTTCAGAAGCGCTTCTCATTCAGTTGCGCGGGGGCTCCAGGCTGACTACGCGTATCCAACCCTCCAATTGCGAATCCTCGTGGATTCAGTGCTGCGGAGGATTGTGCCTCTTGCGGTCCGGCGAGTCATTGGCCGGATGAGAAGTGCAATGGATGCCAGGAGCCAAGGCCCGTTCGGGTCCGGCTAATTAACCGTCAACTATTGGCAGGGTAAGAGCGGCCCGTGTGGCTCTCTCATGAATGACCTGCCGGAAGGAGCGTCGGCATGCCCGTCGTAACTATGCGCCAGCTGCTTGACAGCGGCGTCCACTTTGGACACCAGACCCGTCGTTGGAACCCGAAGATGAAGCGATTTATCTTCACGGAGCGCAACGGCATCTACATCATTGACCTTCAGCAGTCGCTGTCCTACATCGACCGCGCTTTCGAGTTCGTCAAGGCCACTGTCGCCCACGGCGGCACCGTCCTGTTCGTCGGCACCAAGAAGCAGGCTCAGGAAGCAATCGCTGAGCAGGCTACCCGTGTTGGCCAGCCGTACGTCAACCAGCGTTGGTTGGGCGGTATGCTCACCAACTTCCAGACCGTCGCCAAGCGCATCCAGCGCATGAAGGAACTCGAAGAGATCAACTTCGAGGACGTCGCAGGCTCGGGCTACACCAAGAAGGAGCTCCTGCTCCTCAAGCGTGAACTCACCAAGCTGGAAACCAACCTCGGTGGTATCCGCAACCTGACCAAGGCTCCTTCCGTTCTGTGGGTTGTTGACACGAAGAAGGAACACCTGGCTGTTGACGAAGCCAAGAAGCTGAACATCCCGGTTGTTGCCATCCTGGACACCAACTGCGACCCCGACGAAGTTGACTTCCCGATCCCGGGTAACGACGACGCCATCCGCTCCGTAAACCTGCTGACCCGCGTGGTTGCCGACGCCGTTGCTGAGGGCCTCATCGCCCGTAACCAGCGCGCAACCGGTGCTGCAGAGGCCCCGGAAGAGCCGCTGGCTGAGTGGGAGCGCGAGCTCCTCGAAGGCAGCAAGGCCGAAGCTGCTGAAGCTCCGGCTGCAGAAGCTGTCGAAGCCCCGGCCGCCGAGGCCACGGAAGCTGCTGCCGGCGAAGCCGAAGCAGACAAGTAAATCCGGACCTTTCCTGCGCCGGATTTCGGCGCGGGGAGCTACTGACAGGATGGCGGCCCACTCGGTGGGCTGCCGTCCTGTCAGTCCGTAAACACATAAATTTCTAGACAGAGGGGTTCACATGGCGAACTACACTGCTGCTGACATCAAGGCCCTGCGCGAGCGCACCGGCGCCGGCATGATGGACGTCAAGAAGGCTCTTGACGAGGCCAACGGCGACGCCGAGAAGGCCATCGAGATCATCCGCATCAAGGGCCTCAAGGGCGCTACCAAGCGCGAAGGCCGCTCCACCGCCGAGGGCCTGGTTGCAGCCAAGGTCACCGACGGCGTGGGCGTAATGATCGAGGTCAACTGCGAGACCGACTTCGTCGCCAAGGCTGACAAGTTCATCCAGCTGGCCGACAAGGTCCTGGCCGTCGCCGTCGAGTCCGGCGCTGCCGACCTCGAGACCCTGCTGGCCATCGACGTCGACGGCAAGCCCCTTTCCGAGGTTGTCGTCGAAGAAGGTGCCGTTCTCGGCGAAAAGGTTGTTGTCCGCCGCATCGCCCGCATTGAAGGCGGCACGGTTGACGCTTACCTGCACAAGACCTCCAAGGACCTCCCGGCCCAGGTCGGCGTCCTGTTCGCCGTTGAGGGCGAGGGCGACGCCGCTGCTACCGCGGCCCACGACGTTGCCGTCCACGTTGCAGCCATGGCCCCGAACTACCTGAGCCGCGAAGACGTCCCGGCCGAACTGGTCGAGTCCGAGCGCCGCATCGCCGAAGAGACCGCCAAGGCCGAAGGCAAGCCGGAAGCCGCTCTCACCAAGATCGTTGAAGGCCGCGTCACGGGCTTCTACAAGGGCGAAGTTCTCCTTGACCAGGCGTTCGCCAAGGACTCCAAGAAGACCGTTGCACAGGTTCTCGAAGAGGCCGGCGTCAAGGCAACCGCAGTTGCCCGTTTCCGCGTCGGAAACTAGTTAGACATACAAAAGGGGTGGTCACTTCGGTGGCCGCCCCTTTTGCATGCAACGGCAGGCCCGCAAACGAGCGCATCTACAGCCGGCAGCTTTCTGCCCGGCCCCCAGCAAGATAATCTAGCCAGAGTCCACAAACGGGAAGGCACCATGGAAACCGAGAACACTGCAATCCATCCGGAGAAGACCCGTCGTCGTGTGCTGCTGAAGCTGTCCGGCGAGGTCATCGGCGGCGGAAAGCTTGGTGTGGACCCGGAAACCGTCCGCGCCATCGCCAAGCAGATCGCCGCTGCGGTTTCCGAGGTCGAGGTGGCAATCGTCGTCGGCGGCGGTAACTTCTTCCGCGGCGCCGAACTGTCCCAGAGCGGCATGGACCGCTCCCGCGCCGACTACATGGGAATGCTCGGCACTGTCATGAACTGCCTGGCCCTGCAGGACTTCCTGGAGCAAGCGGGCGTCGAGACCCGCGTCCAGAGCGCCATCACCATGGGACAGGTAGCCGAGGCCTACATTCCGCGCCGTGCCATCCGCCACATGGAAAAAGGCCGCGTTGTCATCTTCGGCGCAGGCGCAGGCCTTCCGTACTTCTCCACCGACACCGTGGCCGCCCAGCGCGCACTCGAAGTGCATGCCGACGTCGTGCTCATGGCAAAGAGCGGTGTGGACGGCGTCTACACCGCGGACCCCAAGAAGGATCCCACGGCCGAGAAGCTCGAAAAGCTCAGCTACGACGAGGCCCTGCGCCGTGACATCCGCGTCATGGACCAGACCGCCATGACCATGTGCAAGGACAACGATTTGTCCATGGTTGTCTTCGGCATGGAAGGCGAAGGGAACGTCACCCGGGCCATCCTCGGCGAAAAGCTGGGCACCCTGGTCACCCCCTAGCAAGGGCTAGGATATTTCTAGGACTCTTCCGCCCGCAGGGGCGGAAATTTATTGTGCATTGCGGCCCGTGGACCGGGGCGCGACTATTTCTGAGGAGAAACCGTGATCGAAGAAACCTTGCTCGAAGCCGGGGAAAAGATGGACAAGGCGGTCGAGGTAGCCAAGGAGGATTTCGCGTCGATCCGTACCGGTCGCGCGAACCCCGGACTCTACAACAAGGTGATCGTGGAATACTACGGCACCCCCACACCGCTGCAGCAGCTGGCTTCCTTCGCTATTCCGGACGCCAGGACCATCCTCATCACGCCCTTTGACAAGACCTCAATGCGCGACATCGAAAGGGCCCTGAGCGACTCCGAGGTTGGCGCCAATCCGTCCAACGACGGCAACGTCATCCGGATCACCATCCCGGAGCTCACCCAGGAACGCCGCAAGGAATACGTCAAGATCGTCAAGGGCAAGGGTGAGGACGCAAAGGTTTCCATCCGAAGCATCCGACGCAAGGCCAAGGACGCCCTGGACAAGCTCGTCAAGGACGGCGAAGCCGGCGAAGACGAGGGTGCCCGTGGCGAAAAGGAACTCGACGCCATCACCAAGGCACACGTCGACGGTATCGACGAGCTCCTCAAGCGCAAGGAAGCCGAGCTGCTCGAGGTCTGATGAGCGAGGCTGAGCCGGCGCCCGCGCGGGGGATTCCCACACGCGCCAGACGCCAACGCGGCAACCCGACGCCCAAGGCAGGCCGGAACCTTCCGGCCGCCATCGGCGTCGGGCTCGCCATGCTCTTCGCCGTCCTCGGCGGCCTGCTGTTCCTGCCGTTGGGGTTCGTTCTCCTGACCACCGCGTTTGCGGTCCTCGGCGTGTGGGAAATTTTCCGTGCTCTCGAAGGCCAGGGCACCAGGATGCCGATCATTCCCGTGCTGACCGGTACCGTGGCGATGCCGCTCGCGGCGTACTTCGGTGGCACCGAAAGCCTGCTCTTCGCGATGGTGCTCAGCAGCACGGCCGTCCTGCTTTGGCGTTCCCTTGAAAGCGCTGCCGGAGCTCCGCGCAGCGTCTTCTCCGGAATTTTCACGCTTGCCTGGGTGCCTTTCCTGATCAGCTTTGCCATCCTGCCCCTCCATGCAGGCGGGGGAGCGACGACGGCGGGTCCCTGGCCCGCCGGGCAGGTTCCGGCGGGTGCCTGGCAGATCGCCGTCATGCTGTTGCTGGTAGTGTCCAACGATACTTTCGGGTACCTCGTGGGGGCACTCTTCGGGAAGCATCCGATGGCTCCCAAGATCAGTCCCAAAAAGACCTGGGAAGGGTTCGCTGGCTCGGTGGCAGGTGCCATGGTCATCGGGATCCTCGCCAGCATTTTCGTGCTGGATAGGCCGTGGTGGGTCGGTGTGGTGCTCGCCGTGGGCATGGTGGCCGCGGCTACCGCAGGTGACCTCGCGGAATCCATGGTCAAACGGGAACTTGGCGTGAAAGACATGAGTAGCATCCTGCCCGGACACGGCGGGGTCATGGACCGCCTCGACTCGATCGTCTTCGCGGCGCCGGCAGCATTTATTCTTTACGCGCTGTTGAGCGGCGCCTGACAACCACCCAGAAGGAAAGCAGTGGCAGTGGACATTCGTCGCCAGATCCCCGCAGCATTTGAGCGCGTGGCGCACAGCAGGTACGGCTACAACGCAAAGCAAGTCGACCAGTTCTTCCAGCGCGCCCGGTTGTCGTTTGAAAACAGGGCCGAGGCAGCCGAGAAAATCGGCAGCACCGATGTCCGCGCGGTTTCGTTTGATCCTGTCAAGGGCGGCTACGACGCCAACGCTGTGGACGCCGCATTGGACCGCCTCGAAGATGCCTTCGCCCGACGTGAACGTGACGAGCTGATAGCGGCCGAAGGCGAGGAAGCCTGGTTGCTGAAGATCGGCAAACTCTCCGGGGTGTTGCGCGGCCGTTTGCACCGGCCCGATGGCGAACGTTTCCGGCGGCCCGACAAGAAGCGTGCGCGCAGCTACAACATCGCCGAGGTCGATGCCTTGTGCGTCTCCCTGATCGGTTACCTGGAAAACGACAAACCGCTGAGCGTCGACAACGTCCGCCGAGCGGCTTTCTCCGAGGCCCGCGGGCGCGACGGCTACGAAGAGGCGCAGGTTGATGCCTTCCTCGACCGGGTCGTCGAACTCATGGCGGCGATCGACTAGCAAAACCCAGGCGGGCGCCTCGCCCTCGGTGTGCGGGGCGCCGGCTCCGCCGCGCTCCGCGGACCTCAGCGGAGCTGGCGTTCGGTGGCCACCGGCCGTTCCGGGACGTGAAGCCTGGTCATCAGGCGGGTCACGGTCCCGGGGACCCGGTGTTTCGTTGCCCGTGAGACGAGCACCATCACGGCAAACGCGGCCGGCACGGTCCAAGCCGCGGGCTGGGCAAGCCATCCGGGCGCAGCGGAACCGATGATCGTGCCCGATACCAGCGCACCGCCGCAAAGGACGGCTCCCGTCAGCATGCCTGCAATCGCGCCTGTGTCGCTCAGGCCACGCCACCAGATGCCCAAAAGCAGGACGGGACAAATGGTGGACGCCGTGAAAGCGAACACCAGCCCTACGCTGCCGGCCAAGGCCATCGAATCCGTGGTGAACGCAAAAACCAGGGGGACGACGGCGGCAAGGAGGGCGGCCACCCGGAATCCGCGCACGCTCCCGCCAAGAAGGTCCTGGCTGATGACGCCGGCCAGCGAAACCACCAATCCCGAGGTTGTCGAGAGGAACGCCGCAAACGCACCCGCAACCACCAATGCCGACAGGAGATCGCCGGGCACCCCACCCAGCAGCTTTCCAGGCAACAGCAGGACCAAGGCGTCGGGCCGTCCGTTGCTTGCGAGCTCAGGCGCGAAGACCCGCCCGAGCAGGCCGAACGCCGTCGGGAACAAATAGAAGACCGACAGCAGGCCCAACACGATGAGGGTGGTTCGGCGCGCCGATTGGCCGTCCGGGTTGGTGTAAAAGCGGACAAGGACGTGGGGGAGTCCCAGCGTTCCGAAAAGGAGCGCCACCAAGAGCGAGACAGTCTGGTAGAGCCCTGCCGCCTGAAGGCCCGTGGGATTGCTGGACGCCTCCGCCAGGACCGCTGAGCCGCCGCCCGTCTGGTTCAGCAGCAGGAACACCACAGGCACCGCCAAAGCCGTCAGCTTGAGCCAGTATTGGAAAGCCTGGACGAAGGTGATGGAACGCATGCCACCAGCCACTACCGTCATGCAGACCACCGCCACGACGGCGATGGAGCCCACCCACGAAGGCAATCCCGTGCTGATCCGGATGGTGAGCCCGGCGCCCTGCAACTGCGGCACGATATAGAGCCACCCGACGGCAACCACCACAAGGCTCGTGACGCGGCGGACGGCTTTCGACTCGAGCCTGGCCTCCGTGAAATCCGGGATCGTGTAGGCACCCGACCGGCGCAAGGGGGCGGCCACGAACAGCAAGAGCATCAGGTAGCCGGCCGTGTAGCCCACGGGGAACCAGAGAGCGTCCGTTCCCGTCAGCAGGATCAGCCCCGCGACCCCCAGGAAGCTCGCGGCCGACAAGTATTCGCCGCCGATCGCCGAGGCATTCCACCATGGCCGGACAGTGCGCGATGCCACGTAAAAGTCGCCAGTGGTACGCGAAATGCGCAGGCCGTAGAAGCCGATTCCCGCCGTCGCGAGCGCCACGCCCAGAAATGCGGCGAGCCCGACGGCGGGATTCACTTCTCCTCCACAAGATCGCGGTAGCGGGCTTCGTTCCTTGCCGCGGAGCGGTTGTACAGCCATGCGCTCAGGCCGATCACCGGATAGAGCGCCACTCCGAGGATGATCCAATTTACGGGGAGGCCGAGAATCCGCATCTGCGCGAGCTGAGGGACCAGCGCCACCATGGAGCCGTAGGCGGCCAGCACCAGCAGGAATCCGGAAGCCACCACCAAAGCTAGGCGCAATTGCGAACGGATGAGTGACCGGACGAAGACCTGCCCGACGTCGGAGTCCTCGGCAGCTTCCCGCGAATGGTACGGACGTTTGGGGGCTACCCTGGCAATTGATTGCGGGGCCGTGACCCTGACCCGGGTCATCCTTGTGGCCGGATCCGGGTGGCCTCGAGCTTGTCCCGCACGGACGGAAGGTGCCTGCGGCTGATCGGCAGTTCGGCTCCGGCGACAGTGACGCTGGGGCGTGCGGCGGCCAGTTTCATGTGCCCCACATGGTTCAGTGACATCAAATAGGAACGGTGGATGCGGATGAATCCGGCGTCCGCCCACTGCTGTTCGAGATCGCTCAGGGGTACCCGGATCAGGTAGCTCGCCTCCGCGGTGTGCAGCCGGGCGTAGTCTCCCTGGGCCTGGACGTAGCTGACATCGTCCCTCCGGATCATCCGGGTTGTTCCGCCTTGGTCAACCGTGATCATCTCGGGCACCTTGCTGCCGTCCTTCATGAGCTCGCTGATGCGGCCGATGGACCGCGCCAGGCGCTCGGCACGCACCGGCTTGAGCAGGTAGTCGACGGCGGCCAGTTCGAACGCCTCGAGCGCACAGTCTTCGTCGGCGGTGACGAAGACGACGGCGGGAGGGCGGGGGCTGCGCGCGATGGCACGGGCGATGTCCAAACCGGAAAGCGCGGGCATGTGGATGTCCAGGAAGACCGCGTCCACAGATTCCGTTTCGAGGGCGCTGAGGGCTTCGGCACCCGAGGCTGCACGGTGGATGGCGCCGATGCGCTCGTCCCGGCCCAGCAGGAAGGCGAGCTCTTCAACGGCGGGGAGCTCGTCGTCGGCGACGAGTACGTTGATCATGGTTATAGATTAGCCTCAGGCATCATGGCTCGGCTGGGACTTCGGGACGCGGATAGTGATCAAGGTGCCCTCTCCCGGCGCGGTCTCGATGACGAGGCCGTGTTCGTCTCCGTAGACCTGCCGAAGGCGGGCATCGACGTTTCGCAGTCCAACATGGTCGCCGTCTGCGTGCCCCGCCAGGACCGAGCGCAGGTGTTCCGGATCAATGCCTACGCCGTCGTCCTCGATGGTGACCTCCGCGAAGGCCCCGGAGTCGTTTGCGCAGATGGTGATGTGGCCCGGTCCTTCCTTCGCTTCAAGCCCATGGCGCACGGCGTTTTCCACGAGCGGTTGCAGGCTCAGGAAGGGAATCACCGTGCTCAGGACTTCGGGCGCGATCCTGAGGCTCACTTGAACGCGGTCTCCGAAGCGTGCCTTCTCCAACAGCAGGTAGCGGTCGATGCTCCGGAGTTCCTCCGCCAAGGTGGTGAAATCCCCGTGGCGGCGGAAGGAGTACCGGGTGAAATCCGCGAACTCGACCACCAACTCCCTGGCCCTGGCGGGATCGGTGTTGATGAACGAGGCAATGGCGTTGAGCGAGTTGTAGATGAAATGGGGGCTGATCTGTGCGCGCAGGGCCCGGACTTCGGCCTCCATGAGCAAGGTGCGGGAAGCGTCGAGTTCGGCCAATTCCACTTGCACAGCCACCCAGTCGGCCAGCTCGCTTGTCGCCCGGACCAGCCCGGCGCCGGCTTGCGGGGCGAAGGCCGCGACCGCCCCCACCACGCGGTTTCCGGCCCTGATCGGCGCCACGACGGCGTTCAGTGCGTGCGACGCCGGGACAACCACGGTCCGTCCGTCGGCGAGAACTCCCGAGGCGAGCTCCATCAGGGCGGCTTTGAGTTCTTCCGCCGCGCCATCCCACGCGAGAACGGACTCGGTGTCCGTAATGGCGAGGGCGTCGCAGCCAAGCAGGGAACGCAATTGCTTGCTCGCCTTGCCCGCTCCCGCCGCGTGGAGCCCGGTGCGCAGGTACTGTCCCGCGCGCGACGCCGCATGCAGGGTTTGGTACGTGGCCCTCTCGGCGTCGGTTCCCAGCTCGCGGAAGGAACGGATCACCTTGAGGCCCACCCCGACGACGACCGCCACAGCGAGCACGATGACCGCAATGGCGGCGGCGGTGACGAGCGGGGAATCCGGCATGGAGCAAGACTAGCGAACCCGCCGTTCGGCGCAGCAACGTGTCCGCTGGGCGACGCCTATGCCGGTGAATCTGGAAGTGGTGCAGTTGCCCGGCGGATAGTGATTCCAGTCACATCGGCCAGGAGTGCGTGGTCGATGGAGACACCCACAACCAGGAGGAAGCCATGGGTAACGAGGCCCAGACACCGGACGCAGCGGCGTCCGTTGATTTCCAGGAAGTCCAGCAAACGGGGCAGTTTCAGGAGCTCCGCAAGCGCCACCGTAGTTTTGTTTTTCCAATGGCCATTGCATTCCTGCTTTGGTACTTCGCCTACGTCCTGCTGGCTGACTACGCGGTGGGCTTCATGTCCACCAAGCTGTGGGGCAACATCAATGTCGGCCTGGTCCTGGGCCTGCTGCAGTTCGTCTCAACTTTCGGAATTACGGCTTGGTACGTTCACTACTCCAACCGGAAGCTGGACCCGATCGCCGCGGAAATCCGGAATGAGATCGAGGGCCACGAGTTCGACAAGGGCAGCACCGTGAGAGGGGCAGCAAAATGAGCGCCATGGTCCCGATGGTCAACGTTGCCGCTCTGAAGGACACCACTCTGTTGAACATGGGCATCTTCGCCCTGTTCGTCCTGGTCACCATGGTGATCGTTTTCCGGGCCAGCCGGAACAACAAAACGGCTGCCGACTACTATGCCGCCGGGCGCTCGTTCACCGGTTCGCAGAACGGCACCGCCATCGCCGGAGACTACCTCTCCGCCGCCTCCTTCCTGGGGATCACCGGGGCAATCGCCGTCAACGGCTACGACGGTTTCCTCTACTCCATCGGGTTCCTCGTGGCGTGGCTTGTGGCGTTGCTGCTTGTTGCCGAACTGCTGCGCAACACGGGCAAATTCACCATGGCCGATGTGCTTTCCTTCCGGCTGCGCCAGCGCCCGGTGCGGATCGCCGCGGCCCTGTCCACCCTGGCCGTCTGCTTTTTCTACCTGCTGGCGCAGATGGCCGGCGCCGGAAGCCTCATCTCCTTGCTGCTGGGCATCAGCGACTGGGGCGGACAAGCCCTGGTGATCGTCGTCGTCGGCGCCCTCATGATCATGTACGTGCTGATCGGCGGAATGAAGGGCACCACCTGGGTCCAGATCATCAAGGCCGTGCTGCTCATCTGCGGTGCGGCCGTCATGACGCTGTGGGTGCTGTCCATCTACGGCTTCAACCTGTCCAACCTGTTGGGTGCTGCGGCGGACACCGCAAAGAACCCCAACGTGCTCAATCCCGGCCTGCAGTACGGCAAGACCGACACTTCCAAGCTCGACTTCCTGTCCCTTGGGATGGCGCTCGTCCTCGGCACGGCCGCACTGCCACACGTGCTGATGCGCTTCTACACGGTGCCCACGGCCAAAGAAGCCCGCAAATCGGTGGTCTGGTCCATCTGGCTGATCGGGTTGTTCTACTTGTTTACCCTTGTCCTCGGCTACGGCGCGGCAGCCCTCGTCGGAGCCGACACCATCAAGTCGGCCCCCGGCGGTGTGAACTCCGCTGCACCGCTCCTCGCGTTCCACTTGGGCGGGCCGTTGCTGCTGGGCTTCATCTCGGCCGTAGCGTTCGCCACCATCCTTGCGGTGGTGGCCGGCTTGACCATCACGGCAGCGGCGTCGTTCGCCCACGATATCTATGCGAACGTTATTTCGAAGGGCAAGGCCGACGCCGGGACCGAGGTCAAGGTGGCCCGGCGGACTGTGGTGGTCATCGGGATCCTTGCGATCCTCGGCGGTATTTTCGCCAATGGCCAGAACGTAGCCTTCCTCGTGGCGCTCGCCTTCGCCGTGGCGGCATCGGCCAATTTGCCGACCATCGTCTACTCCCTGTTCTGGAAGAAGTTCACCACCCAGGGCGCCACCTGGAGCATGTACGGCGGACTCTCTGCGGCCATTATCCTGATTGCCTTGTCGCCGGTTGTTTCCGGTGCCAAGACGTCCATGATCCCGGGTGCCAACTTCGCGGTCTTCCCGTTGAGCAATCCCGGAATCGTGTCCATTCCGCTTGCCTTCCTGCTTGGCTGGCTCGGAACCGTGGTGGACAAGCGGCGCGAAGACAGCGCGAAGCAGGCCGAGATGGAAGTCCGTTCCCTGACCGGCGTCGGAGCCGAGAAAGCGGTGAACCACTAGGAGTACCGGTCCGACGCTCGCTCACATATCGGGCCGTTCGGCGTGACGCTCGTTCACAAACAAGGCCAAATGGCGGATCCCTCCTGCAGAAAGATCTGCAGGAGGGATTCCCATTTTTCAACCAAAGGTGAGCGAGCATCCGGGCTTAGTGGTTGTGGCCGCCCGGCAGGGAGTGCTCTCCGTGGGGGACGGCGTGCGCTCCGGCTACCGAGGCGGCGAGCCCCGGTGTCGTAATTGCTGCGACCACGACGGCGGCGGCAAAGGCTGCGCCCAAAAGCGCGCCGGCCCGCGGGGGAGCCTGCGCTACTCCGCCGACGTCGTCGCGGAACCTTCGGGCGAGCCAGGCAGAGGATCCCAGTGCCATCAGGACCAGGAACAGAGCTGCCAGATGCCCGCCGTCGAGCACTCTTTGGGCCATACCGGCAACCAGGAATCCGACGTGGACCAGCACGGCCGCGAGGAGGCCCAGGGTTGTTGGTTTACGGAACCGGAGCCGCCCCCGTTGGAGGCTGCCAATCGAGCTGGCGAGAAGCGCCAGGCCCCAGGCCGCGAAGATGCCGCCCGCCCACACAAGTGGTCCCCGGCCCGAAATGTAGCTGGATGCGATGGAAAGCTCCACGAGGCCGGCCCCCATTCCCGCGAAACACGAAAACAGGGTGAGGGATGCCCCGGCGGTGGGTCCTACGGACGTCGCTGCTTGAGCTGACACGGACGGCTCCTTCCGGGTTTGCGGCGTCTTCTAGACGTGGGCCCTGGCGGTGGTGGCCGGAACCTTGTCCTGCGAGAGGCCGATGCCGAGGAGCACCACAGCGCTTGCCAAGTGCAGGACGTTGTCTGCGCCGTTAAGGGCAATGATGTTCAGTGCGGAGCCCACGAGGAACAGTCCGAGGATGCCGACAAGCAGGTAGACCGCGCCGACCGTGGTGTTGATGGTCTTGGACAGCACGGTGCTGTTCATGCCCGCGTAGAGCAGGGCGGCGCCAATGGCGAGGTGGATGATGTTGTGCAGGGGGTTTACCGCAAAGATGATCAGATTGGCACCCTCGGTGGCGAAGAATCCAATTCCCGAGGTGACGAAGAATCCAACGACACCCACGAGCAGGTAGACGGCTCCAAAGATGGTGGCGATCAGGCGGTTGGGCGAAGTGCGCATGGTCCAAACCTTCCGGTATGGCCGGTTTTGTATCCGGCCTGTGTTCGAAACCCCGGACGGGGCTCTCAACCAGAGATTCGGACCACCCGGCGCTATGGATGGGTGGGATGGGACAAATTTTTTCGAGGTTACCGGGCTCAGCCTGTGCGGAGCGCCTTCTTGGTGTTCCGGTTCAGCAACGGCTGCACCCGGAAGGGAATCAATTCGCCCATGGACATGGCGGTGTCCGTTCGTTCCACTCCGTCGCACGCAAGGATCTTGCCGTTGATCCGGAACAGATCCTCGGCGTCGAGCGCCACCACCCGCAACAGCAGATCGGCCGAACCGGTCAGGCCGTATCCCTCCAGGATTTCCGGTATTTCGGCGAGGTCCAAGGCGAGCTGTCCAAGCTTTTGCTGCTGCACATGCACTGAGATGAAGGCCATGAGGGGGTAGCCAAGGGCGGCGGGGTTGATGCGCCGTTCGAAGGAGAGGAACGCATGCTTCTTTTCCAGTTGGGCCATCCGTGCCTGGACCGTATTCCGCGATAGTCCCAGCTTCTGTGCCAAGGCGACAACGGTGCCGCGGGGGTCCTTCGCCATGGCCGAAAGCAGGCGTGTGTCGGTGCCATCTAAAGCTTGCATAATGCGCAACGTTAGCACGGTAGCCACCGCCCAGATAGGGCAGAATGCGCAGAATTTTCAACGGTGGTTGTACCCAATGAGCATTGTGAGTAGGGTCACAATTAATCCAGGCGACGACGCCCGGATGCTGGCCCGCGGCTGGATCACAAGTCCTCCAAAAGGCCTGCGAGCACGAGCTGAAAGGTGCGATCAACTGTGTTGACGGACGAACCCGGCCAGGACGCCTACAAGGCTCCGAATCCCGGAATCAGTGCAGCAAGCCCGCGTCGGACCGGCGGGGATCTGGTCCAACTGATTTCCCCGGAAGGGGAACGCATCAGCCACCCGGAGTTCGATCTCTGGGTCAGCGATGTCACGGACGAGCAACTGTGCTCGCTGTATGAAGACATGATGGTCATCCGCCGCATCGACGCCGAGGCCACCGCCTTGCAACGTCAAGGCGAGCTGGCTCTGTGGCCGCCGCTGCTAGGCCAGGAAGCATCGCAGATCGGTGCGGGCCGGGCCCTCAGGGACGACGACTTTGTCTTCCCCAGCTACCGGGACAACGGCGTGGCCTACTGCCGCGGTGTGGAGCCCACCGACTTGGTCCGTGCCTGGCGCGGCAATGCCTCCTCCGGCTGGGACCCGTACCGCCACAACATCGCCACCCAACAGATCATCATCGGCTCGCAATCGCTGCACGCAACCGGCTACGCCATGGGTATCCAGCACGACGGCGCCGACTCGGTAGCGGTTGCACTCTTCGGCGATGGCGCCACGAGCGAAGGCGATGTCAACGAGGCAATGGTCTTCGCGGCGAGCTTCCAAGTGCCCGTGGTCTTCATCTGCCAGAACAACCACTGGGCCATCTCCGAACCCGTCCGGATTCAGTCCCACATCCAGATCGCCGATCGTGCCTCGGGCTTCGGAATCCCCAGCATGCGGGTCGACGGGAACGACGTCCTGGCTGTTTTGGCCGTCACGCGCATTGCGCTGGACCGGGCCCGCAAGGGCGGCGGACCGACGTTCATCGAAGCGGTGACTTATCGCATGGGCCCGCACACGACGGCGGACGATCCCACCCGCTACCGCGACGCCAATGAGCTTGAGGACTGGGCAGCCAAGGACCCGATTGCCCGGCTCAAGGCGCTGCTTCGCACCAAGGGCCTCCTGACGGAAGAGGTCGAAGCCAAGACCCAGGCCAAAGCGGATGAGGTGGCAAGGAACTTGCGCGCAGGAGTCATCAACATGCCCGATCCCGCGCCGCTGGACCTCTTCAAGCACGTTTACAGCACGCCCAACTCCTGGATCGAACGCCAGAAGGACCACTACTCCCGCTATTTGGAAAGCTTCAGCGGATCAACCCAGGAAGGTGCACTCTGATGAGCAAGCTGACCTTCGCCCGCGCCATCAACGCCGGCCTGCGCAAGTCCCTCGAAAACGATCCCAAAGTTGTCCTCATGGGTGAGGACATCGGTGCGCTCGGCGGGGTTTTCCGGGTCACCGACGGCCTCCAGAAAGACTTCGGCAAACACCGGGTGGTCGACACCCCCTTGGCCGAGTCCGCGATCATCGGCACCGCCGTCGGACTGGCCTACCGCGGCTACCGCCCGGTCTGCGAAATCCAATTCGATGGCTTCATCTACCCGGCATTCGACCAGATCGTCAGCCAGGTAGCCAAGATGCACTACCGGACCCAGGGCCGCGTCAAGATGCCCATCACCATCCGCGTTCCTTTCGGCGGCGGAATCGGTTCACCCGAGCACCACTCCGAGTCCCCGGAGGCCTACTTCACCCACACTTCGGGCCTTCGCGTCATCAGCGTCTCCAACCCGCAGGATGCCTACACTATGATCCAACAGGCCATCGCCTCGGACGATCCGGTGCTGTACTTCGAACCCAAGCGCCGCTACCACGACAAGGGCGAAGTGGATGAGACCGCAGATCTTTCCACGGCACTGTCCATGGAGAAGGCGAGGGTGGTCACCCCAGGAAGTGACGTCACCTTGGTAACATACGGACCGCTCGTGAAAACCGCGAACGACGCCGCCATGGCCGCCGCCGACGAAGGAGTCTCCGTGGAGGTTATCGACCTGCGCTCGCTGGCTCCGATCGACTTCCAGGCCGTGGAGGCGTCCGTCCGCAAGACCGGCAGGCTCGTCATCACCCATGAGGCTGCGCAGTCGGGCGGGCTCGGCGCGGAGATTGCCGCCAGTATCACCGAGCGCTGCTTCAACTACCTTGAATCGGCGCCGGTCCGGATCACGGGATTCGACATCCCGTACCCGTACTCAAAGCTCGAGATGCACCATCTGCCTGATCTGGACAGGATTCTTGACGGTGTGGACCGCGCTCTCGGCCGCGGCAACTCCCTGAGCGGGCTGGAAGGATGAGCGCCACCATGATCAAGGAATTCAGGCTGCCCGACCTCGGCGAGGGACTCACTGAGTCGGAAATTCTCAGCTGGAAGGTCGCGGTGGGGGACACTGTGACCTTGAACCAGGTCATTGCCGAGGTCGAGACGGCCAAGGCCGTGGTCGAGTTGCCTTCGCCCTTCGCCGGAACCGTGGCCGCCTTGCACGAACAGGCCGGTTCGGTTGTCGAGGTCGGCAAGCCGATCGTCTCCTTTGAAGTCGACGACGCCGGAGCCTCGCCTTCCGCTGTTGCCGGTCCCGGTGCGGGCGCATCCGTGGAAAGCCCCGCGGAGACCGCGGCGAAGCGCGAGCCCAACCTCGTAGGCTATGGCGCCGTAGTCGAAAAGTCAGGACGGCCGGCCCGACGCCAGCGGTCCTATGACGGAAGCACCGGCGAACGCGAGGCCGCCCGGGAACCGGTTCCCGCCGTCGAGCCCGTTCCCGCGGTTGAACAGCCCGCACGGCTCGCGATGCCCGCCGAGCCGACGGTGGAGCATGAGCGTCCACGGTCTACCCCGCCGGTCCGCAAGTTCGCGAGGGATCTCGGAATCGACCTCGAGTTGGTCAGGGGAACCGGGCCGGGAGGCCTGATCACCCGTTCGGATGTCCAGGACTTCGCGGCCGGATCCCAGGCGGAGGTTTCGGCTCCCGAGGTCGCACCGGTCGCTGCGCCCGCCGTCGGGGTCTCCGCTGAACGCGAGACCCGCACACCTATCAAGGGAGTCCGGAAGTTCACAGCCGCTGCCATGGTGCAAAGCGCCTTCACGGCTCCGCATGTGACGGAGTTCCTGACCGTTGACGTCACGCCCACCATGGAACTGTTGACGCGGCTCAAGGCCAGCCGCGAATTTGCCGGGTACAAGCTCACACCCTTGACCATCGCAGCCAAGGCCGTGCTGACTGCCCTGCGCAGGAACCCGACGCTGAACTCCCGCTGGGACGAGGCCGCACAGGAGATCGTGCAGTTCAACTATGTGAACCTGGGGATCGCCGCCGCCACGCCGCGGGGACTGACTGTTCCCAACATCAAAGACGCGGACAAGATGACGCTGCTCGAATTGTCTACGGCTTTGTCCGAACTCACGGACACGGCACGTTCAGGCAAGACTTCCCCGGCAGATCTGACCGGCGGAACCATTTCGATCACGAACATCGGCGTGTTCGGGATCGACGCCGGAACCCCCATCTTGAACCCGGGCGAGGCTGCCATCGTCGCGTTGGGATCGGTGCGCAAGGCCCCGTGGGTGCACAACGACGAACTCGCGGTGCGCCAGGTGATGTCACTGAGCCTGTCCTTCGACCACCGGCTGGTGGACGGCGAACAAGGCTCGAAATTCCTGGCCGACCTGGGCGCTATCCTGTCCGATCCTGCAACAGTCATGACGATGATCTAGCAGGGCGTTCATCCAGCCGCGCGTCCAGGCCCAACTAGCTCGCAGTAAGTGTCGTTTTGAAGGCTCATAACGACAACAACTGCTGGGCCCACGCCGCCAGGGTTCCCTGGCCGAGCTTGCGAGGCAAGGGTGGCGGTGGGGAGTCAGTTGGGCCTTTTGGGGCGGGAGGCTAGCGCACCATCAGCGCTGCGAGGGCCATGCGTTCGAGGATGGGCCGGGCGCTTTTGACCGCCATGCGGCGTCCGTGGTGCCGGACCGAGTGGGGAGTCGAGTTGATGAGGCCGAAGGCTGCGTGGGCGCGGACCCGTAGCTCGGCAGGATCCGTGTCGGGATGCAGTTCCCCGAGCACCCCCACCCACAGTTCCACGTAGTTGCGCTGCAGGGTGCGTACTTCGGCTTGGTCGGAGTCGCTGAGGTTGCTGAAGTCGCGGTCTTGGACCCGGATGACATCGGGATTGCTGAGGGCGAAGTCCACATGGAATTCCACCAGTCCGCGCAACGCAGCTTCGGCGTCGGAGGCCTCGGACGCCACGGTGCGGCCGCCGTCGAGCAGATTCCGGCTCACGCTCAGCAGGAGCTCGGCGAGCACGGCTTGTTTTCCCGGGAAATGCCGGTACACCGCAGGGCCGCTGACTCCTGCCGCAGCCCCGAGGTCCTCAAGGGACACGCGGTTGAAACCGTCGGCCGCGAACAACCCGGCCGCGGCGGTCAGGAGGGCCTTGCGCCGTGTTTCCTTGGCTTGGCTCCGCTGGGTCGGGCTGTCTTGCTTGGGGCTCCGCGGGTTTTGGCCGTCCTGCTGCGGGCTCCGCTGGAAGGTGACCACAATTCCTCCTTTTGCACGCGTCCACTTCAGCGCCGGTACCGGGACGGGCCCAGTGCAGGGGTGATGGACAACACAGTTAATAGAGACTAACCTAAATTCCAGTTATGCGGTACTAACTGAGATGGCCATTGGCCGGGATGGGACACAGTCGATGGAGACACTCGCCAGCCAGCTGGATACCAGCAGCGACCAGTTCGCGGCCAACGCGGAAGCGCAGCTGTCCCTGGTGCGCGAGCTGAAGAAGCGCCTTGCCGTGGCCGCGCTCGGTGGGCCGGAGAAGTCGCGTGAGCGGCACATCTCCAGGGGCAAACTGTTGCCGCGCGAGCGCATCAATTACTTGCTGGACGAGGGAAGCCCGTTCCTGGAGATCGCCCCGTTGGCGGCCAACGGGATGTACAACGATGATTCGCCGGGCGCCGGCGTGATTGCGGGGATCGGGCTGGTCCATGGACGCCAGGTGATGGTGGTGTCCAACGACGCCACGGTCAAGGGCGGGTCCTATTACCCGATGACGGTGAAGAAGCACCTCCGGGCCCAGGAAATCGCGCTGGAGAACAGGCTGCCGTGCGTCTACCTCGTGGATTCCGGGGGAGCTTTCCTGCCCAAGCAGGATGAGGTGTTCCCGGACAAAGAGCACTTTGGCCGGATCTTCTTCAACCAGGCGAAGATGTCAGCGGCGAAGATCCCGCAGATCGCCTCGGTCATGGGGTCCTGCACGGCCGGTGGCGCCTACGTGCCCGCCATGAGCGACGAAACAGTGATCGTCCGTAACCAAGGCACCATTTTCCTGGGCGGGCCGCCCCTCGTGAAGGCCGCCATCGGTGAGATCGTGACGGCCGAGGAACTTGGCGGCGGGGACGTCCACTCCCGGATTTCCGGTGTGACGGACCACCTCGCCGAAAACGACGAGCACGCCCTGCAGATCGTCCGGGACATCGTCTCCACCCTGCCCAAGCCGGCAGCCCCGGCGTGGGACGTGGACGCCGTCGTCGAGCCGGTGGCGGACCCGGGTGAGATCTATGGTGCGGTTCCTACGGACGTCAATGCCCAGTACGACGTCCGCGAAGTAATCGCCCGGCTCGTGGACGGCTCGAGGTTCCACGAGTTCAAGAAGAACTACGGCACCACCCTGGTGACGGGATTCGCGAAGCTGCATGGCCATCCTGTGGGCATCGTCGCCAACAACGGGGTGCTCTTCAGCGAATCCGCCCTCAAAGGCGCGCACTTCATCGAGCTATGCGACCAGCGCGGCATCCCCTTGGTCTTCCTGCAGAACCTCTCCGGCTTCATGGTAGGCAAGGACTACGAGCACGGCGGCATCGCCAAGAACGGCGCCAAGATGGTCACCGCCGTCGCCACCGCCCGCGTGCCGAAGCTGACCGTGGTGATCGGCGGCTCCTTCGGTGCCGGAAACTACTCGATGTGCGGCCGGGCCTACTCGCCGCGCTTCCTGTGGATGTGGCCGGCGTCCCGGATCTCGGTGATGGGCGGGAACCAGGCCTCCAGCGTGCTGGCCACCGTCAAACGGGACCAATACGAGGCCCGCGGCGAGGAATGGTCCGCCGAGGACGAGGAAGCCTTCAAGGCCCCCATCAAGCAGCAATACGAGGACCAAGGCAGCCCGTACTACTCCACCGCCCGGCTCTGGGACGACGGCATCATCGACCCCGCAGATACCCGGCGCGTCCTGGGCATGGCCTTGGACACCGTCTCCCGCCAACCACTGCCGGAAACCTCCTTCGGCCTCTTCCGGATGTGACCCCATGACAATCACTTCTTTCGACACCGTCCTTGTCGCTAACCGCGGCGAGATCGCCTGCCGCGTGATCCGCACCCTGAGGGCGATGGGCATCCGTTCCGTGGCGGTCTACTCAGACGCCGACGCCGGGGCCCGCCACGTGCGCGAAGCAGACACCGCCGTCCGCATCGGCACAGCCGCGGCAGCGGACAGCTACCTTCGGATCGACGCGATCATCGAGGCCTGCCTGCAAAGCGGCGCCCAAGCTGTCCACCCCGGCTACGGATTCCTCGCCGAGAACGTTGAGTTTGCCAAGGCCCTGGACGCGGCCGGCATCGCGTTCATCGGCCCCGGCATTGATGCCATCGAGATCATGGGCGACAAGATCCGTTCAAAAAACCACGTCATGTCTTACGGCGTCCCATGCGTACCGGGCATCGCCGAACCTGGTTTGAGCGACGAAGCGCTGATCGAGGCGGCGTCCGGCGTCGGCTTCCCCCTGCTCATCAAGCCCTCGGCCGGGGGCGGCGGCAAGGGCATGCACATCGTGGAGCGGCTCGAGGATATGGCGGCCACGCTGCTGACGGCCCGCCGCGTGGCTGCGAGCGCTTTCGGTGACGACACCCTGTTCCTGGAGCGGCTCATCCAGGAGCCCCGGCACATCGAAGTCCAGGTCCTCGCCGACAACCACGGCAACGTGATCCACCTCGGCGAGCGTGAATGCTCGCTCCAGCGCCGCCACCAAAAAGTCATCGAGGAAGCACCGTCCCCGTTGCTCGAGTCCCTCGCGAACGGGGCAGAGGTCCGGGCGCGGATCGGTGAGGCCGCCTGCCAGGCCGCCCGAAGCGTCAAGTACAGCGGCGCCGGCACGGTGGAGTTCCTCGTCTCGGACCAGGACCCGGAGCATTTCTTCTTCATGGAGATGAACACCCGCCTCCAGGTGGAGCACCCTGTCACGGAAATGGTGACGGGCGTCGACCTGGTCGAATGGCAAGTGCGCATCGCCGCGGGTGAGGTCCTCACGGTGGCGCAGCCCGACGTCGTGCTTGACGGTCACGCGGTAGAGTCGCGCGTCTACGCGGAGGTACCCGAACGCGGTTTCATGCCGTCGATCGGCGAGATCGTGACGCTCCGGGAACGGGCAAGCAAGGATCCGCACGTCCGCGTCGACTCCGCCATGCTGCCGGGACTGTCCGTCACCGGAGACTACGATCCCATGCTCGCGAAGGTCATCGCCTGGGGCCCGGACCGCAAAGCGGCGTTGGACACCCTTGACCACGCACTGGGGGACTACACCCTGCTGGGTGTCCACACGAACGTCGAGTACCTGCGGCTCCTGATCAACGACGACGACGTCCGCGCCGGCCGCCTCGACACCGGCTTGATCGAGCGCAAGCTGGAGGGAATGGAGTTCCGCCAAGTGACCGACGTCGAGCTGGTCTCCGCGGCGATACTGAGCCGTCAGGTCTTGGCTCCTGCCGGAACGGCAGCACCCTGGAACGCCGCCGACGGCTGGCGCGTGGGCGCGCCCGCACCGTGGAAGACCACAGTCGGACGTCCCGACGGCGGACTTGCCACCGTGGGATTGACAGTGAACGGGCCGGGCTTCACCGCCCGCGTGGACAGCGGCGTCGAGCACTCTGCCGTCATGCGGCCGGGACCCTCGGGACATGCGGTGCTGGTGCTCGACGGCGTCGAGCACCATTTCGCGCACGGCTCACCAACTCCTGGGCCAGGGACACGCGAACTCTGGCTCGGCAGCGACGGCTGGTCCTGCCGGCTGGAGATCCTGGACCGCGAGGCCCGGCTCCAACGCATCCTCGCTGGCATCCAGCGCGAAGAAGGCGCCGCGGATCCCGAAGTCCGGTCTCCCATGCCGGGAACCGTGGTCTCCGTTTCGGTGCACAACGGCGACCACGTGGAAGCAGGCCAGGTCCTCCTTGCCGTGGAGGCGATGAAGATGGAACACCAATTGGTGGCCTCGGTGTCCGGCACCGTGCACCTCAGCAGCAAGACCGGGGACCTCGTCAAGGCCGACCAGGTCCTCGCCACCATCCACGTTGCGGCGGAACCCACCCCCGAGGCCACAGCGGAACCCGCCCTTGAAGTTACAGCAGAGAACCAGAAAGACGAGGAAGTCTAGCCATGGCAAGTTTTGAACTCACCGAGGAATACCAGGACCTGAGCGACTCCGTCCGGGAATTCGCCGACGAGGTAGTGGCACCGGTGTCCACCAAGCACGACGAGGAACACAGCTTCCCGTACGAGGTAGTCAAGCAAATGGGCGAGATGGGCCTTTTCGGCCTGCCCTTCCCTGAGGAGTTCGGCGGCATGGGCGGAGACTACTTCGCGCTCGCCCTCGCGCTGGAACAGCTGGGCCGGGTTGACCAGTCCGTGGCGATCACCCTCGAAGCAGGCGTCTCGCTGGGCGCCATGCCGGTGTACCGCTTCGGCACGCAGGAGCAGAAAGAACACTGGCTGCCCCAGCTGACTTCGGCCGAAGCGCTCGCGGGCTTCGGCCTGACCGAGCCGGAAGCTGGCTCGGACGCCGGAGGGACCAAAACGAACGCCCACCTCGAGGACGGCCGCTGGGTCATCAACGGCAACAAGGAGTTCATCACCAACTCCGGGACCGACATCACGCGCCTCGTCACCGTCACCGCCGTCACCGGGCAGCACGAACGCAAGGACGGGAGCATCAAGAAGGAAATCTCCACCATCCTGGTTCCCACCGACACGCCCGGTTTCACCGCGGAAAAGGCCTACAACAAGGTGGGCTGGAACGCCTCCGACACGCACCCGCTCACACTGAACAACGTCCGGGTGCCCGAGGAGAACCTGCTTGGTGTCCGGGGCCGTGGTTACGCCAACTTCCTGTCCATCCTGGACGAAGGCCGTATCGCCATCGCCGCGCTCGCCACCGGTGCGGCACAGGGCTGCGTCGACTTGTCCGTGAAGTACGCCAAGGAACGTGTGGCCTTCGGCCAGAACATCGGCAAGTACCAGGCCATCCAGTTCAAGATCGCCCGCATGCAGGCACGGGCCCACACGGCACGCCTGGCCTACTACGATGCGGCCGCGAGGATGCTGGCCGGCAAGCCGTTCAAGACCGAAGCGGCCATCGCTAAGATGGTCGCAGGCGAGGCAGCCATGGACAACGCACGGGACGCCACCCAGGTGTTCGGTGGCTATGGCTTCATCAACGAATTCACGGTGGCACGGCACTACCGCGACTCCAAGATCCTGGAAGTCGGGGAAGGCACCACCGAGGTCCAGTTGATGCTCATCGCCCGCGAGCTGGGCCTTTAACCGTCAGGGAAGGTAAACGATGATCGACAAAGTTGTTGCCAGCGCCGCGGAAGCGGTGAAAGACATCCACGACGGTGCCTCTCTCGCCGTCGGTGGGTTCGGCTTGTGCGGTATCCCGGTGGCGCTGATCGATGCGCTCCACCATCAAGGCACCAAGGACCTTGAAACAGTCAGCAACAACTGCGGCGTGGACGACTGGGGCCTGGGCATCCTGCTGAAGGACGGACGGATCCGCCGGACCATCAGTTCCTATGTTGGTGAGAACAAGGAGTTCGCGCGGCAGTACCTCGCCGGTGAACTCGAGGTGGTCCTCACACCGCAAGGCACCCTCGCCGAGAAACTGCGTGCCGGCGGGGCCGGAATCCCCGCGTTCTTCACGGCGGCCGGCGTCGGGACGCAGGTTTCGGAAGGCGGTCTGCCGCAAAAGTACGACGCCGACGGCAACGTGGCGATCGCATCCTCACCTAAGGAAGTGCGCACCTTCAACGGGGCGGACTATGTCCTGGAGGAATCCCTGACACCCGATTTCGGACTGGTCCACGCCTGGAAGGGGGACCGCCACGGGAACCTCGTCTTCCACGCGACGGCCATGAACTTCAATCCACTGTGCGCCATGGCGGCCCGGATCACCATCGCCGAGGTCGAAGAGCTTGTGGAACCCGGCGAACTCGATCCGCAACATATCCACACCCCGGGCATCTTCGTCCAGCGGGTCGTGGTTGCACCGGACACGGAGAAACGCATCGAAAAGCGGACCGTCGCGTTGACCGGGAAGACAGGAGCGTAGCCATGGAATCGAACATCACCCAGGATGTGCCGCCGCGTCCCGAGGCGGTCAGGCACGAGTACCGCCGCGCCGGCGTCGAGGACCACGAGGGCAAAGGCTGGACGCGGAACGAACTCGCCGCCCGCGTAGCCCGTGAACTCAGCAATGGGCAATACGTCAACCTGGGGATCGGCATGCCCACCCTGATTCCCAACTACATCCCTGACGGGGTCGAGGTGATCCTGCATTCCGAGAACGGGATCCTGGGCGTTGGCCCCTACCCGGCCGAGGATGCCGTGGACCCGGATCTGATCAACGCCGGCAAGGAAACGGTCACCGTCAACGCGGGCGCCGCGTTCTTTGACTCAGCGACGTCGTTCGGCATGATCCGCGGCGGCCATGTGGACGTCGCCGTGCTGGGCGCCATGGAAGTCGCGGCCAACGGGGACCTGGCCAATTGGATGATCCCGGGCAAAATGGTCAAGGGCATGGGCGGCGCCATGGACCTGGTGTTCGGCGCCAAGCGGGTGATCGTGATGATGGAGCACGTGGACCGCAACGGCAAACCCAAGATCGTCAAGGAATGCTCGTTGCCCGTCACGGGGAAAGGCTGCGTGGACCGGATCATCACCGACCTCGCCGTGATCGACGTCGTCTCCGAAGGCGGGGTGTCGAGGCTCGTCCTGCGCGAGTTGGCACCGAACGTATCGGCCGAGGACGTGGCGGCCGCGACCGGCGTCGAGCTTTTCGAAGAGGACCAGGAACTGACTGTATGACCACGGACGCTGAACCCCGGGTCCCCGAACCCCGCATTGTCGAGCAGCGGGGCCTCTATTTCGACGAGCTTGAGGAAGACGTCGTTTACGCCCACCGGCCGGGGCGGACCGTCACCGAAACGGACAACGTCCTTTTCACTACGTTGACTATGAATACCCAGGCCCTCCACTTGGACTCGGCGTGGAGCGCCAAGCAGCCCTTCGGGCAGAGGCTCATGAACTCGATGTTCACCTTGTCCACCATGGTGGGACAGTCCGTGACCCAACTGACCCAGGGCACCATCATTGCCCAGCTGGGCCTCACGGACGTCTCTTTCCCACACCCCCTCTACCACGGCGATACCCTCTACACCGAGACTGTCATCAGCGGGAAACGGGAGTCGTCATCGCGTCCCGGGCAGGGCGTGGTGACCATGAAACACACCGGCCGCAACCAGGACGGAAAGATTGTGGCTCTGGCCACGCGCACTTGTCTCATGTGGAGCCGGACCGCGCATCTGGAGGCGCAACAGGGGACAATCAATACATGACCTTCACCATGGGCCCCGCTCTTCTTTTCTGCCCCGCCGACCGCCCGGAACGCTTCCAAAAGGCCGCCGAGCGTTCCGACGCCGTCATCGTGGACCTTGAGGACGCCGTCGCGCCCGCAGACAAGAAGCGGGCCCGGGGCGCCATCCTCGCCCAGCTCGGCTCAGGTGGCGAGACCGCCGAGCTCGACCCCAGCCGCACGATAGTGCGCGTCAATCCGGTGGGCACTCCGGACTTCGAGAAGGACCTGCACTGCCTCGCGCATACCCCATACCGGACCGTCATGCTGGCCAAGGCCGAGACCGCCGAACAGTTGAAAGCACTCGAGGGTTACCACGTCATCGCCCTGTGCGAGACGGCCAAAGGGATCGTCAACGCGGCTGAGATCGCCCAGGCTCCCAACGTCGTCGGGCTCATGTGGGGCGCCGAGGACCTGATCGCCTCGATGGGCGGTTCCTCCAGCCGCAAGGACGACGGCGGCTACCGCGCCGTCGCAACGCACTCCCGCTCCACGGTGCTGCTGGCCGCGAAAGCCGCGGGCAAGGAGGCCATCGACTCGGTCTATGTCGACATTCCCGATCTTGCCGGGCTTGCCGTGGAATCCGCCGACGCAGTGGCCAGTGGATTCGGTGCGAAGGCCTGCATCCACCCGAACCAGGTCGCCGTTGTCCGCGAAGCCTACGCTCCGTCGCCCGAGGCCGTCGCAGGGGCCCGGGAGCTGCTTGACGCTGCGGCTGCGGCTGGAACCGGTGTGTTCCAGCACAAGGGAAAAATGGTGGACGGCCCCATCCTGAAACACGCCGAATCCACGCTACGCAGGGCCCGGCTTTCCTGAAGGGCTGCTCGGGCCGGACCCATTGACGGGCCAGTCTATTGACCGCGCCGTCGTGACCTCGGCAGCGACAACGGGGCGATGACCTCGTAGAGCTCCATCCGGATCCAGCGCTGACCCGTTTCCCGGAACTCGGCCCTCGTGGCGAAGCGGTAGAGGAAGCTGCGCGCCCGCACCCAGCGCGGCCGGTCGCCGTCGAACGGGTCCTGGCGCAACAAGCGCAAGGTGGGCGGATCGGCGTCGAGCAGCTTGCCCAAGAACGCGTAGAACCATTCTTCGTGCACCGTGCGCAAGGGCAGGAACCACATCAGCCAGTCGAGGCGCAGGTGGTATGGCGCCCATTGCCGGGGCAACCGGCGGACATCGCCGGGCTTGCCCTTGAAGCCGTATTCGCGCCAATCGGCCTCGTCGACGGGAACCTCGGACTGGGTGCCTTCCACCACGATTTCCACCCGGTGCCGCGTCACCGTGCCGAACGCCCCGTAAGTGTTGACCAGTTGCCATCGGTTGAAGCTGGCGTTCATGAGCTGCCCCCGCGAGAGCAGGTTGCGGATGGGCCAATAGCTGAGCACCAGAAGGAGCACCGTCACCGCGAGTACGACGGCGAGCCACCACACCGGGGTCTGCGGAACCGCCGCTGCCGGGTTCGGCCGCTGCGGGATGAAAGGCAGCACAGCGTGGGCAACGGGGTCGCTCACCGCAGCGAAGGCGAGCACGATCGCGGACCAATTGAGCCACGCGAAATTTCCGCTCCCCACCAGCCAAAGCTGCGTGAAGACGACAATTCCGGCGGCAATGGTGGCCAGCGGCTGCGGGGCGAACAGGAAGAACGGCACCACCAGCTGGGCGAAGTGGTTGCCGAGCACTTCCATGCGGTGCATCGCTTTGGGCAGGAGATGCGCCTGGCGGCTCAACGGCCCCGGCATGGGCTGCGTCTCGTGGTGGTAGTACAGGGCGGTTAAATCACGCCACTCGCTTCCGCCATGGATCTTGATCATGCCCGCGCCGAATTCCAGCCTGAACAGCAGCCACACGAGCAGCACGAGGATGGTCCTGGGCGGGGGAGTCTGATCCGAACCGAGGAAGCCGACGGTGAAGCCCATTTCCAGCAGCAGCATCTCCCAACCGAAGCCGTAGAAGGTCTGGCCTACGTTGACGATCGACATGTAGAGCAACCACAAAACCAGGAACGCCGCCAGGGGAAGCCACGGCGGGCCCAGCTGCGGCAGCCCGCCCACGAGAGCCAATGAAACGGCAAGCCCGGCGGCGCAGACGGCGCGGAGCAACGTGTCCGAATACTTCCAGCGGAACAGGCTGGGCCTGCGCAAGATCCTGTGGCCGTCCACGTACCTCGGTACGGGGAGGAGCCCGTGTTCGCCAAGGAGCGCGGGAAACTGGTTGAGGCTGGACAGGAACGCGATGAAATAGAGCGTGGCCGTGCCACGCTGGAGCACCTGCCGGGCGAATTCATAGTCCGGCGCCTCGAACCACGAGACCCAGTCCACAAACCAACGCTACGCCTGGGGTGCGGGATACTTAAGCAATGCAGCCGCGCAAGATCATCCTCCTCGGGTCCACTGGTTCCATCGGCACTCAAGCGATTGACGTCGTCGACTCCGCCCCCCATCTCTTCGAGGTCGTGGCGCTGAGCGCGGGTGGCGGGAACCTGGAACTCATCGCGCAGCAGGCAGTCCACACCAAGGCACAGGCAGTCGGCATCGCCCATGGCGATCCACGCGAACTCCAGAGACTCATAGGCGCTGCCGCCTCCGCCGCCGGACTCCGGAACTACGATCCGGCAATCATCACGGGGCCGGATGCGTCCACCAAGATTGCGGCGATCGAAGCGGACGTCGTGCTCAACGGCATCACGGGGTCCATCGGGCTGGCGCCCACGCTGGCAGCCCTCAAGTCCGGCGCCATCCTGGCTTTGGCGAACAAGGAATCCCTGATCGTGGGAGGTGCCCTGGTGAAGGCCGCTGCCGCCGTTGACCAAATCGTGCCCGTGGATTCCGAGCACTCGGCCATTGCCCAATGCCTCCGCGCGGGAACCGACAAAGAGGTTGAGAAACTCATCCTGACGGCGTCCGGCGGACCTTTCCGGGGCCGCAGCCGGGAGCAACTCCGTGACGTCACCCCGGCCGAGGCCCTTGCCCACCCCACGTGGGACATGGGCCTCATGGTCACCACCAACTCGGCCAGCCTCGTCAACAAAGGCCTGGAGGTCATCGAAGCGCACCTGCTGTTCGACGTCCCCCTGGACAGGATCGACGTCGTGGTGCACCCGCAATCCGTGGTGCACTCCATGGTGGAGTTCGTGGACGGCTCCATCATTGCCCAGGCCTCTCCGCCGGACATGCGGCTCCCCATCGCCCTCGGCCTCGGGTGGCCGGACCGCGTGCCCGGCGCCGCCAAGGCCTGCGACTGGACCCAGGCGACCAGTTGGACGTTTGAGCCCCTTGATTCGGTAGCCTTCCCCGCCGTGGAGCTGGCCAAGGACGCCGCGAAGCAGGGGAGCACCTTTCCCGCTGTCTTCAACGCGGCCAACGAGGAAGCGGTAGAAGCATTCCATGCCGGCAGGATCCGCTTCACAGACATCGTGGACACGGTGGAGTCCGTCCTCAGCGAACATTCAGGATCCTTGGAGCTGACGGTGGACTCGGTGTTGGATGCTGAGAGGTGGGCACGCACGCGCACCCACGATCGTTTAGCCAACAGCACCCTTTAGGAAGCAGTACTTAAGGCATGAATCCCGTCATTCTGTTCATTCTCGGAGTCGTCTTCGTCGCGATCGGCGTGGCCGTCTCCATTGCGCTGCACGAGGTGGGGCACTTGCTTCCCGCCAAGCTGTTCAAAGTGCGCGTCACGAAATACATGATCGGATTCGGTCCTACCCTGTGGTCCACGCGGAAAGGCGAGACCGAATACGGCGTCAAGGCGATCCCGCTGGGCGGCTACGTCGCCATGATCGGCATGTACCCGCCCAACAAGGAAGATGGCAGCGTCAGGCCCTCCAGCACCGGCATGTTCCAGACCCTTGCCACCGAAGCCCGGTCCGCGGCACACGAGGAAGTAGGCCCAGGCGACGAGAACAGGGTCTTCTACAGGCTGCCGGTCTGGAAAAAAGTCATCATCATGCTGGGTGGCCCGGCCATGAACCTGCTCATCGGCCTGGTGCTGACAGCGGTCCTGCTCATGGGCTTCGGAGTGTCCATGGCCACCACCACCATTGCCGAGGTGTCCAAGTGCCAAGTCAAGGCCGGCGAAACCGTCGATCCAAACTCGCCGAACTGTCAACTCACCCCGGCCGCAGTGGCCAAGCTCCAGCCCAACGATGTTGTCACCAGCTTTGACGGCAAGCCTGTGACGAGCTGGGCCGAAATGAGCGGCTGGATCCGGGCGTCCGCCGGCAAGGCCGTCCAAATCACCGTGGACCGTGGCGGCAAGAGCGTCACGACGCAAGTAACACCGGTTCTGTCCGCACGCCCCGTCATCGGCGACAACGGCCAGCAGGCCAAGGGCGCGGACGGCAAGCCGTTGTACGAGGAAGTCGGGTTCCTCGGCATCGGTGCGCAGACCGCCATGGTGCCCCAACCGGCGTCGACCGTTCTTCCGATGGCCGGCGAGAACATCAAGCAGATCGCCGGAGTCATCCTCAACCTGCCCGCCAGGGTGGTCGGCGTGGCGCAAGCGGCGTTCGGCTCCGAGCCGCGCGATCCCAACGGCCCCATCAGCGTGGTGGGCGTCGGCCGGGTGGCCGGTGAAGTGGCTGCCATGGATCAGGTTCCGCTGCAATCGCGCGTCGGTGCCCTTGTGGGACTCCTTGCCGGACTGAATTTCGCCCTGGCCGTCTTCAACCTGGTTCCGCTCCTGCCGCTCGACGGCGGACACGTGGCGGGTGCGCTCTACGAGGGTGCCCGGCGTCGAATTGCCAAGCTGTTCGGCAAACCGGATCCGGGGGCTTTCGACATCGCCAAGCTCCTGCCGCTCACCTATGTCGTGGCGAGCGTCCTCATGGCCATGAGCGCACTGCTGATCTACGCGGACATCGTCAAGCCCGTCAACCTCTTCGGCTGATGCTGTCCGACTCGGCAGACGCCGGACGCTGCCGTGGACTCCCCGGATTTGGCTTGGGGGATAGGCTATCCATATGACTGTTTTCGCTGTTGAGTACGTGTACGACGCCGAGTCCGCCGAGGTGCGCGATGCGAACCGCCCTGCCCACCGTGCCTGGCTCGCTAGCCTCGCCGAGCAGGGAACCCTGCTGGCGAGCGGCCCTTACACCGACGGCGCGGGTGCACTGCTCCTGCTCGAGGCCGCCGACGAGGCCGAGCTGAACGCCACGCTGAAGGAGGATCCGTTCGCCGCCGTCCGAGGGATCGCAGGCATCCGGACATCGGAGTGGAACCCCATTATCGGAATGCTCTCCGCCCACGCTTCCTAGCAGCATGACCGGCCGGAGTCCGGACTCCGGCCCTACGATCCACCCATTTCAACCCAAGGAGTCCACGTGACCTCGGTCAGCCTGGGAATGCCGTCAGCCCCACCCCCCGTTCTCGCGCCCCGCCGCAAGACCCGCCAGATCAAGGTGGGTTCGGTCGGCGTCGGCTCCGATTCACCCATCAGCGTGCAATCGATGACCACCACGCCCACCACGGACATCAACGCCACCCTGCAGCAGATCGCGGAGCTGACCGCGTCAGGCTGCGACATCGTGCGTGTCGCTTGCCCCTCTGCGGACGACGCCGAGGCGCTGCCGATCATCGCCCGCAAGTCCCAGATTCCCGTGATCGCGGACATCCACTTCCAGCCCAAGTACGTCTTCGCCGCGATCGAAGCCGGTTGCGCCGCAGTCCGCGTCAATCCGGGCAACATCCGCAAGTTCGATGACCAGGTGAAGGAAATCGCGGCGGCAGCACGCGATCACGGTACGTCCATCAGGATCGGCGTCAACGCCGGATCCCTGGAGCCCGGCATCCTGAAGAAGTACGGCAAGGCCACCCCGGAGGCCCTCGTCGAGTCCGCTGTGTGGGAAGCTTCGTTGTTCGAGGAACACGGCTTCCACGATTTCAAGATCTCCGTCAAGCACAACGACCCCGTCATCATGGTGGCGGCCTACGAGATGCTTGCCGAAAAGGGCGACTGGCCCCTGCACCTTGGCGTGACCGAGGCCGGACCCGCCTTCCAGGGCACCATCAAGTCCGCCACGGCCTTCGGAGCGCTGCTGTCCCGGGGTATCGGCGACACCATCCGCGTCTCCCTCTCCGCGCCGCCTGTCGAAGAAATCAAGGTCGGCAACCAGATCCTGCAGTCCCTCAACCTGCGCCCCCGCAAGCTCGAAATCGTCTCCTGCCCTTCATGCGGACGCGCCCAGGTGGACGTCTATACGCTGGCCGAGCAGGTCACAGCCGGGCTTGAAGGAATGGAGATTCCGTTGCGAGTCGCCGTCATGGGTTGCGTGGTGAACGGCCCGGGTGAGGCCCGGGAAGCCGATCTCGGTGTAGCCTCCGGAAACGGCAAGGGCCAGATCTTCGTGAAGGGCGAAGTCATTAAGACTGTCCCCGAGAGCCAGATTGTTGAGACACTGATCGAAGAAGCCATGCGTATCGCTGAAGAGATGGGGGAGGCCGATGGCGAAGATGCTGTCAAGGGTAGCCCCGTGGTTACCGTCTCGTAGTAAAGACGGCACCGGACAGGACGATTTCACCGTCCGGGTGCTCGGCGCTGCCGACACCCGGGCACTTCGCGTGCTCGCGATGGAAGACCCGGTAGCGAACGTTTTCATTCTGGCGCACCTTGATTCAACGGGGAGCGCCGCCCCAACGTCCGGGGGCGCGAGCGTCTTTGGAGTGTTCGACGGCGACGCCCTGGTGGGTGCCTGCTGGGCCGGGGCCAATCTGGTTCCGGTGCAGCTGGACCCGGAACTGGCTTCCCGCGTTGCGGCGGTTGCACACCGGGCCGGCCGTCGCTATGCCTCGATTTTCGGGCCCGCGGAGACCGTGCTGGCGCTCCATTCCCGCTTGGAGCAGCTGGGGCATTTCGCCCACGAGGTACGTGCCGAGCAGCCGCTTTTGGCGATATCTGGACCACCCGCCGTCGAAGCCAATCCTCAGCTCGGCTTCGGGAACATCGCGGACTTCGACCGGATCCTGCCCGCCTGCGCAGCCATGTTCGAAGAGGAAGTGGGGTATTCGCCCTTTCTCGGGAGCGAGGACTTCTACAGCCGCAGGGTGGCCGGACTGATCCGGCAAGGCCATTCCTTGGTACACATCGACGCCGGCGGGACCGTGAAGTTCAAAGCCGAACTCGGGGCCGTCACGGCGCAGGCCACCCAGGTGCAGGGCGTCTGGATGAACCCTGAATTCCGCGGCCAGGGACTCAGCGCGGGATACATGGCGGGAGTGGTTGTCCTCGCCCAGCAGTTCGCGCCGATTACGAGCCTCTACGTCAACGAATACAACACCCGGGCACGCGCCACGTACGAGCGGGTCGGTTTCAAACGCCTCGGAACGTTCGCCACGGTTCTGTACTGACCAGCCCAGCCCAACTAGCTAACAGTAGTTGTCGTTTTGAGGGCTCATAACGACAACAACTGCTAGTCAGTTGGGAGGGGTGAGTTCGCCCGTGAGGTAGTGCTGGACGTTGGGGGCCACGAGCCGGACCACTTCGTCCTGGGAGGCGGAAGCCAGGGGTTCGAGCCGGACGACGTAGCGCATCAGCATGAGTCCCACCACCTGCGTGGCGACAAGGTTTCCGCGCATTTTCGCCTCCTCGGGGGAGCCTGGAATTCCCGCTGTAATCCTGGAAAGGATGGTCCGGGCCACCGTCTCCCGCAGCAAGGCCGTCTTGGCCTTGGATCCGATCGTCCCCCTGACGAACGCGACAAGCCCGTGTTGCGCCGGGCTTTCCCATAGCCGCAACACGGCGCG
Source organism: Arthrobacter sp. NPDC058127 (assembly GCF_042884555.1). Classification (NCBI taxonomy): domain Bacteria; kingdom Bacillati; phylum Actinomycetota; class Actinomycetes; order Micrococcales; family Micrococcaceae; genus Arthrobacter; species Arthrobacter sp. NPDC058127. Next base: position 26,808 of record NZ_JBHVTT010000020.1, on the reverse strand, counting down.
GACGAGCGCTTCCGCGCGCTGCGCGGGATCCAACGATTCGACGCCGGCAAGGACGTCGTCGGGATCAGCCGGGAGCTCGATGCTCTGGGCGAAGAGTTCGTCCTTGCCCTTGAAGAAATGGTGGACCATGGCCGGGTCCACTTCGGCTTCGCGGGCAACTTGCCGGAGGCTCGTCCCGTCGAAACCGTGTTCGGCGAAGAGCCGGCGCGCTGTGGCCAGGATCAGTTCGCGGGAATCGCTCCCGCCGCTCCGGCGTCCCCGCCGCACGGGAGGCGAGGCGCCGCTCATGAGGTCCGCCGTCGGAGGGTGAAGGAGGCCAGGGCCAAAACTCCCACCACGATCGCCGCCATGATTCCGGCATCCTGCCACATGGCCTGGGTCGCCTCGGTGTTGTCGGCGATCTGCTGGAGCGCATCGACCGAAAACGTCAGCGGCAGCACGTTGGAGATGCTCTCCAGGAGGCTGTTCATGTGGTCCCGGGCCACGAAGAGTCCACACAACAGGATCTGCGGTATCACCACTACCGGCATGAACTGCACCGCCTGGAATTCGGTCCGTGCAAAGGCTGAGCACAAGAGGCCAAGCGCGACACCGAGCACTGCGTTGATGACGGCGATCATCACGACGTAACCAGGACCGCCCTTGATATCCAGGTTGAAGATCCAGTAGGCCACGGCCGTGGCGACAAGCGATTGCAAGGCGGCCATGATGGAGAACGCCAACGCATAGCCGAACAGGAGATCGGCTTTGTGGATGGGCGTCGTCAGGAGCCGTTCCAACGTCCCCGAAGTCCTTTCGCGCAACATCGTGATCGACGTGACCAGGAACATCACCACAAACGGGAAGATGGCCAGCATCATGAGTCCCACACGGTCAAAGGTCCGCGGGAATCCGGGAGGCAGGGTTTCGTTCTCGAAGAGATAGTAGACGCCCGTGAGCAGGAGCGCGGGAACCACCATGATGAGCGCGACGCTGCGGTGGTCGTGCCGCAGTTGCTCCAAAACCCGCCTGGTGGTGGCGAACATCATCCGTGGATTCATGACGCCACCTGGCTTTCATTGGTACTCCGGTGCTTCGAAGTAGCGGTCGTTTCCTGGATGAAGTGCAGGAAGGCCTGTTCCAGGTCGTTGCTGTGGCCACGCTCGCTGAGTTCCGCCGGACTGAGCTGCGCCAGCAGCAAGCCGTCGCGGAGCAGGAGCAGGGAGGAACAGTGTGAGGCCTCTTCCATGACATGGCTGGACACCAGCAGGGTGGTGCCCGCTTCGGCCAAGGCGGCGAACCGTTCCCACAGCTCGGCACGCAGCACCGGATCCAAGCCAACCGTCGGTTCGTCGAGGACCAGCAGCTTCGGATGCGAGACGAGCGCGCAGGCCAGCGAGACCCGGCTGAATTCACCCCCGGAAAGGTCTGCCGTCTTCCGCCGTGCCAGTGATTCGAGCCCGACGGCGGCAATCGCCTCCGCGATGTCCGCCGCCGTGACGCCGTGCATGGCGCCGAAATACCTGACGTTCGCTTCGACGCTGAGATCCGTATAGACGCTCGGTGCCTGGGTGACGTATCCGACGTCGTGCCGCAACGACGGTGTACCGGCCGGACGGCCCAATACTTCCACGCTGCCGGCTGTGAGTCGCTGGACCCCTACGATGCAGCGCATGAGGGTTGTCTTGCCGCTCCCGGAAGGTCCGAGCAGGCCCGTGATGCGCCCGGGCTCGATGGCGAAGTCCAAGCCGCGCAGGATCTTCTTGTGGCCGCGCGTGACATGCAGGCCCTCCGCCTTGACCGCCGGAGGCGCAGGGGACATGCCTGGTGCGGGACTTCCCGCTGGGCTGTGGGACATCGCGGCCTCCGATTTATTCATCAAGTGATGAATAAAAGGTAAATCCCATACACAGGCGCGTCAACTGTGGGCCTCGAGGACGGATCTGCAACGCGGGGTCACTTACGGCCCATGTCGGACCTCCGGATGGGCGCTAAGTGACCCCGCGTTGTTCGTTGCCAGGGCCAGGACCTACAAATATTGATTAGTCCAAGCCCTTGAATAAAGTGTCCACCATCACATAAATTCAGAACCAGCCGTGTCGCTGGGGCGCGGACGGACCGGCCGCTGAGCCACGCCATGGCAGGATGACCAGCCGCGCAGCGGCCAGGGGCTTCCTCGCACCATGGCGTGGCTCATCTGCGTTTGGCAGGATTAGGCAATCGGGATGGCCGGGGCCACGCTCACGAAGGTGCCGGGCGAGGGGCCCGGCTGTAAGCCGGTAGATTGGTACACAGTAGTTTTTGCCAGCTCTTGCCATAGAAACGGATTCTGACCCGTGGTCCTTCGCCTCTCCCAGCTGTTCCTGCGCACCCTGCGTGAAGATCCCGTCGACGCCGAAGTCGCCAGCCACAAACTCCTGGTCCGTGCGGGCTACATCCGCCGTGCCGCACCGGGCATCTACACGTGGCTGCCTTTGGGATTGAGTGTCCTGCGCAAGGTCGAGCAGATCATCCGCGAGGAAATGGCCGCCATCGGCGCCCAGGAAGTCCATTTCCCGGCACTGCTGCCCCGGGAACCCTACGAGGCCACCAACCGCTGGACCGAGTACGGCGAGGGGCTGTTCCGCCTCCAGGACCGCAAGGGTGCCGATTACCTTCTCGCCCCCACGCACGAGGAAATGTTCACCCTCCTGGTCAAGGACCTGTACTCCTCGTACAAGGACCTGCCGCTGAGCCTCTACCAGATCCAGAACAAGTACCGCGACGAAGCCCGCCCCCGGGCAGGCCTCCTCCGCGGCCGCGAATTCATCATGAAGGACTCCTATTCCTTCGACGTCGACGACGCCGGCTTGGACGCGAGCTACGCGGCCCACCGCGCCGCGTACCTGAAAATCTTCGAGCGCCTCGGCCTTGAGGTCATCCCCGTCGCAGCCACGGCAGGCGCCATGGGCGGATCCAAGAGCGAGGAATTCCTGCACCCCACCGAGATCGGCGAGGACACCTTCGTGCGCTCGGCAGGCGGCTATGCGGCCAACGTCGAAGCCGTGACCACCGTGGTCCCGGCCGAAATCGACTTCAGCAACGCGCCTCCCGCGCGCGTCCTGGACACCCCGGACACGCCCACGATCGAAACCCTCGTGGCCGCAGCCAACCAGCTCGCTCCCCGCAGCGATTCCGACGGCGGCGCCTGGACTGGCGCCGACACCCTCAAGAACGTAGTCCTCGCCGTGACGCTGCCCACCGGCGAGCGCCAGATCGTGGTCATTGGCGTTCCCGGTGACCGCGCCGTGGACCTCAAGCGCGTCGAGGCCAACATCGGTTCATTCCTGCCCATCGCCGGCGAGATCGGCCTGGAAGCGGCCAACGAGGAAGACCTCAAGAAGATCCCGCAACTCGTCAAGGGCTACATCGGCCCCGGACTGGACCTCGCCGAAGCCGTGCTCGGCCTTGAAGGCACGTCCAAGTTGCTCTTCCTTGTTGACCCCCGGGTTGTCTCCGGCACCAGCTGGGTCACCGGAGCGAACGAAGACGGCAAGCACGTGTTCGGCCTCGTAGCCGGGCGCGACTTCGCCTGGGACGGCGTCATTGAATGCACCGAGGTCCGGGCGGGAGACGAGGCCCCGGATGGCTCCGGTCCCTTGGAAACTGCGCGCGGCATCGAAATGGGCCACATCTTCCAACTCGGCCGCAAGTACGCCGAGGCCCTCGACTTGAAGGTCCTTGACCAGAACGGCAAGCAGGTTGTGGTCACCATGGGCTCCTACGGTGTCGGCGTGACCCGTGCCGTGGCCGCCCTCGCCGAGGCCAACAACGACGACCGTGGTCTGGTCTGGCCGCGCTCCGTGGCCCCCGCGGACGTCCACGTGGTCGCCGTCGGACGCGGCGAGGAAATTTTCGCGGCGGCCGAGAAGCTCTCCGCCGAACTCGAGGCTGCCGGCCTCGACGTGATCTACGACGACCGCCCCAAGGTTTCCCCGGGCGTGAAGTTCGGCGACGCCGAGCTCGTGGGCGTCCCCACGATCGTGGCAGTCGGCCGTGGCTTGGTAGACGGTGTCGTGGAGATCAAGGACCGCCGCACCGGCGAGGCAGAAAACGTGGCAGTCGAGAAGGCTGCCGATTACGTGGTCAACGCCGTACGCCAGAAGTGATCTCCGGCTTCGAGTCGGTCCAGCTCACCACGCTCATCATGATCGTGGTGGCTGGATTCGCGGCCGGCTGGATAGATGCCGTCGTGGGCGGCGGGGGACTGATCCAGCTCCCTGCCTTGCTCCTGGTTCCGGGGATCACCCCCGTCCAGGCATTGGCCACCAACAAAATGGGCTCCATCTTCGGGACGACGACCAGTGCCGTCACCTATTACCGCCGGGTGGGCCCTGACCTCAAGACGGCCATACCCATGGCGGTCATTGCCCTCGCGGGAAGTTTCGGCGGAGCAGTCCTGGCCGCCAACCTTCCCGCGAGCGTCTTCAAACCCATCATCGTGGTGGCGCTCATCGCCGTCGCGCTCTTCACCGCGTTGCGGCCCAATGCAGGCGAGTTGACCGCCCTGCGACACGACGGCCACCGGCACTACGTCGTGGCCTGCGCCATCGGTGGCGTGATCGGGTTCTACGACGGCCTGATAGGTCCAGGAACAGGCTCGTTCCTGGTGATAGCCCTTGTCTCCGCCATGGGCTATGCCTTCCTTGAGGCCAGCGCCAAGGCGAAGATCGTCAACATGGCCACGAACGCCGGTGCCCTGTTGTTCTTCCTGCCGCACGGATCATTGCTGTGGGGCGTCGGCGCCGTGCTGGGCCTGTCCAACATGGCCGGTGGCTACCTGGGCGCGCGGACCGCCGTGAAACAAGGCAGCGGCTTTGTCCGGATTGTGTTCCTGATCGTGGTCGGCGCGTTGATCATCAAACTCGGCGTGGACGTCTGGAACGACTACTTCGCCAAGTAGCGTTTCGAAAGTCGCCGGCGATGGCCGCAGGGAAGCACCGGGCGTAGCATGCACTCATGTGGGTCGATTCCGGCGACTATGAGCAGGCACTCGAACGTGCATGGGAGCATACCCGGGAGTGGTTGAGGGCCTTGCCCGGGCGGCCGGTACGGCCAAGCACCACGGCTGACGACATCACGACAGTCTTCGGCGGACCCTTGCCGGCCAGTGGACTGGACCCGGCCGCGGTCATTGATTTCCTCGCCGAACACGCCGAACCCGGGCTCATGGCCATGCAATCGGGGCGCTTCTTCGGTTGGGTCATCGGCGGTACGGTGCCGGCAGGCATGGCCGCGGACTGGATGGTGTCCGCATGGGACCAGAACTCCGGCCTGCGTTTCGCCACCCCCGCCACAGCCGGGATCGAGGAAGCGGCCGGGCGATGGCTCCTTGAGCTGCTCGGCCTACCTGTTGGCTCCGACGTCGGATTCGCGACGGGCGCCAGCATGGCCAACTTCACGGCCCTCGCGGCGGCCCGGTGGCGCCAGTTCGCCGCCGTCGGCTGGGATGTCAACGCCGGGGGACTCCACGGCGCGCCGAAACTGCGTGTCCTCGTCGGCGCCGAGCGGCACGAGAGCCTGGACATGGCCCTGCGTTTCCTGGGGTTCGGGGCACCCGAAGTTGTTGCGGCGGACGAACAAGGAAGGATTGACCCCGCCGCGCTCCGGGCCGCCTTGGAAGCCGGTTCCGGTCCGGCGATCGTGTGTCTCCAGGCCGGGAACCTGCATTCCGGAGCATTCGATCCATTCCCCGAGGCGATTTCCGCTGCCAAGGACTACGGCGCGTGGGTCCACGTCGACGGGGCTTTCGGCCTGTGGGCAGCTGCTGTGCCGGGACTGCGGCATCTGGTCGAGGGCGTCGGGTTGGCCGATTCGTGGGGAACCGATGCCCACAAGACCCTCAACGTGCCTTACGACGCCGGAATCGTGGTGGTACGTGACGTTGCCGCCCTGCGATCCGCCATCGGCATGCACGCCGAATACCTGATGCAGGACGACCACGGCCCCGGTGATCCCATGGAGAAAGTGCCCGAGTTGTCCCGCCGTGCCCGGGGAGTGCCGGTATGGGCGGCCTTGCGTTCCTTGGGTGGTGACGGCGTGCGGGAGCTTGTCGCTGGACGTGCGGAGTGTGCCGCGGAACTGGCCCGGCGGCTTGCCGAAGTGCCCGGCGTCGAGGTCCTCAACGATGTGGTGTTCACGCAGTTGTCCCTGGCCTTCGGTTCCGACGAGAGGACGCGTGCCGTGACGGGCTACGTCATGGCCGACGGCAGGGTCTGGATGTCCGGTTCGCGCTGGCTGGGCAGGGATATCCTGCGTGTTTCGGTGACCAATTGGTCAACGGATTCGGCAGACCTGGATATCGCGGTGCAGGCTATCAAGGACGCGCTGGAGGCCACCGCTTGAGCCGGGCGCAGGAAGCAGGGACTCCGGACGGCAGGGCGTCCGGACCACTGAAGCTAATTCGAGGCGGCCAGTCCCGGTTCGGGTAGGTCGTGCGCGGCGGGCAACCCGTCGAGGGGCCGGCCTGCGAGGGTGCTGGCCACCCACAAGGAACGCGCCAGATCGCCTTCGTGCCGCGGTTTTCCGGCATACCAGAGGGCGTTTTCAACCTCGCGGACCAGGCTCCATTCCCGCGCTGCTTCACTGTCCAGTCCAGCCGCGCTGCTGAAATCAGCGCAGCGCTCCAGGAGTGCAAGTTCGGGAGCCGTGGTGGAGAGATCGCGGATACGGTTCCACAAGATCGGGGCGATCGCGAATTCTGCCTCCCCGATCTTCGGTTGCGGGTCGATCGCCACGTAAGCGCGCTTTCGGGTGGATCCGGCCCCATTCGGGGCGCCATGCGGGGTGCCATTGAGATGCGGGAGGATGTTCATGAAATGCAGGTCGCAATGCACCAAGACGTCCCTGCCCGCGCGGCGTCCGACGGCGCCTCGGGTCTGGCACACTTCCAACGCGGCCTCGAGGAGCCAGCGGGGGAAGGGTTGGCCAAGGTGCTCCCAGTCCGCGGGCAGCTCATCGCTCCAGCGCTCGGCACGTGCCGCTATGTGCTCAAACTCTTTCCATTCGGGCCGTTCGTCCGGTTCGATGCTGAGTTCCTTCACGAGCGATCCCCAGACGTCGCGGGCTTCGTCCATCGGGGCGTCCTGCAGGCAGTTGACCGCGTCGAGCCGCTCCAGGAGCATCGCGCAGGAGGCGGTATCGGCGTCGAGCAGCCTGACGGCCCCGGCGCCGTCCCACAGGGCCAGCGCATGCCGTTCAACGAGGGCCTCCTCGTGCGGGAAAGCTATCTTGAGCACCGAACGGGTGCCCTCGTAGAGGACCGGAATGACGATGCCGCCGTGGCCATTCCATGGTTCCGCGCCGGGTTCCAGGTCAACGGACAGTTGCCAGCGTTCCAAGCTGGCATTGATCAGTCCGGGCAGCCCTGAGAGCCACGCCCGCCCTTCCGCTGTGCGGGAGTAGCGTGCCTGGAGGTCGCCAGGGATCGAAACGAAGGTAGTCATCACTGTCAGCCTACCCAAGCCGGTCCGGGAGTGGTTCAGACCACTCCGGAGGAGCCCAGGAGGCTTCCGATGAAGAACGTCGCGGCAAGCGCAAGGGCTCCGCCGATGACGACGCGCACGGCGGCGCGGGTCTTCGAGCTGCCGCCGATCCACGCTCCAACGGCTCCGGTGATGGCCAGCGCGAGCAACACGGAAATGAAGGTCAGCGGTACACGCAGCCCCGGGGGCGGGAGCAGAATCGCGAGCATGGGCAGCACCGCGCCGAGGGTGAAGGCGATGGCGGATGCGAACGCCGCATGCCACGGGCTGACGATGTCGTCCTCGTCGATGTTCAATTCGGCGGAAAGGTGGGCGGCCAAGGCGTCGTGCTCCGTTAATTCCACGGCCACTTTCCGCGCGGTTTCAGGCCGCAGGCCCTTGGCCTCGTAGATCGCAGTCAGTTCAGCCAGCTCTTCTTCGGGTTCCTCGGCGAGCTCCCGGCGCTCCTTCTCGATGAGCGCCTTTTGGCTGTCGCTTTGGCTGCTGACGGATACATACTCGCCGAGTGCCATGGACACAGCGCCACCCACGAGTCCGGCTGCTCCAGCCGTGAGGATGGCGCCGGTGCTCGTGGTGGCGCCGGCGACGCCCACAACGATGGAAGCAACGGAGACGATGCCGTCATTGGCGCCAAGGACCCCGGCCCGAAGCCAGTTGAGCCGGTGGGCGAGGTCGTTGGAGTGTGGTTCGTTCTCATGCAGGGCTGCAGTTTCGATGGAAGCCATGGTACAAGCCAAGCACTCGGGGACTGCAGCCGCCAGCAAAGAAAGGCTTTCCTATGGAGACGGAGTGGCGGACGGCAGCGGCGGCAGCGCGGAGTTGTTGATCGAAAGTCCCGGGAATGGGCCAACCGGAGCTCCCCAGGCTTGGCTGCGTTTGGCGGCGTCGACAAGCCCGTCGATGGCCCATTGGCGCGTCTCACCCTCCGACAATGCCACGAGGTCGGCGTAGGCAGTCAGTGAGCTGGACTCCATGCTTCCGAGCGCCAGGCCGGGTTTGGCGGCGAAAGTGGCAGGCAGGCGATAGCCGGCTTCCCGCGCGGGCGTGGCGATGCAATGCAGCCGGCCCTGGGCCTCCGCGCCCCGGAGCAGCTGCTGGTGGCGGGCCAACCAGGTGGCTGCCGTTGCGGACGCCTTCGCGTCCAGCCTGGTCAGGGCCACCTGGTACGCATAGATCGACTCCTGTTCGGAGCTGACGACGGCGGCAAGGGCTGCGGGCAGATCGGCCGTGGTCGGGGCCGTTCCGGGTGTCGGCGCCATGGTCGCCGTGCCGGGCGAAGCCGGGCAGCTCGGCGGTTGTGTCGGGGCGGTACTCGCCTCGGCCGGGGTTGCCGGTACCGGCAGGCCCCACGTCGCGGCCAGCCGCGATGACTCAAGCAGCTGGGCGGTCCCGACGGCGGCAAGCAGCCGTGCCATGCCGCCGTCGGCGTTAGCGGCGTCCGCCAAGCGACGGGAAGCGCTCGCGGAGAGCGCGGAGACAAAGCCGGCCCGCGTTGGGCGGTCCTGGGCGGCACTGGAGCTGGGAGAAGCCGATGGAGTGTTCGGTGCCGAAGGGCTGGAAGGTGGCAGCAGCGCCCGCGCCTGGCTTGTCAGCAACGTCACAGTGTCCGTGCTCTCCAGGAGCGATGCGCTGTCCAGGAGCGTCTCGCTCGACGAGAGCGCTTCGGACCGGGCAGCTTCCGAAAACGGCACCGCTTGCGGCTTTCCGGCGTCCCGCGGGAGAAGCACGGCCCCGACTCCGAGGACGAGGACTGCGAGGAAAGCCAGAAGGAGGCCTTTCATCCAGCGATGGCTCCGTGGTTTCTCAACAGTCTCGTGGTTCACAACAGACTATGGTGTCACGCCCACAGGCCACTTGCCTCCCCGCAGAGGAGCCCCGTGCACCACGCCGCCGCAAATGTCGTTAAGCTAGTAGTCACAACATCATCTATCGGGAGGCGGCTGGCCAGTGAGTCATTCGGAAGCCACGACTTCAACAGACCAGGCTGGAACGGATCCGACGAGTCCAGCACAACACGAGGTCCGGAACCCCGAGGAGAGCAGGCTGAAGGCGCTTCTGGAGCCTGCCGTCCTGGCGAGCCGGCTCTATCTTGAGGATGTTGCCATCCACGTTGCCGGTTCACACCGGGTAGTCCACGTGGTCATCGACCTGCCCCAGGAGGAAACCGGCGGCGTCAGCCTGGACGTCATCGCGGAAATCTCCAGGGCGCTCTCGGACATCCTGGACAACGATCCCAGGACCGACGGCCGCCCTTACGACCTCGAGGTCTCCTCGCCCGGCGTCGGCCGGCCCCTCACGGAGCCCCGCCACTGGCACCGGGCCCGCGGACGCATGGTCAAGGTCAACGTGATCCAGGGAGAGAACCTGACGGGACGTATCCAGTCCGTCGACGACGACGGCGTCACGCTGGTTCCCGAGCAAGAGGTCAAGAAGGGCATGAAGCCCAAGCAGGGCGAACCCGTGAAAATTCCTTTCGACAGGATCCGCCAAGGAAAAGTCGAGATAGAGTTCAGCCACCTCAACGAGGCCGTGCTGGAAGACGAGTACAACGGACCTTCCGAGGAGGCCTAATGGATATTGACATGAGTGCGCTGAGACTCCTGGAGCGTGAGCGTGAAATCCCGCTGGACCTCCTGATTCCCACCATCGAGCAGGCGCTCCTGGTGGCATACCACAAGACGCCGGGCGCTTTCGAAAAGGCCCGTGCCGAGCTGGACCGCAAGAGCGGCCACGTGACCATTTGGGCCACGGAAATCGATGACGACGGCGAAGCCGTCGGCGAGTTCGAGGACACCCCTGCGGGATTCGGCCGCATTGCGGCAAGCACCGCGCGGCAGATCATCCTGCAGCGGCTGCGCGACGTCGAGGACGACAACGTCCTCGGCGAATTCAAGGGCCGTGAAGGCGAACTCGTCGCCGGCCTGATCCAGCAGGGCAACAACCCGCACATGATCCAGGTGAACCTCGGTTCCGTCGAAGCACTGTTGCCGCCGCCCGAGCAGGTGCCGGGTGAGAAGTACACCCACGGCAACCGCCTGCGTGCGTTTGTGGTGGACGTCCACCGCGGCGCCAAGGGACCCTCCATCACGCTGTCGCGTTCACACCCGGGCCTCGTCCGGAAGCTTTTCGAACTGGAGGTCCCGGAGATCGCGGACCGCTCCGTCGAGATCGTGGCACTGGCACGCGAGGCCGGCCACCGGACCAAGATGGCCGTCAAAGCCAACACCCCCGGCATCAACGCCAAGGGTGCTTGCATCGGCGAAATGGGCTCCCGGGTCCGTGCCGTCATGACCGAACTCAACGACGAAAAGATCGACATTGTCGACTTCAGCGACGATCCGGCGACCTTCATCGCCAACTCCCTTTCGCCGTCGCGCGTGAATTCCGTCACTATCACCGACGAGGCCACGCGCTCCGCCCGGGTGGTTGTTCCCGACTATCAGCTGTCCCTCGCCATCGGCAAGGAAGGCCAGAACGCCCGGCTCGCAGCAAAGCTGACCGGCTGGCGGATCGACATCGTCTCCGACGCCGCTCCGGCTAAGGGCAACTAAACACGCCAAACGGTGCCCAGCCCCGGATCCCCGCACCTTGTGGATTCGGTGGCCGGGCCCTCGGGGGCTTAGAATAGATGGAACCGGGCCTATGCCCGGTATCCGTGCGCTTTGGCGTGCTCGCGGCTTGTGGGGGCAACAATCCCAACAAGCCAAGGGCGTGCGCCGAGCAAAGCAGAACCGCAGAAGACAGGTAAATACACTGAGGCAGGTTGATACACCCAGTGACTGAACTGCCTCACACCAGGCACCAGCCTGTGCGCACCTGCATCGGATGCCGGAAACAAGGCAAGCGGAGCGAGTTGATCCGGCTTGTCGCCGAAGGCGGCGGGTCTCCCGTCGTCCTGGTGGATGAACGACGCCGGATGGCTGGCCGGGGTGCGTGGCTGCATCCCAGCACCACATGCCTGACGCTGGCAAGCAAACGGCGTGCTTTCGCAAGGGCCCTCGCGGGCGCAAGCGAAGTCACCGCCGTGGAAAGCTACCTGGCGGCAGTCATACCCCCTGCGGACACCCCCGTGAAAGCAGGAAAACCGTCCAAACCTGAAAGCGGGTCAGAAAACTGATGGAAACCCGATGAGTTCCCAGCGATGAGTGCGCAACGATGACAACTTTGTTGCGCTCTGCACAGGGCCTATCCGCCGCGTTCGCGGCAGGGGCCCGCAGTAAGAATTAGACGGTTCGTGCCTGGCTCGGTGCGGACCGAGACAGGAGAAATGTGGCCAAGGTCCGCGTACATGAGCTCGCCAAAGAGCTCGGTATTACTTCCAAAGATGCAGTGACAAAACTGCAGGAATTGGGCGAATTCGTTCGCTCCGCCTCTTCAACAATTGAGGCACCGGTCGTGAAGAAGCTTCGCGACGCCTACCCGGGCGCCGGCGCTGCAAAGGCGGCTGCCCCGGCAGCACCTCGCATTGCAGCCCCCGCGGCACCCGCTGCCCCTGCTGCGCCCGCAGCGTCCCGCCCGGCTCCGGGCCCCGCTGCGCCCAAGGCTCCGGTTCCCGCCCCCAAGGCTGAGACCCCCGCCCCGGCAGCGCCTGTGGCCCCCGCAGCTACGGCAAGTCCTATTTCCGCCAAGCCGGGTGCCCGTCCGGCACCCAAGGCCGAAGCCCCTGCCCCGGCACGTCCGGGCAGCCAGGCTCCGCGGCCCGGTGGCCCCCGTCCGGGCAACAACCCGTTCGCGACCTCGCAGGGCATGCCCCGCGGCCGTGGCGACGGCGAGCGTCCTCCCCGTCCGGGCAACAACCCCTTCGCAACCTCGCAGGGCATGCCCCGTTCCGGTGGCCGCACTGACGGCGAGCGTCCCGGCGGTCCGCGTCCCGCGGCCGGCGCAGGCGGTCCCCGCCCCGCAGCCGGTTCCGGTGGTCCGCGTCCGGGTGCTCCGCGCCCCGGTGCTCCCCGTCCGGGCGCTCCGCGTCCCGCAGGTGGACCCGCAGGAAACCGTCCCAGCCCGGGCATGATGCCCAACCGCACCGAGCGTCCCGCTCCCGGTGGCGCTGGTCGTCCGGGTGGCGCAGGCCGTCCCGGTGGCGGCCCCGGCCGTCCGGGTGGCGCTCCTGGCGCAGGCACCGGTGGCGGAGCTCCCGCCGGCGGTGGCTTCGGCAAGGGCGGCCGCGGACGCGGCGGTACCCAGGGTGCCTTCGGTAAGGGTGGCGCAGGACGCGGCAAGCAGCGCAAGTCGAAGCGTGCAAAGCGTCAGGAACTGGAGCAGATGAGTGCTCCGTCGCTGGGTGGCGTATCCGTACCCCGCGGCGACGGCAACACCGTGGTCCGGCTGCGTCGTGGCTCGTCCATCACGGACTTCGCCGACAAGATCGAGGCGAACCCCGCCGCACTGGTGACCGTGCTGTTCCACCTCGGTGAAATGGCAACGGCTACGCAGTCGCTGGACGAAGACACCTTCGGCCTGCTCGGCGCCGAACTCGGCTACAAGGTACAGGTGGTCTCTCCGGAAGACGAAGAGCGCGAGCTCCTCGACTCCTTCGACATCGATCTCGATGCCGAACTGGAAGCCGAAGGCGACGACGTCCTCGAACCGCGTCCCCCGGTTGTCACCGTCATGGGTCACGTTGACCACGGTAAGACCCGACTGCTCGATGCCATCCGGAAGACCAACGTGGTTGCCGGTGAACACGGCGGCATCACGCAGCACATCGGTGCCTACCAGATCAGCCACGTCCACGAAGGCACTCCGCGCGACATCACCTTCATTGACACCCCTGGTCACGAGGCGTTCACCGCCATGCGTGCACGTGGTGCCAAGGTCACCGACATCGCCATCCTGGTTGTCGCAGCCGACGACGGCGTCATGCCGCAGACGGTTGAAGCACTCAACCACGCACAAGCGGCCAACGTGCCGATCGTCGTCGCGGTCAACAAGATCGACAAGGAAGGTGCGAACCCGGACAAGGTCAAGGGCCAGCTCACCGAGTACGGTCTGGTTCCCGAAGAATACGGTGGTGACACCATGTTCGTTGAGGTTTCTGCCCGCCAGAACATCAACATCGACGAACTGATCGACGCCGTGCTTCTGACCGCAGACGCCGCTTTGGACCTGCGCGCCAACCCGGACAAGGACGCTCGAGGCATTGCCATCGAAGCGAACCTGGACAAGGGCCGCGGTTCCGTGGCCACCGTCCTGGTCCAGTCCGGTACCCTGGCCGTCGGTGACACGATCGTGGCCGGTACGGCCCACGGCCGCGTCCGTGCCATGTTCGACGAAGACGGCAACGCCCTCGACATCGCGCTTCCGTCCCGTCCTGTCCAGGTCCTGGGCCTGTCCAACGTACCGCGTGCAGGTGACACCTTCCTGGTGACCTCCGACGAGCGTACGGCCCGCCAGATCGCTGAAAAGCGCGAGGCAGCCGACCGCAACGCGGCCCTGGCCAAGCGCCGCAAGCGCATCAGCCTCGAAGACTTCGACAAGGCTGTGGCCGAAGGCAAGATCGACACCCTCAACCTCATCCTCAAGGGTGACGTTTCCGGTGCGGTCGAAGCCCTCGAAGACGCCCTGCTCAAGATCGATGTCGGCGACGAAGACGTTCAACTGCGCGTCATCCACCGCGGTGTGGGTGCCATCACGCAGAACGACGTCAACCTCGCCACGGTGGACAATGCCATCATCATCGGCTTCAACGTCAAGCCCGCCGAGCGCGTGGCTGAACTGGCCGATCGTGAAGGCGTGGACATGCGCTTCTACTCCGTCATCTACTCGGCAATCGATGACATCGAGCTGGCCCTCAAGGGCATGCTCAAGCCGGAGTACGAGGAAGTCCAGCTCGGTACAGCCGAGGTCCGCGAAGTCTTCCGTTCTTCCAAGTTCGGAAACATCGCCGGTTCCATCGTGCGCTCGGGCATCATCCGCCGTAACACGAAGGCACGCGTCAGCCGCGATGGCAAGGTCATCGGCGACAACCTCACCGTTGAGACGCTCAAGCGCTTCAAGGACGACGCCACCGAGGTCCGCACGGACTTCGAGTGTGGTATCGGTCTTGGCTCGTACAACGACATCAACGAAGGTGACATCATCGAGACCTTCGAGATGCGCGAAAAGCCGCGCGTCTAAGCACGAAAAATAGAGGGCGGGGCCGTTGGATTCTTCCGGCGGCCCCGGCCCTTTCCGCCGATATGGGGGCCCCGCCCCTTCGCTGGGTGGCTGACGTCTTGCGACGTCAGCCACCCAGCTCCGGCAGGCCCGATGCCACTCCCGGGCCCCCATATCGGCTCCAACGGCCTCCGAGGAACGCGGCGGCCGGTCGTAGACTCGCACTAGGCGCGTCTCGCACACCGAACTTAAGTACGCAAGTTGCTAACGCGCCGTCGTACGCAAATTTTAGGAGTAGAAATGGCTGATCCGGCACGCGCTGCCAAGTTGGCGCAGCGGATTAAGGTTGTTGTTGCTGAGGCACTTGGCCGGCGGATCAAGGATCCTCGGGTTGAGGGCATCACTATTACCGATGCCCGCGTCACGAACGATCTTCAGCACGCCACCGTGTACTACACCGTCTTCGGTGACGAGGTTGCCCAGGCCGATGCCGCCCGGGCGTTGGAGAAGGCCAAGGGTGTTTTGCGCCAGGAAGTGGGCCGCAACATTACCGTGCGGCTGACTCCTACCTTGGAATTCGTTGCCGACCTCATTCCGGTCAACGCCTCGAACCTTGAGGAGCTCTTGCGCACCGCCAAGCAGCGCGACGCCGAGGTGGCCGCGCTGGCCGCCGGCGCCAAACACGCTGGCGACGCAGACCCGTACAAGAGCGATGCCGCGCAGGATGCGGACATCGACGAAGACGATTTTGACGAAGAAGACATCGACCTCCGTGCCGATGAAGACATCGACGAAGACGGCGGCAAGTAGTCCGGCGCTTCCCGGACAGGGCCGGATCCGCAGTTCTCAAGACTGCCGGGTCTGGTCCTGCTTGTTTAACCGTGGAAAGCGGGGCCAAATTGACGGCCCGTCGCTAAGATCGGAGCATGGCGGCCCACGATGCAGCTCAGAGTCCCGAAGACTACCTTGAACACGCCGTGCGGCTCGCGGTTCAAAACGTGGCCGACGGCGGCGGCCCTTTTGGCGCCGTCGTGGTCACCCCGGACGGACGGCTTCATGACGGCGTCAACCGGGTCACCCGCGACAACGACCCCACAGCGCACGCCGAAGTGGTGGCCATCCGGCGGGCCGCGTCGGAGCTCGGAAGGTTCGACCTCAGCGGCTCCGTGCTCTACTCAAGCTGCGAACCGTGCCCCTTGTGCCTCTCCGCCGCCCTATGGGGCCGGGTAAGCCGGGTCTACTTTGCCGCGGACCGGTACGGTGCCGCAGCCGCAGGCTTCGACGATGCCGTGTTCTACGAATATTTCGACGGCAACAGGCCGGAACTGCTGCCCGTCCAGCACACGGAGGTCGCCGCATCCGAGGCTCCTTTCGATGCCTGGCGCGGGCACAAGAACCGGACCAAATACTGAGGTTCACGGCCGTGCCGGAAGCCGCCCGACGCCGTCGAGCAGCTGCTGGTGATCACCGCACAACGCAATCCTGATCCACCCTTCGCCGATGGAACCGAACGCGGTGCCAGGCGCTACGGCCACTCCAGAGTCCGCCAAGAAGGTGCGCACCCAAGCACGCACATTCCCGCCGCTCACATGCGAGACGTCCGCCCAGAGATAGAAAGCCCCCTGCGCGCCCAGGAAGGGAATGCCCTTCCCGGCAAGCACTGCCGAGGCGGCGTCGCGGTTGGAACGGTAATGCTCCCGTGCCGTGTCCACGTAGTCCTGCGGGCCGGTCAGCGCCGCGACCGCAGCGTACTGGGAAGGCGAAGCCACGCAGGAAACGATCGCTTCCATGACGTTGTTCATCTTCCATTCCAGGCCCGGCGGGCAAATGAGCGCACCGATCCGCAGTCCCGTCAGGCCGTACGTTTTGGACAGGGTCAGGGACGTGAAGACCCGCGCTTCCCCGGGAACTGTGCTGTCGAAACGGGCAGGACTCG
Organism: Arthrobacter sp. NPDC058127; assembly: GCF_042884555.1. Taxonomy (NCBI): domain Bacteria; kingdom Bacillati; phylum Actinomycetota; class Actinomycetes; order Micrococcales; family Micrococcaceae; genus Arthrobacter; species Arthrobacter sp. NPDC058127. The sequence continues at coordinate 10,275 of NZ_JBHVTT010000020.1, read as the reverse complement.
TGTGCGGAACGTCGAAGGTGAAGGCTTCGTAGCATTCATCCGAAATGATCCACAGATCGTGCTTGACGGCCAATTCCACCAGCTGGCGCGTCGTTTCCTCGCAAATCACGGCGCCCAGGGGATTGGACGGCGAATTCAGGACCAGCACCTTGGTGCGGGGCGTGATCAGTGCCTCGATGTCCTCGATGCGGGGTTGGAACTCGTTCTCGGGGTAGAGCGGATACCGCACCGGGACGGCGTGGAGCAAATGGCTTGTCATGGCAAAAGTGGGATAACCCGGATTGGGAATCAGGATCTCGTCGCCGGGGGAGAGGAGCAGGCTCATGGCAAAATGCAGCCCCTGCTGGGCTCCGTCCACGACGTACACGCGCTCCGCCCCGACATCCACCTTGTTGTGGGCACGGAAGCGGGCGGCAAAGGCCTCACGCAGGGCCGGGATACCGGCATTGGGGGTGTAGTTGGTCTCGTCCCTGTCCAGGCATGCGATCCCCGCGTCCAGGATGTGCCGGGGCAGCGCGAAGCCGGGCTCGCCGATGCTGAGGACAATCGCCCCGGGGGTGCTCCACGCGGCCTCGGTGATCTCGCGGATCTGGTTCACGGGCACTTCGCGGACATGTGCGGCAAGCTCAGGCATGGGAGCCATCTTAGCCGCGGTCCCGGAGCGTTCAGGGAAGCCGCAGGCCGCAGGACGCATGCCCCGGCGCGGATATACTGGGAGGCGTGCTTTCTGGACTGGTAATCGTTGACAAGCCGCAAGGATGGACCAGCCACGATGTGGTTGGACGGATGCGGCGACTGGCCGGTACCCGGAAAGTGGGCCATGCGGGGACCCTGGACCCCATGGCCACCGGGGTGCTTGTGCTTGGCATCAACAAGGCGACGCGCCTGTTGACGTACATCGTGGGCACGTCCAAGACGTACTCCGCCACCATCCGGCTCGGCGAATCGACCATCACGGACGATGCCGAAGGCGACATCACCGCAAGCCGCAGCGCCGCCGGAGTCACTGAGGACGCCATCCGCGACGGCGTCGCGCAGCTCAGCGGCGAGATCCAGCAGGTTCCCAGCAGCGTCAGCGCCATCAAAGTCAACGGCGAACGGTCCTACGCGCGCGTCCGTTCGGGGCAAGAGGTCAAGCTTGCCGCCCGGCCCGTGACCATCCACCGTTTCGAGATCCACGCCATCCGGAGTGTCGACGGCGGCAGGGTAGTAGACATCGATGTGACCGTCGAGTGCTCCTCGGGCACGTACATCCGCGCGCTGGCGCGCGACCTGGGCGAGGCCCTTGACGTTGGCGGCCATCTCACGGCGCTGCGCCGCACCCACGTGGGGCCATACTCCTTGGAGCAAGCCCGCACCCTCGAACAGCTTGCCGAGGAACTGGAAGTCCTCGACATGTCCGCCGCCGCCCGCGCGCTCATGCCCAACCGGGAGCTGAGCGACGCCGAAACCACCGAAATTTCTTTTGGCCGCAGGATCGCCGCGGGACCCGCTGCCGGCACGGCCGACGCCGCCACCGCCGAGAACCCGGCTGCCGCGTTCTCTCCCTCAGGGGAACTCGTGGCGCTGTTGGCCGACGCGGGGAGTTTCGCCAAGCCTGTCCTTGTGTTCGCCCCTGACAACGAAAAGCAGGAACACTAGCCATGGACGGATACTTTTACGCTGTCCTGATAGTGGGCCTGCTGTCCACCATCATTTGCGTCGTGGCGGGCATCATGAAGAAGGCCCCCAACGACGTCACCATACTGTCCGTTGCCGCCGTCGAACTCGTCCTGCTGGTCTATCTGGTGGGATCGATCATCCGCGTGGCGATGGGTGAAAAAATCGCTGGGGAGCCCTGGGAATTCTGGGGCTACATCATCACGGCTCTCATACTCCCCATCGTCGCGGTGTACTGGTCCATCCTGGAACGGACCCGTTGGAGCAATTTCGTCATGGGCGCCGTGGGCGTCACCGCATTGGTCATGGCGGCCCGCATGAACCAGATCTGGTACTGACATTGGAAGAAGCACACGAAGTGACTGTTGAAACCACCGGGAAGAAGAACCCGGACACCCGCAATACCGGGCCCGGGAGGCTGTTGATTGCGGTCTACGCGGTTTTCGCGATCTCGGCCACCGCCCGTGCCGGCTACCAGATCCTGACCAAGTTCTCGGATGCTCCCTTGGCCCACATCCTCTCGGCCTTCGCCGCCGTCGTGTACATCGTGGCCACGGTCTCCCTCGCGAAGCCGGGCCGCACGTGGTTCAAGGTATCGCTCGCGGCCGTGCTCGTAGAGATGGTCGGAGTGGTGGTGGTTGGTGCCATCAGCCTTTTCGATCCTGTGGCTTTCCCGCACGACACCGTATGGTCCCTGTTCGGACGTGGATACGGCTTTGTGCCGCTGATCCTGCCGGTCCTGGGCCTGCTGTGGCTCTACCGTCGGCGGCCCGCGCGGCTCCCGCAGTAGAAATCGGGGCTCCGCCACCGGGCAAGGGCGCCCCCTGAGAGCGGGTAACCTTAGAGAATTCCGGCGCCGGAGCAGGCACCGGGCATAGTGAATACCAGCAGTAAAAGGCGAGGTTGATGGTCCACATCTGGAACGATCCCACCGAGGTCCCCGAGGATTTCGGTCCCAGCGTCGTTACCATCGGCAACTTTGACGGCGTCCATCGGGGCCACCAGCAAGTGCTGACGCAACTCTTGCGCACCGCAGGGCAGCACGGCGCGCGGTCCGTTGTCGTGACTTTCGATCCCCACCCGGCCCTGGTCCATCGGCCCGACTCCGCACCGGAGCTCCTCATGGGTCTGCAGGACAAGCTCGATGCCCTGGCGGACACGGGCGTGGACGCTGTCCTCGTCATGAAATACAACCTCACGCTCGCGGCAATGACTCCTGAAGAATTCGTCGTCAAGGTCCTGCTGGACGGGCTTCACGCGGCGCACGTTGTTGTGGGCCACGATCTCCGTTTCGGTGTGGGAAATTCCGGCGACGTCGGCACCATGCAGGAATTGGGCAAGGAACTGGGGTTCGGCGTCCACGTGGTCAATGAGTTCGGCGCGGAAGGCTTTCCAGTACACGACGACGGCGGCACGGACCGCCGCTGTTCCTCCACTTGGGTGCGCGAGGCCCTTGCTGAGGGCGACGTCGAGACCGCCGCCGCCGTCCTCGGCCGCCCGCACAGGATGCGCGGCGAAGTGGTCCATGGCGCCGCGCGCGGACGCGCCCTGGGCTTTCCCACGGCAAACCTGGACCACGGCGCCACGGGCTACGTCCCCGCGGACGGAATCTACGCCGGCTGGCTCGTGGACGAGTCCGGAACCCGCTGGCCCGCCGCGATTTCGGTAGGTTCCAACCCCACATTCGACGGCGTGAGCCGCCAGGTGGAAGCGCACGTGATCGACCGCCCGGAGGAAGCGGTGGAGGACTTCAACCTCTACGGCCAGACCGTCGTGGTGGAATTCACGGCCAGGCTGCGAGGCATGGTGGCCTATCGTGGACCCGAGGCCCTGGTGGAGCAGATGCGGCTGGACGTCGTCCAGGCCCACGATCTCCTGCTGAAGAAGTAGTCCCGCACCGTGAGCGTTGAGAAGAACACCCGGCCGCTCGACGAAGGCATCGTCAAGGATTTCAGCTCACGCATGAGCTACGGATCCTACCTGCAGTTGCCCTTGCTGCTCAGCGCCCAGCAACCCGTCAGCCAGCCCGAACACCATGACGAGCTCTTGTTCATCATCCAGCACCAGACCACCGAACTGTGGCTGAAGCTGGTCCTGCACGAGCTTCGCAGTGCCGCCGAGTGGCTGCGCCAAGACGACCTGGGCTCAGCACTCAAGGCCATCGCGCGGGTCAAGCACATCCAGAAGACCCTTACCGAGCAATGGTCTGTGCTCGCCACCCTCACTCCTACCGAGTACTCCCAGTTCCGCGGCTTCCTAGGCAACGCCTCGGGGTTCCAGTCGAGCCAGTACCGCGCCGTGGAGTTCATCCTCGGCAACAAGAACGCCAAGATGTTGCCGGTGTTCGAATCGGATCCGGAGTCCAGGACCATGCTGGAGGAGCTCCTGCATGCCCCGAGCATCTACGACGAATTCCTGGCCTACCTGGACCGGCACGGCTACGAGGTTCCGCGGTCCGTCCTGGACCGGGACGTCACCCAAGCCCACGAGTTCGCCCCGGAGCTCTTGCCCCTGTTCAAGCACATCTACGAACACGCGGCAGACAACTGGGCGGCCTACGAAGCCTGCGAGGAACTGGTGGACCTGGAAGACAACTTCCAATTGTGGCGGTTCCGGCACCTCCGCACGGTGCAGCGGACCATCGGCATGAAGAAGGGAACCGGAGGTTCGAGCGGTGTTTCCTTCCTGAAGAAGGCCCTTGACTTGACGTTCTTCCCCGAGCTTTTCGCCGTCCGGACCGAGATCGGGCAGTGAGCGGCGCCCGCCTTTGATGAGGGTCACACGGCAGCTTTCGACAACATTGCCGGGCTGCCGGTAAACTGAGGGATGGATCCGGCTGCAGTCCGTGGCGGCTGGACCTGTTTTGTGTGCGGTCATCGGCACATTACAACCCGGCAGCGAGGCGCTGAATCGGGACGCACGGCACAACTCTAGGAGTTCACGTGGCACTTGAAGCCGCTGTTAAGCAGTCCATCATCGAGGCATACGCAACGTCCAAGGGCGACACTGGTTCGCCGGAGGTCCAGATTGCAGTCCTGACTCAGCGGATCAAGGATCTGACTGAGCACATGAAGGAGCACAAGCACGACTTCCACACCCAGCGCGGTCTGCTGGCCATGGTTGGTCGTCGCAAGCGCATGCTGGGCTACCTCAAGAAGACTGACATTGCCCGCTACCGTGCGCTCATCGAGCGCCTCGGCCTGCGCCGCTAGTTTGACTTCGGGCGGCCCGATCCTCCGTGGAACGGGCCGCCTTTTCTCCATAACTAAATCCAACACTTAACAGGAGTTCAACCGCATCGCGCATTCGCGGTCCTCGGTAGTGATCCCCGGGAGCAGCCTTCTGCGATGAAGGCACAGCCCGTGGGTCTCGATCGATGACCGGGTGTCGTACAGGCCAGGAACAGACGCTGGCCTGGGTCGATGCGGGAGGACTTCCGCTAAACAAGAAACGGAGGTGACTCTCAATGGAGGGTCCCGAAATCCAGTTCTCAGAAGCCATCATCGACAACGGCCGCTTCGGCAAGCGTGTTATCCGCTTCGAAACCGGCCGCCTCGCCAAGCAGGCAGCCGGCGCCGCGATGGTCTACATCGACGAAGACACCGCGCTGCTGTCCGCAACCACCGCAGGCAAGTCCCCGCGTGAAGGCTTCGACTTCTTCCCGCTGACCGTCGACGTCGAAGAGCGCATGTACGCCGCCGGCCGCATCCCGGGCTCGTTCTTCCGCCGCGAAGGCCGCCCGTCCACCGAAGCCATCCTGGCTTGCCGCCTCATGGACCGCCCCCTGCGTCCCGCGTTCGTCAAGGGCCTGCGCAACGAGGTCCAGATCGTCGTCACAGTCCTGGCGATCAACCCGGACGAGCTCTACGACGTCGTGGCCATCAACGCCTCGTCCATGTCCACCCAGCTCTCCGGACTCCCGTTCTCCGGCCCGATCGGTGGCGTCCGCGTCGCCCTCATCGCCGACGAACAGGGCACCGAATGGGTTGCTTTCCCGAAGCACTCCCAGCTCGAGAACGCCGTCTTCAACATGGTTGTTGCCGGCCGTGTTGTGTCGGGTCCCGACGGGGACGACGTCGCCATCATGATGGTTGAAGCCGAAGCCACGGACAACTCCTGGAACCTCATCAAGGAACAGGGCGCCACCGCTCCCACGGAAGAGGTCGTTTCCGAAGGCCTCGAGGCCGCCAAGCCGTTCATCAAGGCCCTGTGCGAGGCCCAGGCTGACCTGGCCGCCCGCGCTGCCAAGCCGACGGTTGAATTCCCGGTCTTCCTGGACTACCAGGACGACGTTTACGCCGCTGTTGAAGCTGCCGCTGCCGAGAAGCTTGCTGCTGTCTTCCAGATCGCCGACAAGCAGGACCGCGACAACGCTTCCGACGAACTCAAGGACGAAGTCCTTGGCGCCCTCGCCGGCGAGTTCGAGGGCCGCGAGAAGGAACTGTCCGCAGCCTTCCGCTCCTTGACCAAGCAGGTTGTCCGCCAGCGCATCCTCAAGGACCAGATCCGCATCGACGGCCGTGGCCTGACGGACATCCGCCAGCTGACCGCCGAGGTAGAGGTCCTGCCCCGCGTTCACGGTTCCGCCATCTTCGAGCGCGGCGAAACCCAGATCATGGGTGTCACCACGCTGAACATGCTCAAGATGGAACAGCAGATCGACTCGCTGTCTCCCGTCACGCGCAAGCGCTACATGCACAACTACAACTTCCCGCCGTACTCCACCGGTGAAACCGGCCGCGTCGGCTCCCCGAAGCGCCGCGAAATCGGCCACGGTGCACTCGCCGAGCGTGCCCTGGTTCCGGTTCTGCCGTCCCGCGAGGAATTCCCGTACGCCATCCGCCAGGTGTCCGAGGCCCTCGGCTCCAACGGTTCGACGTCGATGGGTTCCGTCTGTGCCTCCACGCTGTCCCTGCTCAACGCAGGCGTGCCGCTGAAGGCCGCTGTTGCCGGTATCGCCATGGGCCTGGTTTCCGACCAGGTTGACGGCCAGACCCGCTACGCTGCCCTGACCGACATCCTCGGCGCCGAAGACGCTTTCGGCGACATGGACTTCAAGGTTGCCGGTACTTCCGAGTTCGTCACGGCCATCCAGCTGGACACCAAGCTCGACGGCATCCCCGCATCGGTCCTGGCCGCAGCCCTGAAGCAGGCCCGCGAAGCCCGCCTGCACATCCTGGACGTCATCAACGCCGCCATCGACACCCCGGACGAGCTCTCCGAGTTCGCACCGCGCGTGATCGCCGTCAACATCCCCGTTGACAAGATCGGTGAGGTTATTGGCCCCAAGGGCAAGATGATCAACCAGATCCAGGAAGACACCGGCGCCGACATCTCCATCGAGGACGACGGCACGGTCTACATCGGCGCTACCAACGGCCCGTCTGCGGAAGCAGCCCGCGCCGCGATCAACGCCATCGCCAACCCGCAGGTCCCGGAAATCGGTGAGCGTTACCTGGGCACGGTCGTCAAGACCACCACCTTCGGTGCGTTCGTTTCCCTGACTCCGGGCAAGGACGGCCTGCTGCACATCTCCGAGCTGCGCAAGCTGGCCAGCGGCAAGCGCGTGGACAACGTCGACGACGTCGTCTCCGTGGGCCAGAAGATCCAGGTCGAGATCACCAAGATCGACGACCGCGGCAAGCTCTCCCTCTCCCCGGTTGTGGCCGAGGAAGAAGGCGCCGCCTCCGAGGAAGCTCCCGCCGAAGGGGCTGAAGTTTCCGCCGAGTAGCCTGAACCGGCAAACACGCGGCAGGACCGGTGGACATGTCCACCGGTCCTGCCCGGTTTTAACAACGGATTCCCGTCCCATGGGCGATGCGCCCGCTGGTACGATTGCAGCCAGATTTGGCACCCGTGATTTCCCGCAGAACTGAAAGGTCTTGATGACTGTCGTACCCCTCCCATTGGCGCAGACCGTGCCCGGCGGCGAATTGATCCATGGTGCCGAAGGCGGCTCCGTTGTCCGGCGTTCAGTGCTTCCGGGAGGCGTCCGGGTGCTCACTGAGGCCATGCCCGGGCAGCGTTCGGCAACCATCGGATTCTGGGTGGGGGTCGGCTCCCGGGACGAGGCGGACGGCCAGCACGGCTCCACCCACTTCCTTGAGCATCTCTTGTTCAAAGGCACCAAGAAGCGCACCGCCCTGGAGATCGCTTCCGCTTTCGACGAGGTCGGCGGCGAATCCAATGCGGCCACCGCGAAGGAAAGCACGTGCTACTTCGCCCGCGTGCTGGACACGGACCTCCCTATGGCTATCGACGTCATTGCCGACATGATCACCGGTGCAGTTCTGGATCCTGCCGAACTTGAACAGGAACGCGACGTGATCCTTGAGGAAATCGCCATGGACAGCGATGACCCCACCGACGTCGCGCATGAAAACTTTGTGGCTGCCGTTCTCGGTGTGCATCCGCTGGGGCGCCCGATCGGGGGCACCCCTGCCGCCATCAAGGCCGTGTCCCGGGATTCCGTGTGGGCACACTACCAGCGCTATTACCGGCCGGACGAAATCGTCATCACCGCCGCCGGTGGCCTGGACCACGACGTCGTGTGCCGCCTCGTGCTCGATGCCTTGCGGACGGCCGGGTGGGAGCTGAAGGACGCCGCTGCCCCTGTTGAGCGCCGCCCCACCGAGCGGGCGGACATCACGGGTACCGCAGGGCTGCATGTGATCAAGCGCCCCGTGGAGCAGGCCAACATCATCATGGGTTGCCCCTCGATCGTGGCCACCGACGATCGTCGCTTCGTGATGAGCGTGCTGAACGCGGTCCTTGGCGGTGGCATGTCTTCACGCCTCTTCCAGGAGATCCGCGAAAAGCGGGGCCTCGTCTATTCCACCTACTCCTTTGCCTCCGCTTATGCGGACGCGGGCTACTTCGGCATGTACGCCGGCTGCACACCGTCGAAGGTCAAGCAGGTCCTGGAACTCCTGGGCGCCGAACTGGACAAGCTCGCTGCTGACGGAATCACCGACGAGGAATTGCGCAAGGCTGTGGGCCAATTGTGCGGCGGAATCGTCCTGGCGCTGGAAGACACCGGTTCCCGGATGTCCCGCCTTGGCCGCGCCGAACTCGTCTCGGGCGAATTCCAGGACATCGACGAGACGCTGGACCGCATCAAGGCCGTCACCGCCGAGCAGGTCCAGGAACTCGCCCGGGTGCTCGCCGAAGCCCCCCGCACCGTGACCGTCGTCGGGCCCTTCGAGGAAACCGAGACGTTCGGCCTCTGAGGGACATGCCCCTCGTTCGAGCTTAGGAGTGGACATAGTCCTGATATGTCCACTCCTGGCCTGGAACAGGGGGCATGTCCGGTGGGGAAGGCTGGACGCGCCTGCTCGATGGGGAACATGATGGTGACGTATCCATCGTCCCGCGCAGGAGTCGCCATGAACGAGCCATTGAAGAGTCATGCACACACTGCGCTGGAAGCCTTCCTGGGTCATTGGCGGGGGAGTACCGAGCTTGCGGCGTCGCCGTGGGGACCCGCCCGGACCGCCGACGCCGAGGTGACTTTTTCTCGCGCGGCGGGAGGTTACGCCTTGGTGCAAAGCTACCGGCACATTGAGCCCGACGGCACCCATTTCGAGGGGCACGGTGTCTTTACCGTTGACCCGGACCACGGGGACACCTTGTGGTACTACGTGGACAGCATGGGCCGGCCGCCGGAAGCTCCGGCCCGCGGGCATTGGGAGGACGGCACACTCAGGCTTGAGAGGCGTAGCCCTCGCGGGACCGCTCGGCACACTTTCAAGGTGGACGGCGGCGTGCTGACCCACATGGCGGAACTGAGGCTTGGGGACGCCGCGACGTTCAGCCCGTTCATGATCTCTGTCTGCAGGCGCGTCTAGGGCTCACGTCAAGCAGGCACGGCATTCAGAGGATCCTGGCCTCCATCGACTCAACGATCCGGGCATCGGGCATACCATCGAGCGAGGCCGGCCTTCCAGGTCCACTCCACACCCTTGTCCGCAAGGTGTCCAGCATTGATTCGGCTTGCTCCCGCCCGGCGAAATCAAGCTCGATCAGGACCCGCTGCGAATCGTCCAAGGACCTGGAGACCCTGTAGGAAATAACGCCGGACCCGGCGCGATCTGCCGGATCCGAGTCGAAGGACCGCTTCCATGCGCCGAAGTCGTTCACAGCGTGTTCGATCAGGAGGGTGTACATGGCTCTTCCTTTGCTATTGCGCGGATAGGCACAGCGTAGGCTCGTTGGACCCGGGGAGCCACCCTTCGGCTGTGGCCGGCTCAGCCGCCGGCAAACGGCGGGAGGACGTCGACGACGTCGTCCGCACCGAGAGCGGCCGAATGGTCGCGGACTGCCACCTCGTTGCGCAGGAAGCTGCTGCGCGAAATGATCCGGGCCAGGGGCGGCGTGCCGGCCGGTGGTTCCGGACGTTCGACGGCGAGCACGGCCGCGATCAGTCCGTCCAGGCTGGTTCCTTCCGGAAGATCGTGGTGTTCTTCTTCGACGCCTGCCGCGGCGCGCGCGGCAGCGAAGTATCTTACGAGCAAAGTCTCAGCCTCCGATGGCGCTCATGCTGCGGTCCGGTTGGATGAAGTCGGGTGCGCCGAGGCCGGTGTGGTCCATGCCGTGGGCTTTGGGTTTGATCCACAT